>SVAN01000012.1 GCA_015059375.1 Bacillota bacterium | reverse complement strand
TATCCTTCCACCATTTGATTGCCTCGTAGCCAAGTGGTAAGGCATCAGACTTTGACTCTGACATTCCGATGGTTCGAATCCATCCGAGGCAGCCATTCAAGTTTTTTGTCCTGTTAGCTCAGTAGGTAGAGCATTTGACTTTTAATCAAAGGGTCTGGAGTTCGAATCTCCAACAGGACACCAGGTAGTAAATTAAATCAAGTAAATTACTTGATTTTTTTTTTTTTTTTTTTTGATATTATGCGGAAAAATAAGGGTAGGCGTAATAAATGATGACTGGTTATATTTCACATAATAGAAAATCTTTAATTAAAACACAAGAAAGTAAAGCGTCATCTCATTTGACGTTTGTCTTGGTGGAATATCTTGCTATTCTCTTGAAGGCCAAAATGCAACTTCTAATATGTTTACGATAACGGTAACTACGCAAAAAACGGACAATTATAATGCAAGCATCTTTACTTTTGATGGGAAAGTAACTGAAACTGGTGGAGGCAGTAATGATTAGATAAAAAGGGTTTTACTGTGTTTTCTTTTGCCTCTAAATATAGTATAATTTTACTTGGTGATATTAATGAAAGACTTAAAGGTAATTTTTATGGGAACACCGGATTTTGCGGTTCCGGTTCTTGAGTATTTAATTGAAAATACCAATGTAGTACTAGTTGTAACTCAGCCAGATAAAGAAGTTGGTCGCGATAAAAAGATTTCTTTTTCTCCAATTAAAAAATTAGCTATCAAGTATAATGTTGAGGTCTTTCAACCTTTAAAAATCCGTAAGGATTTTGAAATAATTAGTGAAATAAATCCTGATATCATTATTACGTGTGCGTATGGCCAAATAATACCTAAAGCAATTTTAGATATTCCAAAATTAGGATGTATTAATGTTCATGCTTCTTTGCTTCCGGAATATCGCGGAGCTTCGCCGATGCAATGGGCTATTTTAGATGGTAAAAAAGAAACTGGCGTAACTATTATGTACATGGATGAGGGAATGGATACTGGTGATATAATATCAAAGAAAAAATGTGCCATTACAGATGATGATACAATTGGTAGTCTTCATGATAAATTATCTATTTTGGGTAAAGAACTTTTAGAGGAAACCTTACCTAGCATTGTAAATCGTACTAATCAAAGAATACCTCAGGATGGTAATTTGGCTACTTATACTAAACTTATTAAACGAGAGGATGAACTAATTGATTTTAATGATTGCGGTGAAAAAATTATCAATAAGATTAGAGCGTTTAGTCCTTGGCCCCTTGCATATTTTAGATTTAATGAAACAGAAATAAAGGTTATAAAAGCATCTTTTGAAAAAAAAGAAAAACCTAGCGTAGGTAAAATAACCTTTGATAAAAAAGAAATGGGTATTGATTGTACTGATGGGATTGTCAAATTAGAAAGAATTAAACCCTTTGGTAAAAAAGAAATGGATATTGTAGCATATTTAAATGGGGTTCAAAAAGTTGAGGGGATGTACATTGGAAAAGAATAATTTGTTAATTAATTTGTGGCAAAACAAACGGGTTCGAGCTATTATCTTTTTAATTTTTTGGATTTTTTTTATTGTATATGTTTTTGCGGAATTTGTTTCTCCGTATCAAAAATATCTAGCTAATCAAACAAATAATACGGTTTCTCCAGAGGAAGACAATGAGCATTCAGAATCAATATATTTTGAAGATTTAAAACAAAGTCTGCTTCGTTATAATTTTGATTATGTATATACTGTTACGTCTTTAGATGCAAGGGTAATTTATAAAGGAACCATGATGGGGAATGAAACTACTGGTTATAAAGAAAGTGTTTTAGGAATTGAAAAATACTATTTAAATGGTGTGCAAATCTATAAAGATGAATTAGGAAATCGTGTTTTGCAAGAAGATAAAACAACCAATGTTTATAATGGGTATCTTTCTGTGGATAAAATAATAGAATTACTAGAGGGACAAACATATACTAAATTTGATAATGAATATCGCTTTCAAATTAATGGGGTTTATGTTAAAATTGTTGTAGCAAATGATAATATCGCTAGAATTGAAATAATTGAAGGCGATAACAATTATTTGCTAGAATTTAGTAATGTTAATGAGATAAAAGAATTAAATTATTAAAAGTGGGGAAGTATGAAAAAAATGGCGATAGTTATTGTTAATTTGCTAACTACAGTACGGGTTGTAGGGGTTGGTTGCTTGCTACCAATTTATTTGAAACATGGTGGAGTCGCAGCGGCTTTACTTTCGATGGGCTGTTATTTTACTGATTGGATTGATGGCGTAATTGCTCGTAAATGTCACGCTTCAACCTTCTTCGGTAGTACTTACGATGGTGTGGCGGATAAAATGTTTTCAGTAGCTAATTTGATTGTTTTATTTACCATAACTAAGTATGCAATTGTCCCAATTATTTTTGAAGCTTTAATTATAGTTGTTCAAACAATAAAATATCATCATAATGAAAATGTTAAAAGTTCTAATATGGGAAAGCTGAAAACCTGGATTATTTCTTTTACAGTAATTTCGCTTTATTTGTTAATTGATATTAAAGCATTGACGTTTTTGCCGGCGGGGTTGATAAATAACATTTTGAGTTATAATCAAACCAAATTATTTGGGGCAATTTTTGCGCCTTTATACGTTTTTGAAGTTTTAACACTTTTATCATATTTGCGCTTTTTAAAGGGAAATGAGCCAGATGTTAAAACAGAAATACCAAAAATTGATATTAAATTAAAACCTGTTCATTCATTAAAGGACCGTTTTGATAATTGGTGTTATTTATGGTTGAATAATGAGTTTTATGAAAAGTATAAAGATTGTGCTGGTTTAAAGAAAATAAAAAAATCGATTCAACATGGATCATAAAGCCTTTTTAAGAGGCTTTTTTATTTAAGAAGCAAATAAAACGTGTGCAAGTGAATATAATTAGTGTTATAATTTGTTTATGAAAAATATTTTTAATTATTCTAAAGAAATGTTAGAAAATGTATTAATAGCTAACGGCTTTAAGAAGTTTATGGCTTCGCAAGTTTTTGATTGGATATATCAAAAGAAAATATATGATATTGATTTGTTTTCTAATATTAATATTTCTAATCGTCAATATTTAAAAGATACTTATTCATTAGACTTTATTAAGCTTGAAAAAGTAGAGGAAGATGTTGATGTTAAAAAATTTTTGTTTCGGCTTTTAGATGGTCAAAAGATTGAAGCGGTTTTAATGTACCATGATTATGGAACAAGCATTTGTGTATCGAGTCAAGTTGGCTGTAATATGGGGTGTAAGTTTTGTGAAAGCGGTCGTTTAAAAAAAGTGCGTAACTTAGAAACTTATGAAATGGTTGAGCAAATAATTTTGGTGGAAGAAATAGCTAAAACTAAAATTAATAGTGTTGTTATTATGGGAATCGGTGAACCATTTGATAATTATGAAAATGTCATGAATTTTATAAAGATTATTAACGACCCTAAAACAATGGCAATTGGTGCTAGACATATTACTGTATCAACTTGTGGGATTGTTCCTAAGATTAAAGAATTTGCTGAATGTGGATTGCAGATTAATTTGGCAATCAGTTTACATGCACCGAATGATGAAATAAGAAAGAAAATTATGCCGATAGCTAATGCTTACCCGTTAAGCGAATTAATTAGTGTATTAAAAGACTATATTGCTAAAACCAACCGGCGAGTGACTTTAGAATATGTCATGCTTGAGGGAATTAATGATAGTGTGTCATGTGCTCATGAACTTTCAGATTTAATTCGCGGAATGAATGTTTATGTAAATTTAATTGCTTATAATGAAACTAATAATATTCAGTTTAAAGCGAGTTCTAAAGAAGTTATTGACGAGTTTTTTAATACTTTAAAAAAACGAGGTATTGAGGTAACTGTTCGTCGCAAGTTTGGCACTAAAATTTCTGCGGCTTGTGGTCAATTACGTAGTAAAGAAATGTAGTAAATTGAATTGATTAATGATATAATGTATTAAAGATAGGTGATAGAGTGAAAACATTTTATTTAACTGATGCTGGACGAGTAAGAACTCATAATGAAGATAGTGTCACTATTTTAAAAAATAAAAGTAATGAATATCTGTTGATGGTCGCCGACGGTATGGGAGGCCATCGTAAAGGTGAAGTAGCATCTTCGATAGCGATTACTCATTTAGGAAAAAGGTTTACAGATATTGCTAGTATCGGTACAAAACTTGATGCCGTAAACTGGCTAAATGATAATGTTAATGAAATAAATCGTAGTATACTTGATTATACTAAAGAACATGAAGATTCAGTAGGAATGGGCAGTACCTTGGTAGTCGCAATTTTAACAAGTGACTTTTTAATATTTGGGAATATTGGCGACTCTTCGGGCTATGTTCTTAAAAATGGTAAGTTACATAAAGTAACAAAGGACCACACCCTTGTGAATTTACTTGTTCAAGCAGGTAATTTAACTGAAGAACAAGCTAAATATCATCCTAAGAAAAATGTTTTAATGAGGGCTTTGGGCGCCACTGAAAAGGCGGAACTTGATATCTTTGATGTTGACGTAAAAAATGAAGGAATTATGCTTTGCAGTGATGGCCTTACGTCTTTGATATCTGATGAGCAAATTGAAAAAGTATTAACAGAAAAGGACAGTTCAATTGAAGCTAAAGTTCAAAAGTTAATTCAAAAGTGTAATGCCAGGGGCGGAAATGATAATGTTTCGGTGGCATTTTTAGAAAAAGAAAAGGGTGATAATAAGTGATTGCGAAAGGACAAAAAATAAGTGATCGTTACCAAATTATCAAAAGTGTTGGTGAAGGCGGGATGGCTAATGTATATTTAGCTTTCGATACAATATTAGAACGAAATGTTGCTGTTAAAGTTTTAAGAGGAGATCTTGCTACTGACGAAAAATTTGTCCGTCGTTTTCAAAGGGAAGCGTTATCAGCGTCTTCTTTATCTCATGAAAATATTGTCGAAGTATATGATGTTGGCGAAGATAATGGCGAGTATTATATTGTCATGGAATATGTTGAAGGCAAACATTTAAAAAATTTGATTAAAAAGAGAGGCAAATTAACGCTTTCGGAAGTCGTAGATATAATGCTTCAGGTAACAAGTGGGTTATCGGTTGCCCATGAGCAGTATATTATCCATCGCGACATTAAACCTCAAAATATCATGATTTTAGAAAATGGCCTAGTAAAACTGACTGATTTTGGGATTGCGGTAGCTATGAATTCTACGCAGTTAACACAAACAAATTCGGTTATGGGTTCAGTTCATTATTTACCACCGGAACAAGCAAGTGGTAAAGGTGCCACTCTTCAAAGTGATATTTATTCTTTAGGAATTTTAATGTATGAACTTTTAACTGGTAAGCTTCCATATCGTGGCGATAATGCCGTTGAAATAGCTTTAAAACACTTAAAAGAAGCGATTCCTAGTTTGCGTAATGAACTTCCCGATGTTCCGCAAAGTATTGAAAATATTATTATTCGAGCAACGGCTAAAAATCCTAAAAACAGATATGCTGATGCAATTGAAATGCATGAAGATTTAAAAACATGTTTAGAAGAATCACGAAGGAATGAAGCTAAAGTTACTTATAAATTTCCTGAACATGATTACGATGAAACAAAGATGCTTAAAGTAAAAAAAGAATCTAATGATAATAAAAAAGAAAAAGAAGAGGTTATTGCTAAAAAAATTACTGAAGGAGATTTATCTAGAAAACAAAATAAAACAATCATAATTTTGATGTCTATATTTACTGGAATTGTAGTTTTAATAACAACAGTGGTATTATTACTTCCTGTGATGACGAAGACTGACCAAGTTCTTGTTCCTGATGTTAGTAATATGACAATTGAACAAGCAACTGATATTTTGCAAGAAAAAGGATTTGAGATTACTGAAACCATCGAAGAGAGTCATTCTTCAATTGAAGCTGGAAAAGTAACTAGAACAAATCCGGCTGAAAATACTAAGCGTAAAGAAGGATCAGAGATAAAAATTTATATTTCTACGGGAAGTAAGCAAGTGGAAATTGAAGACTATTACGGCCAAAATGTTGATTATGTTAGAGGGACATTACAAGCACACGGTTTGAAAGTAATTGTCGAGTATGAAGATGTTGATCCTGATAGTGATGAAGATATAGAGGCAAATAATATTATTAGACAGTCTGTTGAAGAAGGAAAAACGCTTACTAAAGGTGATACAATTACACTATATGTGCCAAATATCAAAAACTTATATCCTGATTTTACGGATGGAACGTACATGGTATCTGATGTAATTGATTTTGCTAAAGAATATAGTATCAGAGTAACTTTTAAAGATAATGAGGGGAAAACTTTAGTAATTAATGCTGATAATGTTAATGAATATAATGACTACAAAATAGTTAATCAAAATCGTTCGGCAGGAAGTAAAGTAACAAGTGGAGCAAATTTAACTATTAAGCTTGATATTGATACTTCAAATTCTGGTAGCGATTGTGATGGGGGATTATGTTAAAAGGGCGAATTAAGAATATTAATAGTACAAAATATATTGTTGATGTTAATGATAAGGATTATACCTGTGTTTTAAGAGGAATTTTTCGTAAAGAAAAAATAACTCCCTTAGTGGGCGATTATGTCGAAATTAATGAAAAAGAGTTGCAAATTACGAAAATATTACCTCGAAAAAATTATTTGCATCGTCCAAATATCGCTAATGTTGATATTGCTTTAATTATTACAAGTGTAAAAAAGCCTGATTTAGATTTAATTTTATTGGATAAATTGCTTGTTCATGTACTAGCTAATAATATTCGTCCTGTTATTTGCTTTACTAAAACTGATCTATTAACTGAAGATGAACAAAAAGATTTTAAAAAAATAATGAAATATTATAAAAATGCCGGATATGATGCCATTTTAAATGAAAATGTTTTGAAATTTAAAATGTTAGTTCATGATAAAGTAGTGGTTACTTGTGGACAAACGGGTGCAGGAAAATCAACATTTATTAATATGATTGATGATAGCTTGCATTTGGAAACTAATCCCATATCTGAAAGTTTAAATCGTGGTGTTCATACCACAAGATATGTTAGTTTATATAAAATTGAAAATTTTTATATCGCGGACACTCCAGGGTTTAGTTCATTAGACTTAACTAATTTGACAGTTGAACAAATTCGAAATGGTTTTAATGAATTTAGTGATTATCCTTGTCAATATCATGATTGTAGTCATATAAACACTGATGGTTGCAATGTTTTTCCAAAGGTTGGTAAAAAAATTTTAGAAAGTCGTTATAACAATTATAAAAAGTTTATTAAGGAGCATAATGAAAGTAGCAGTAAGTTATTTAAAAAGTGATAATAAGAAAAAGTGTATTGAAAAAATTGATGCTTCAATAGCGGATTTTATCCATGTCGATTTATGTGATGGTAAATATGTTGAGGCTAAAAACTTTACAATTGGTGAAATAACTAAATTGTTAAAAAATGCTCATAAACCATTAGACGTTCATTTGATGGTAAAAGAGCCTCTTAAATATATTGATGATTTAGCTCTTTTAAATATTAATACTGTAACAATTCATTTAGATGGATGTAAAGAACCAAAAGAAACAATTGATTACATAAAAAGTATTGGCCTGAAAGTAGGAATAGCAGTGAATCCTGATGAGGAAATAGATATTTTAAAATCATATTTACCATTGATTGATGAAGTTTTAATTATGAGTGTTGTTCCTGGTAAAGGTGGCCAAAAATTTATGCCTGAGGTTTTACAAAAATTTGCTGAACTAAATATTTTAAAAAATGATTTTCACTTTTTTACTGCTGTTGATGGTGGTATAAACGAAGAAACAATTAATTATTTAAAAGATTTACAAGTTGATATGGTTGTTAGTGGTTCATATATTACTGATAGTGAAGATTATAATGAAAATATAAAAAAATTAAAAGCTGTATAAATTACAGCTTTTTTTATCGAAAGGATTAATGCAATTAATGAGAAAAATTTGCTTTGTAATAGCAGTTTTTTTAGTAGTAATTGCTGTATTATTATTTTATGAATTAAAAATTATATATAAAGAACAAATTGATCAAAAAGTGTGGTCTGACTATGAAATTCCATTTATTGAAGGCGTAAAAAATCTTACTTTTAATGGTCAAAGTAAATTGGATTTGTTTTCCCATTTACATATTTCGGATAATAGCAATAAAAAGCTTGTTATTAATATCGAGGGAACGTACGACTTAACGATTAATGATATTTATCATTTATATTATGTAGTCGTTGACGGGGCCGGAAATACTGTGAAAATTCCATTTTCATTGACGGTTAATATTCTAAAATCAACACCGGAGCTTAAAACAAATTATGAATTAACGACCTTGAAAGGATTTCATTTAAAGGTTGAAGACGGCGTGACTTTTATAGATAATCATGTTATTGTTAATAAAACTTTTAGTATTCCGAAAGATTATGTTCCTAGTGACTTAGTTGAATTAAATAATCGCAGTAGCATTTCGAATCATGTAAATCAAGCTTTTAAACTGCTCGTTAATGATGCCGCAGTAGTGGGGTTAAATATATATGCATCTACGGGATATCGGTCATATACTTTTCAAAATGTGTTATATACCAATTATGTTCAAAAAGATGGCCAAGAGATAGCAGATAAATATTCTGCAAGGCCTGGATACTCTGAACATCAGACGGGATTAGCTATTGATCTTAATACTGTAAACAATTTATTTAAAGATACGCAGGAAAGCAAATGGCTAAATCAAAATTGTCATAAATATGGCTTTATAATAAGGTATCCCGAAGGTAAGGAAAATATAACTGGGTATGAATACGAACCTTGGCATATAAGGTATGTTGGAGAAGAGTTAGCTTTTAAACTTTATAATAATGGGAATTGGATTACGATGGAAGAATATTTTGGTATTTCCAGTATTTATGAATGATTATAGCAAAAGCTAGTGTAAGCATTGATTCAGGAGAGGGAACGCAAACTAATCCTTATATAATTAAATAAATCTTGGGATAAAAAAACACTGCATTATCTTTATAAGATAAGCAGTGTTTTTGATTATATTTTGCGGTACAAACCGATTGCTAATCCTAAAATTGTGCAGTTAGGTAAGATGATTGGATCCATTGTATCGTTTTCTGGTTGAAGTCTAATATGGTCTTTTTCCTTATAAAATGTTTTTAATGTTGCTTCATTTTCTTCGGTCATTGCTACAACGATTTGCCCATTTTTGGCATTGTTTTGCCTTTTGACGATGATATAGTCGCCATCGTGAATTCCAGCGTTAATCATACTTTCACCAGATACTCTTAAAGTAAATACTTCGGCAGCTGCGGGAATTAGCGATGCTGGTAAATCAAAAAACTCATTTGGAGTTTCAATTGCGGTTATTGGATTTCCAGCGGTAATTTTGCCTAGTAAAGGAACTTTAACAATATTTTCTTTTTTGTCTTCGTATTCATTATCGACTAAAAGTTCCAAAGTCCTGAATTTATTATTAGAACTTCGAACAAATCCAGCTTTTTCTAAATTTTTAATATGTACGAATACAGTAGCAGGGCTTGATAAGTTTACGCCTTCGCATATTTCTCTAATAGTTGGAGGATAACCATGTGCTGCTGTATATTTTTTTATAAATTTTAATACGTCATTTTGGCGCTTAGTAAGATTATCATTAGACATATAGATTTCATCTCCTTTGATACTTTAATTTTACAATATTGCGTGTCAAAAGTCAAACAAATGTTTTTATTATGATTGACACGAACAAAAATTCGCTGTATATTTGTAACGAAGGATGTGATACAAATGAAAAAAGTTTTAGTGAATTATGGAGGAATCGTTTTATTTTATTTAGTAATTGTTTTGGGAGCAATATTTTTATGTACTAATAATAATTCGACCTCTGCGAGTTCATCGTCGTTTGGCATATCCGCAGGATGCCAGAAATAAATTTTACATTATTAAAAATTAATGGTAAAATTATAAAATAGGAAGTGGTAAAAGATGGCAATTAAAAACGATTTAGCAATAAATACAATAAAAATGTTAGGAATAGATATGATTGCAAAAGCGGGAAGTGGACACCCTGGAATTGTTTTGGGAGCGACCCCAATTTTGTATGCATTATATTTAAATGAACTTAATGTTTTGGCAAACAAACCTGATTGGATGAATCGTGATCGTTTTGTTTTGTCAGCCGGACATGGATCGGCAATGCTATACTCTATGTTACATATGGCGGGTTTTGATATTACTCTTGATGATTTAAAAAGATTTAGAGATGTTGACTCATATGCCCCAGGCCATCCTGAGTATAATAAAGCTTTAGGTATTGAAACTACTACTGGACCTTTAGGTCAGGGAATAGCTACTGCTGTTGGGATGGCTTTAGCAGAAAGATATTTTGAAAGCATTTGTAAAAATATTAATAAAAAAAGTCACTTAGTAGATTATTATACTTATGTGTTATGTGGTGATGGCGATTTACAGGAAGGCATTAGTTATGAAGCGTTATCTTTTGCTGCCACCCAAAAACTCAATAAGTTAATTATTATATATGATAGCAATAAAGTTCAATTAGATGGTGAAGTTCAAAGTTCTTGCACCGAAGATGTTGAAGGTAGATTTGAAGCTTTGGATTTTGATGTTCATGTAGTTAAAAATGGTAATAACGTAAGTGATATCAGTTCCGCTATCAAAGATGCGCGTAAAAGTGATATGCCTTCAATTATTATAGTTAATACCAAAATAGGTAAGGATACTTCTTATGAAGGAACAAATACGGCTCATGCTAAAATGATTTCTAATGAAGAAATACTAAATTTAAAACAAAAGTATAAGTTGCCATTAGATTCTTTTAATTATAATGAAGAAGTTAAAAATTATGTAACTGATTCAATTCTTAAAAGAGTTAATAAAAAATATGAAAATTGGTTAAAAGAATATAATGAAGCCAAAGAAAGTCGAAATAAAGATTTAGTAGGAATAATTAATTTACTAGAAAAAAATGAACTTTTTATTGACTTTGATAGTGCAAATTATCAAATTAACGAAAAATATTGTGAAGAGGGCAGAATTTCTAACCAGAAAGCAATGAATTTTATTGCACCGAAGACCCGTTTTTTCTTAGGAGGCAGTGCCGATTTATCTTCATCAACGAAAACAATAATTGAAAAAAGTGGAATGATGAGCCATGATAATCCGACGGGAAGAAATATTGCTTTTGGTGTTAGAGAACATGCAATGGCAGGAATCTTAAACGGAATGGCTTTATCGGGTTTAAAGGTTTATGGTTCAACATTTTTAAGTTTTGCCGATTATTTGAAGCCAGCGATGCGTTTAAGTTCGATGATGAAGTTACCTGTTACTTATGTCTTTACCCATGATTCCGTATCAATAGGCGGTGATGGCCCGACTCATCAGCCGATAGAGCAATTAACCATGCTTCGAAGCATTCCTAATATGACAGTCTTTAGACCAGCAGATATTAATGAAATTATTGGTGCTTGGGAATATTCAATTAAAAATAATGAACCTATTAGTATTGTTTTGAGTAAGGAAAAAATGAGTATTCAAAAACATACGAATGGTAAATATGTAAAATATGGCGCATATATTGTTCGTAAAGAAAAAGAACATTTAGATGGAATAATTATCGCTACCGGAAGCGAAGTGGGAACGGCTTTAAAAATTGCAGAAGAATTATTTACTCAAGGATTAGATTTGCGAATTGTATCGATGCCGTCGATGGAACTATTCTTAAAACAAAATCCAGTATATGAAGAAAAACTTTTGCCGAAAGAAGTAAAAAGAATAACTTTAGAGGCTGGTTCAACAATGTTATGGAATCGTTTTGCATCAGATCATACATGCACGATAGGAATTGATACCTTTGGCGTTTCTGGCAAAAAGGACGATGCTTTAAAGTTTGTCGGTTTTGATTATAATAGTTTATTAATAAAAGTTAAAAATATGTTCGAATCTAACTAAATTCGACATATTTTTTTTCGACAATATGGTAATCTTTTTTTAGGTGAAGAAAAGTGAGAACATATTATATATTTAATGTAAATAAGGAAATGAGTATTTTAACAAAAGATAGTCCATATATGCTATTTAAAAGTTTTGAATCGATTTATTTGGCAGACCGAAATGATTTAGGTATGGCTAGTACTTTATATGAACAATTAGCCGCCAAGTTCAACAAAGCGATGTTAAATCAAAAAATAACCGAAGAATACAAGGGTAACCAACATTACATGTATACCAAAGATCACCATAATTATTACAATAAGTATAAAGATGAAACTTGCAATATTATAGTTAAGAATAGTTATTTGGTTTGTAATTCAAACAATACAAAACTGGAACTTTTAAAAAAGTTGACGGGATTTAATTTATTTGCTTGTGATTTTGAGAACAAAGATTATTTTTGGCTAGATGAAATCTATTGTTAAAGTCTTTTAAATGTAGTAAAATGAACTAGAGGAGATAATTATGTTAGAAACAATAATATGGAGTATTTGTTCTCTAATTGTTGGTATTGTTTTAGGCTTTTTAATTGCTAGAACAGTGACTAAAAAACAACTTGAGAAAAATCCTCCGATAAATGAAAAAATGATTGAAGCGATGATGAGTGGAATGGGAAGAAAACCTAGTCAAAAACAAGTTAAGCAAATCATGGCTCAAATGAACCATTTTAAATAATCACTTCGGTGATTTTTTTCTTGGCTAAAAGATTATCATAAATTATAATATTTAGTAAGCAGGTGAAAAAAATGAAGAAGAAACATGAATTATTAGTTCCAGTAGGTAATTTTGAATCATTAAATGCCGCGATTAATAATGGGGCTGATGCGGTCTATCTTGGCGGTAAAAAGTTTGGAGCCAGGGCATTTGCTAATAATTTTTCAGATGATGAAATGTTGGAAGCAATTAAACTATGTCATTTATATAATGTTAAAATATATGTTACTGTAAATACTTTGATACACGATGAGGAAGTAGAAGAGGCTTTTAACTATATAAGGATGCTTCATAAACATGGAGTAGATGCTGTAATAATGCAAGATGTTGGTTTAATAAATTTAGTGCATCAAACCTTGCCTAATTTAGAAATTCATGCTTCAACACAGATGCATAATCATAGTGCTGAATCTTTAGAATTTTTACGTAAACTAGGTATTAAAAGAGTGGTATTTGCTAGAGAAATGTCTTTAGATGATATTAAAGATATTGAAACTGATTTAGAAAAAGAAGTTTTTATTCATGGTTCTTTATGTATTAGTTATAGTGGTCAATGTTTGTTTTCATCGATAATCTTAAATCGAAGTGGTAATCGTGGTGAATGTGCTGGAATGTGTAGACTTCCTTATGAACTTTTAGAAAATAACAAAAAGATAAAAACAAAAGGCGATTATTTATTAAGCCCTAAAGATTTGTATTCTTTTGAAGATTTTAAAGAACTTTTAGATAGTGATATTGTATCTTTTAAAATTGAAGGGAGAATGAAATCTCCAGCATATGTTGCGGTTGTTACTAGAATTTACCGGAAACTCATTGACCAATATGAAAATGGTGAACAGTTAACTGTGGATCACCAAGATGTTTGCTTACTTAAAGCAATTTTTAATCGGCAATATACCAAAGGTTTTTTGTTTAAAGATTTGGACATTATGAATCCTGAGGCACCAAATCATATGGGAATCCATTTGGGAACGGTTATCGCTGTTACAAATAAGAAGATTAAAATTAAACTTGATGAGAATTTAAAACAATTCGAAGCAATTCGTTTTAAAAATCATGATAAAGGTTGCGTAATTAATTTTTTATATGATCAAAAAGATAATTTAATTAGTGAAGCCAAAAAAGGCGATGTAATTTATCTTGATAATTTTTTGCATATTAAATCTTTAGATGAGGTATTACTTACAAACCCACTTATGGATATTCCTAAAAATATTATTAAGAAGATTGAAGTTGAAATTAGTATCTCTGCCTATGTTAATCAACCTTTATCTCTTTGTGTTAAAGATGAAGAAAATGAAATTGTGATAACTGGTGATGTAGTTAGTCAAAGTATTAATCAACCGATTACTAAAGACAGAATAATTACTGCTTTATCAAAATGTGGTAATACACCATTTTCGGCAATAAATGTTAAAGTAAATTTAGATGATAATATTTTTATATCAATTGGGTCTTTGAATAAACTTCGAAGAGAAGCTTTAAACAAGCTTAAAGAACTTCGCGAAAATAAAAAAGTTCAATATCAAGAATGCAAATTCAATCGTAGTATTATAAAAATGCCCGAATATGGTCCGGTTATTAATGTTTTAGTAAGAACTAAAGAGCAGGTCAAAGCCTGCAAAGATTTAGGAATTATGAATGTTATTGTTGATGATTCTTCGTTAATGGAACCTTATTTTATTTATAAAATCCCTAGAGATAAAAATGTTCATGATTATTCTTATGAAAATTTATTAGTTACTGATTATGCTAGCCTAGAAAAATATCCTAGTCAAATCGCCGATTATCATTTGAATGTTTATAATCATTATACGTTTGATTACTTGATACCTTCGTGTCGTAGTTTAATGCTTTCGGTTGAACTTACAATGGGGCAAATTGAAAAATTAATGAGTTATTATTCGGAAAATATCAATGCTGAAGTTCTAATCTATGGGAGAATTGAATTGATGCTTTTAAAACATTGTCTTTTAAAAAAAATTATAAATCAAAATAAGGTTTGTAATGTATGTCAAAATGGAAAGAGATATTCTTTAAAAGACCGAAATAATGCTGTGTATCCAATTATTAATAACCTTCTTACTCATGGCGTGACAATATTAAACCATGAACCCCGTAATTGGACAAAGGATATTCAAAAATTATTATCTTTGAAAATAAATAGTTTTAGAGTTGAACTTTATGATGAAAGTTATGATCAAACATATCATATTTTAAAGTCGATTATTGCAGAAATATCGGATAAAAATTGACTTTTGACTTGTTATAAAATAAAATAAAGATATATAAATTAAGTATCATAAAGGGAGGTTTTATGACAAGAGAAGAGCAAGAAAGAAATTTATATTTAAAAAGAGTAGCGACGGGAGAAATTGATAGTCCCCTTCAGGGGAAACCGTCGTTAGATAAACCATGGTTAAGAGTTTATCGCGAAGAAGATATTTTAGCACCAGTTCCTGAAATGACTGCCTATCAATATCTTTATGAAAATAATAAAGACCATAAGAAGGCGATTGCTTTAAATTATTTTGGTCATACAGTAACATATGGTCAGCTATTTGAAAAAATTGATGAAATGGTTAAATCATTAACTTCTTTTGGAATAAAAAAAGGGGATACTGTTTGCATTTGTTGTACTAATACACCGGAAATTGTTTATTTATTTTATGCAATTTCGAAAATTGGCGCTGTAGCCGATATTATTGATCCGCGAATCAATGAAAATGTTATGCTTAAATATTTATCAGATGTAAAAACAAAATTATTTATGTGTTTAGATTTGTCTTTGCCAAAATATTATAATATTATCAATCAAACATCAGTTGAAAAAGTTGTTAGTTTGCCGGTTTTAGAAGCACTTCCGGCACCAATGAAAGCATTTGCTATGGCTAAACAATTTATTGATGCTAAAAAAGAGGGAAAACCGCTTCCACCAAAGGTTAATTTACCTAAAGATGATAAATATATGACTTTTAGCGAGTTTAAAAGAGCTGGTAAAAACGGTCAAGTTATTGAAGAACCTTATGAAAAGAATCGGCCGGTAGCAATAATTCATACCGGTGGAACAACTGGCGTACCTAAAGGTGCAGTTTTGTCAAATGATAATTTAAATTCGCTTGTTCATCAACTACGCCATACTAGTTTAAGGTTTGATAAAGACCAAAAATGGTTAAGTTTGATGCCACCGTGTGTAGCGTATGGCTTAGCTAATGGAATGCATATGTCTCTAAGTTGTGGAATGCAATCAATTTTGATTCCAACATATGAACCGGATAAAATAGACGAGATGATTTTAAGGTGGGAACCAAATCGTTTGGCGTGCTCGCCGGCGCATTGGGAATATTTTGCTCATAGCGAAAAACTCAAGGGGAAAGATTTATCTTATTTAATAAATCCTATCGAAGGCGGCGATTCCATAAACATTGAATTAGAAAAACAAATTAATGAAATATTAAAGAAACAAGGATGCGCTGATAGTCTAAGAAAAGGTTATGGATTAAGTGAAACATGTGCAGCTTTAGCTGTAGCAAGCCCAGATGTCGATCCAGATATTTTACTTGGAAGTGTTGGTTTTCCTTTGGTTAATACAAATATAAGTATTTTTGAACCGATTGACCCAGAAAAACCAGTAGATATAAATGACATTGTTGAATTGGGTTATAACGAAATTGGCGAAGTTTGTGCTCAGTCGGATAATGTAATGTTAGGCTATTTTAATCGCCCAGAAGAAAATGAAAGAACGTTAAGAATGCATCCTGATGGCAAAGTATGGCTGCATACTGGTGACCTAGGTTTAGTGACGCCAGATGGTAGATTGTTTATTAAGGGAAGAACGAAAAGAATTGTTATTAGATTTGATGGGACAAAAGTATATCCTGCTGATATTGAAGGTGTTATTGCATCGCATCCGGCGGTTTCTTTAGTAGCGGTTGTTGGTGTTAAAGATTCAGCTCATGAGCAAGGTGAACTTCCGAAAGCATACATTGTTTTAAAGGAAGAATATCAAAATAATCCTGAAATTATTGAACAAATTGCCATGTTATGCAATCAAAATTTAATTGATTATATGATACCATTTGCTTATGAAATTATTGATCAAATGCCATATACACCGCTTGGTAAAGTCGACTTTTTGAATCTTAAGAAACGCCAAGAAGAAACTTACACTCAAGGCGAATATACAAGAAAAAGAACTTTAAATTAAATTATATAAAGAGTATCAAAAAAAGATGCTCTTTTCTTATGATTAAATTGTTTTTTTGAATATGATATGATATCATTTAATTGTAAAGTAGGAGTTGTCTATATGGATATAGTCAAAGGATTGTTAATTGTTAGCTTTTTGTATACAGTACTTTTGGTAATTGTTTATTTTTCCAAATCACGATTAAATAATATGGAAAATGATATTTATAAAATATTGCTTACATCGAATTTAATTGGTTTAGTTTTGGAATTTATTAGTGTTATTTCAGCGGGCCAAATGACTCAGGTCGGTGATAAAATTCAAGAGAGTTTTATAGTATCACTTACGGCACGTTTTTATTTAATATATCTATTAATTTGGATGTCAACTTTTATATCTTATATTTATTCAATTTCATTTGATATTACGCGAAAATTTTATCGTTATATTCATGAGCGGTGGAACTTTTTTAAGGGCTTATTTGTAACGTTTTTTATAGGTTTTGTATCATATTTAAGTTTTGCTCCCATGTATTTTTATAACGATGGTATAACTGGTTATACTTGGGGGCCGGCGATTGATGCATTAATGTTATTATTTACTTTTGGGGTAATCTTTTGTTTGGTTAATGTGCTGCTTAGTTTTAAAAAAGTAAAATTTAAAAGATATGCTCCTGTTTTTTCTTTTTTTGCTGGGGTTGCTTTAGTGGTTATTTTAAAAGCAATTGATCCGGGTATTCAAGTTGTGGGAACTACGCTTTCTTTTGTAACTATTTTAATGTTTTTTACAATTGAAAATCCCGATTTGCAAATGCTAAGTGAATTAAAAGAAAATCGTCAATTGATAGAAAAAAGTTATGAATCAAATGCTAATTTTATCTTCAATGTTTCGCAAGAAGTAAAAAATCCAATAAAAAATATTGAAGCAATATATAATGAACTTAAAGAAGAAAATAATATTGAAGTTATTAAGTCTGGATTGCAGGCAGTTAAACGTAATTCTGATGATTTAAACTTTATTGTATCAAACTTTTTAGATGTATCTTCATTGGATGCTCATAATATTAAGATTGTATCTAATCGATATAATTTAGTTAATTTATTAAGATCGATTGAAGCTCGAGCAAAACAAGAGATAAATGATGAAGTTGAATTTAGAATGAATATAACTTCAAATGTTCCAGAAATTTTATATGGTGATGAAGTAAAATTAAAACAAATTCTAATGACTATTATCTATAATGCAATTAAATTTACAAAAAAGGGATTTATTGAAGTTGAGGTTGGGGCAATAGTTAAATACGAAGCTTGTCGGCTAATTATCACGATTGAGGATTCCGGATGTGGAATGAGTTTAAATGAAGTAAATGATTTAATGAGTCATGAAGGTTCTTTATCCGAAGAAGAAATTCGCCTTTTAGACCAAGTTGATTTAAATATCAATATTGTTAACAAAATAACTAAGATTATTGGTGGTTCATTATTAATTAAAAGTGAAGAAGGAAAGGGAAGTAAGTTTACAATAATTTTAGAACAAAAAATTTATAATTCTGATGATAATCCCAAAATAGTGAATGCCAAATACGATCGCTCTTTTCTGAATTCGAAGCGGGTATTATTGGTGACAGATAAAAAGGATGATATAGCATATTTAAAAGCAATTTTTGCTAAAAACGATGTTGAAGTAATTACAACAATGTATGGTAAAGATTGTGTTGATAAAATTGCTAATAAAGAATATTATGATTTAATAATTATTGAGGATGAAATGAAGCTAGGCTCAGGAATTACCACTTTGCAAGAACTGCAAAATATTAATAATAAAGTGCCAGTGGTAGTGATGATTGATAAGAATAAAGAAAGAATTAAGAAAGTGTACCTTAAGGATGGCTTTGTTGATTGTCTTTTAAAAAATAAAATTAAATCGGAAACAGAAAGAATTATAAAAAAACATTTGTAAGAAAAGGAATGAAGACCTTTTCTTTTTTTTAAAAACTCAATACGAACGAATGTATTGTTGATTTTTTTTTTTTTTTTTTTTTTGATATTATGCGGAAAAATAAGGGTAGGCGTAATAAATGAAAAAAATTTTGTTAGCAATAATTGCAGTGCTGTTAATAATAGCTGGTTATATTTCACATAATAGAAAAGCTTTAATTAAAACACAAGAAAGTAAAGCGTCGTCTCATTTGACGTTTGTCTTATGTGATAGTGAAGATAGTAATTGTAACGAAACGAATAGTATTCCCGTTGGAGATTACATTTTGAATGAAGAAAAAACCTATTGTGAGGGCAGTGGAAAAGTTAGTGATTACGATTCTTCCAAGGGAACTATTAAATATACAGTTAAGGGAAATGATGAATGTAAACTTTATTTTAAAGAAGAGATTCAGTTTGAATTTGCAGTTAGTGGTTATGATTTAACTTGGAATGCCTTAAGTGGTGCTTCACAATATAACGTTTATAGCAATGGTGAACTATTAACGTCCACTAGTGGAACAACCGTTGAAGATTTATATTTATATTTCGAGACTGCCGGAACTTATAGCATTGAAGTAAGACCGGTTAAGTCGACAGGTAGCGAAGTAAAATGCAAAGAAGCAAAAAGCTATAGTGTTGCTGCATACCAAAATGGCTATGTACTTGGTGAGCCTTTAGATTATACGCAGTCTGCAAGTAATAGATCTTTTGGCGGATCTTTATCGGCAAGTGTGCCAAGCAATGTTACGGAAGTGTTTTTTATTAATATTCCAGAATTATATGCAAGTGGTGAGTATCCTGGAGGAACTTGGAGTCTAATGGCCGTTGGTGGAGTAAAAACAGATTATTTAACTAATATTCCGCATGATTTTTGTTTGACTTATCCAGATTTTTGCATTAGACAGACTATTTCAGATTTAAGAATTGAAACTAATTGTTGGTATTTGGAATCAGAAAATGTATTGGGTATGCTAGGTGAAGTTGTTTTAATTTATGATTCTTCTACCAGTGCTCTTAAGTTTGAAACTCTTTCATATCCATACACTACTGTAACGTTTTTTGCTTTGAAATTTATTGTTCCGGGTACAGTGTCTAGTTCATGGGAAAAAGGCTCATACGTTTGCAGAAATTAGTTCTTTATTTGTGAAAATTTTGTAAAAATTTAGCACTTATGAATTGACAAGTGCTAATTTGCATAATATAATACTGTTAGCACTTGAGAAATGTCGAGTGCTAGGAAGGAATATTATGGATAAACGTCAAGAAGAACTTCTTAAGGCCATTGTGGAAAGTTATGTTAAAACAGTTAAGCCTGTTGGAAGTAAATCTTTATGCCAAAAGTTTCATTGTTCAAGTGCAACGATTAGAAATGAAATGGCCGTTTTAGAAAGTCTTGGATATATTGAAAAAAATCATATCTCATCGGGTAGAGTACCAAGTGAACTTGGATATAAATACTATGTTGACTACTTAATGGAACCTGAAAAATTAACTGGTAGTGATATGTTGAAATTACAAACGATCGTAAAAAATCAAGACTTAGTATTATCCGATGCTATCAATAAATGTATGGAAATAATTAGTGACTTAACCAATTATGCTTCCGTCGTATTAGGTAATAATAGCTCTGGTAATCTCTTAAAACAGGTGAGTATTATTCCAATAGAGAATAATAAAATCGTAGCACTAGTTTGTACAAATAAGGGTGTTGTAGAAAATAAACAATTTGTTTTGCCTGAAAGTACAGATGTAAGTGAACTAATTAAAACTAGTGAAATTATTAATAAAATGTTAATTGGAACCCCAATTAATGAAGTAGCTTCGCGATTAGAATTTGAAATTAAACCGGTAATAGCTAAACAAATTCATGATTATGAAGCGATATATAATATTTTCTATAACGCATTTAATGATTTTGCTTCAGATCATCATCAAGATGTTAGGGTGGTAGGTAAAGCTAAGATTTTAGAGCAGCCTGAATATAACGATGCTCCAACAATTAAAAAACTTGCTTATAAACTCGAAGATAAAGAATTTATAAAACATGTAGTCGAAAATAAAGATAATGAAGAAATCAAGATTTATATTGGCGAAGATTCGGAAGTTGATAAAAATACGACAGTTATAAAAAGAAAGTATGATATTAATGGCGAATCAGGAACAATAGCCATAATAGGCCCGAAAAGAATGGAATATGCAAGAGTCATGGGACTTTTAGATTACGTTCTTGATGAAATAAAAAAGAAGGATGATAAATAGTGAACGAAGAAGTTAAGACTAATGAAAAGGTTAAGAAAGTAGTTAAGAAAGCCAATAAAGCAAATTTAGAAATTGAAAAATTAATTTTAGAAAAAGCGGAGCTTTCTGATAAAGTTTTAAGACTTACTGCAGAAATGCAAAATATGAGCCGTCGATTTGAACAAGAAAAAACAAATATATTTAAATATGATGGTGAAAAATTAATTAAAGAATTACTTCCGATAGTCGATAATTTTGAAAGGGCAATTAGACTTGATGATGATAATTTAAGTGATGAACTTTCAAAATTCTTAACAGGATTTAAAATGATTTATACATCACTAGTTAGTACTCTAAAAGCTGTTGGAGTTAGTGAAATTGAAGCATTAGGTAAAGAATTTGATCCAAATAAAATGGAAGCGATTATGACTACAAATATTATGGAAGAAGAACAAAATGTTGTAGTGGAAGTAATGCAAAAAGGTTACATGTATAATGATAAAGTTATTCGTGTAGCGATGGTTAAAGTTAACGAATAATAATTTAAATGAAAGGAAAATAAAAATTATGAGTAAAATTATAGGAATAGATTTAGGTACAACAAATAGTTGTGTATCTGTATTAGAGGGCGGGGAACCTAAAGTAATCCCTAATGCGGAAGGAAATCGTACGACTCCTTCGGTAGTAGCATTTAAAAAAGATGATGAACTTGTAGGAGAAACAGCTAAAAGACAAGCTGTAACAAATGTTAAAAATACCATTTCATCAATCAAAAGAAAAATGGGTACGAAAGATAAAGTGGAAGCTAATGGAAGAAAATATACACCTGAAGAAATTAGTGCAAAAATTTTAGCTAAACTTAAAAAAGATGCTGAAAGTTATCTTGGTGAAAAAGTAACTAAGGCAGTTATTACTGTACCAGCATATTTTAACGATGCTGAAAGACAAGCAACAAAAAATGCTGGAAAAATTGCCGGACTTGAAGTGGAAAGAATTATTAATGAACCAACTGCTGCCGCTCTTGCTTATGGTCTTGATAAACAAGACGAATTACAAACTATTTTAGTTTATGACCTTGGTGGGGGAACATTTGACGTATCAATTCTTGAACTAGGTGATGGTGTATTTGAAGTTAAAGCTACAGCAGGTGATAACAAACTTGGTGGTGACGACTTTGATGAAAAAGTATCTGATTATTTAGTTAAAGAATTTAAAAAGGAAAATGGCGTTGATTTATCAAAAGATGCTATGGCAATGCAAAGAATTAAGGATGCTGCCGAAAAAGCTAAAAAAGACTTATCTTCAATGAGTACAACCCAAATTTCATTACCATTCATTACCCAAAATGAAGATAAAGAACCACTACATATGGAAATTGAACTTTCTAAAGCTAAATTCGAAGATTTATGTAAAGACTTATTTGATTCAACATTAGAACCAGTTAGAAAAGCTTTAAAAGATGCTAAATTAAAGTCATCTGATATTGATAAAGTAATTTTAGTAGGTGGTTCAACAAGAATCCCTTATATCCAAGAATTAGTTAAAAAAGAACTTGGCCAAGAACCGAATAAATCAGTTAATCCTGATGAAGTAGTAGCCATGGGAGCTGCCATTCAAGGTGGAGTACTTACTGGGGAAGTAAATGATATTGTATTACTTGATGTTACACCACTTTCTTTAGGTATTGAAACTCTAGGAAATGTAATGACAGTATTAATTCCAAGAAATACGACAATTCCTACTTCAAAGTCACAAGTCTTCTCAACCGCTGCGGATAATCAACCTGCTGTAGACATTCACGTACTACAAGGTGAAAGACCAATGGCTGCGGATAATAAAACACTTGGTAACTTCCAACTTACAAATATTCCACCAGCAAGAAGAGGGGTTCCACAAATTGAAGTTAAATTTGATATTGATGCCAATGGTATTGTTAATGTAACTGCTAAAGATTTAGGAACAAATAAAGAACAAAGTATTACTATCACATCTTCAACTAGTTTATCTGATGATGAAATCGATAAGATGGTAAAAGAAGCAGAAGCAAATAAAGAAGCAGATGAAAAGAAAAAAGCTGAAAGCGATGCTCGTAATGAAGCTGATTCAATGATTTTGGCTACTGATCGTGCTTTAGAAGACTTAGGAGATAAAGTATCTGATTCTGATAAAGAAGAAGCAACTAAATTAAAAGAAGAACTTGAAGAAGCATTAAAAGGTAATGACATCGATGAAATTAAAGAAAAAACAGAAAAATTAAATAAAAAGGCAATGGAACTTGCGGCAAAAGTATATGAAGCTGGAGCTGCTAATGCATCAAGTGAAAATTCTTCTGATAATAAAGAAGATGATGCTGAAGAGGCAACATACGAAGAGAAAAAATAATCTAGTCTATTAATTAAGTTAGGTTCTAGGAAACTAGAACCTAATTACTATATGAAAGGAATTAAAACATGAAAGTCGATTTAAGTGAGCTTTTTAAAAATGACGAAGCGTTTTTAAAAGCTTTAGATAAAATTCGTAGAGAAATTAAAAAGTATCGTAAATATCAAGGCCGGTTATTTATAAGCCCACAAGAATTAAATGAATTTTTATCTTTTGATACTAATCTTTCTAAAGAACTTGAAAGATTGTACATTTATGCTCATGTTAATAATGATTTGGATTTAAGCGATACTAAATATAGTGATTATTTAGGAAGAGTACTAAAGCTATTAAATGATTTAAGTGAACTATCGTCATTTGTTGTGCCAGAAATATTAGAGCATACTTATGATGAGTTTAAACAAATGATGAAAATTTGTCCTGCTTTAAAAAACTATAATTTAAATATTAAGAAGATTTTTCGAAATAAAAAGTTTATTAAATCGCAGGAAGAAGAACGACTTATTTCGATATTAACATCATCATATTCCAAACCCGAAGATATTAGTGAAATGTTAATCAATACAGATTTGGAGTATGGAATGATTAAAGATGAAGAGGGTAAAGATGTCCATTTAACTAATTCCAATTATTCAAATTATCTAGAAAGTTCTAATCGCGAAGTTCGAAAAAATGCTTTTGAGGCTTTATATAAAGAAATAAAATCTCATGAACATACATTTGCCAGTATTTTGGCCACTGAAATTTTAAATAATAATAAACTTGCAAAAATTAGAAATTTTAAAAGCAGTCGGGAGTATAGTTTATATCAAAACGAAGTAAATAATAAGATTTATGATGAGTTAATCGCAGGAGTTCATAAAAATTTACCAAAATTTTATGAGTATTATAAACTTAAAAAAGAAATTTTAGGAATAAAGGATTTTCATTTGTATGATACATATGCAAATATAACTAAAGAATATAATAAAAAATATACTTTTGAAGAGGCTAAAAATATTCTTTTAAAAGCGATGATGCCTTTGGGAGATGCCTATGTAAAAGATTTTACTAAAGCATTTAATGAAAATTGGATTGATTCACAGATTATTGATACGAAAAAATCCGGAGCATATTGTACGTGTGCCTATGTAACTCATCCTTATGTTGTTTTGAGTTATGAAGAAAAATTTAATGATATGTCAACAATTGCTCATGAGCTTGGGCATGCGATGCATTTTTATTACTCCCAAAATTCTAATCAGTATCAAGATTATAACTATTCAATTTTTGTCGCAGAGGTAGCAAGTCAAGTAAATGAAATCCTTTTAACTGATTTCATGTTGAAAAAATCGCAAGATAAAGAAGAAAAAAAATATTTATTAGATTTAATTTTACAAAGATTTAAGTCGACAATAGTACGTCAAACGATGTTTGCTGAATTTGAAGATTTATTACATAAATTAGAAAGCGAAGGCCATACTTTAACCAAAGAATTAATCACATCTGAGTATTATAAACTAAATAAGTTATATTTTGGTGATGATGTTATTGTTGATGATGAAATTAAATATGAATGTTTTAGAATCCCACATTTTTACTACAATTTTTATGTATATCAATATGCAACTGGATATGCAGCAGCCTTAAAAATTGCTGGCGATATTTTAAATGGTAAAGATAATGCACTAGAAAATTATTTATCTTTCTTACGCTTAGGATCGACAAAAGATCCAATTAGCTCTCTAAAAGTGGCTGGTGTTGATATGCAAGATAGTAAGATTTATGATGAAGTATTTGCAATTTTTGCAAAAAGACTAGAAGAATTGAGGAGTTTATATGAGTAAAAGAGATTATTACGAAATTCTTGGGGTATCAAAAGATGCCTCAGATGATGAAATAAAAAGATCATTTCGAAAATTAGCTAAACAATATCATCCAGATATTAATAAAGAACCCGATGCTGAAGCAAAATTTAAAGAAATTGGGGAAGCATATGCAGTTTTATCTGATCCTCAGAAAAGAAAAACTTACGATCAATTTGGTTCGGCAGCATTTGAAAATGGTGGAGCCGGAGCTGGCGGCTTTGGAGCTGGTGGTTTTGATTTTGGCGATATTGATTTAGATTCAATTTTGCGAGATGTTTTTGGTGGTGGTTTTTCATCTTTTTCTGGCTTTGGTTCTTCTTCCTCACGTTCACGAGGTGGAAGCAAAAGAGGAGCTGATGTGCGCTGTGTAGTCGATTTAACATTCGAAGAGGCATGCTTTGGCTGTGAAAAAGAAATAGAACTTAACTTGAAAAGTGCCTGTGATAATTGTAATGGCAAGGGCGGATTTAAAGAAAAGAATTGTTCAACATGTAATGGGCAAGGTATTGTTTTAGAAAGAGTTCAATCATTATTTGGTGTAATGCAAACTCAAAAAACTTGTCCTGATTGTATGGGACGAGGAGTTACATACGCAGAAGTTTGTGATGAATGTAATGGCAATGGCGTAGTAAATAAAAGAAAAACGATTACTGTTAAAATTCCCGAAGGCGTTGATTCTGGTTATCAATTAAGACTAGCTCGCAAAGGCAATGCCGGTGTTGGTGGCGCAGAAAACGGTGACTTATATGTTGAATTCAATATTGAAAACCATCCTCTTTTTGAAAGACAAGATAGTGATATATATATGGAATTGCCAATTAATGTAGCAGAGGCAACTTTAGGGTGTGATAAAGAAATTCCTACGTTATATGGTGATGTTATTTTAGAAATTAAACCTGGTACGCAAAATTATACAAAACTTAAATTAAGAGGAAAAGGAATTAAAACACCAAATTCTCTAGTAAAAGGGAATATGTATGTAGTAGTTAACGTTATTGTTCCATCTAAGTTATCTCGCAAACAAAAAAATCTATTTGAAGAGTTATTAGATTCTGATTTAGATAATGACGATGCTTTTAAAGAATTCAAAAAAGCTAAAAAAACATGTAAATAATAAAGTATTTTAGGACTCTAATTAAAAATTAGAGTTTTTTTATGGAATAAAAAAGGAAAATGACAACTTTTCCGGTATATATAGTATAGAGGGAATCAATTTAAAGGATAAAAGAAAGGAGTTATTTTGAAATTTTTAAAATGTTATTATCAAGAAATGTTATTAATTTTAATCTTATTATTAATAATGGGAATGTATGTTATAGGCGGATTATACTATTTTTATCATGAAGATGATGTAATTATTGAAGAACAAATAATTCAAAATGAAATTGAAGTTGAGAATTCCAATATTGAAAAGGAGCAACTCAGTCATAAAAAATTTGTTGATTTAAAAGGCGCTGTATCGGTTCCGGGAGTTTATGAAGTATCCGACGAAACAATTATTAATGATGTTATTGTCTTAGCTGGCGGTTTTACTAAAAATGCGTATACTAAGAATATTAATTTAAGTCAGAAACTACGTGATGAAACGGTAATTTATGTTTATACTAATTATGAATATTCGCTTTTAAGTAAAAAGGACGAGCCAAAGGAAGTTATTGCATGCGTTTGTCCAGAACCCGATCTTTCGGCATGTTTAAACAGTGGTTCAAGTGTTATTGAAAACGGTGAATCAAGTGCCGTGCAAGTTCCTAAAGAAGAAAATATATCACCTGATGAAACTGTTCCTGAGGTTCCCGAAGAAAAATTAATCAATATTAATACTGCATCGAAAGAAATGTTAATGACTTTAAAAGGGATTGGGGAAGCAAAAGCACAAAAGATTATTGAATATCGAGAAATTAATGGTAATTTTTTAGTTATTGAGGATATAAAAAAAGTGTCTGGTATTTCCGAAAATATTTATGAAAATATTAAAGAAGCTATTACAATCTAATTTGACATATTTTTTTCTTTTTATCTTTCTTTTTCTATACGTCGTTTTTTTTACTAAAATTATTAAATATGAATCAAATTATGGCGATGGTCCGCTTACCATAAGAGGGAAAGTAATTAAATATTCAGTGAGCGAGGAAAAAATAAGTTTTATTATCATGGCTCAAGAGAAAATTCAAGTGATATATTATTGGCAAAATGATGAAAAATGGGTAAATAGCTTTCAGATAGGAAGTGAAGTTGTAGTAAAGGGAACATTATCAACCCCTAAAAGAAACTCAATACCAAATACATTTAATTATCAAAAATATTTGTATACTAATAATATTTATAAAATAATGCAAGCTGAATCAATACAAATTGAGGGAAAAAAGATTGATTTATTATCTTTTGTAAAAAATTGGATTTACCGTAGAGCCCAAGCAAATGACTATCTAAAATTATTTGTAGTTGGTGATAAATCATCACTAGATAGTGAAGTGTATAATAGTTTTAAAAACTGTGGTGTTGCGCATTTACTGGCGGTATCAGGCATGCATGTTTCTATTTTTGTAGCTATTTTAGAACATCTATTAAAGTATGTTAATAAGACAAACCGCAGCGTTTTTATTGCAATATTTTTAATATTCTATGCTTATGTTGTCAATTTTTCTGCTTCCATATTAAGAGTAGTAATTTTTTTTATTTTAAATTTGTTTAATAAACGCCTTGGTTTGAAATTGTGTAATAAGAAAATTTTGTTTTTGACAGCTTTTGTAATGCTCCTTGCTAATCCATTTTTTGTTTATCAAATAGGATTTATTTATTCTTTTATAACAGTATTAAGCTTATTTATTATCAAAAAATATTTAAAAGGTAATTATTTCTTAGATATTATAATAATTAGTTTTTGGGCTTTGCTGTTCACTTTACCAATTACGGTAAACATTAATTATGAGATAAATCTATTAACCTTTTTAAGCAATTTGGTTTTAATCCCTTTAGTAACTTATTTTTTATATCCATTTGCTTTAATTTGTTTTGTTTTGCCATTTTTATTGCCCGTCTTTGTTTTTTTTATAAATATTATGGAATCTTTTGTTTTATTTATAGGAAGTTTTTCTGGCCTTTTAATTAATATTCCTCGACTAAATATTGTTTTTATTGTTGTATATTATTTATTATTGTTTTTAGAAGTTCATTATAATTTAAAAATATATTTGGTATTAAGTATTTTAATTATTCTTTTTACAAAAATTAGCGTAAGGCTGGATAATAATTATTATTTACACTTTTTTGATGTTGGACAAGGAGATTCTTGTTTACTCATAAGTCCATATCATAAAGAGGTTGTACTGATAGATACTGGTGGTATTATTTCATATAATAAAAAATCAAAATACTTTGTTTCAGATAATATTATTCTTTATTTGAAAAGTATCGGAATAACCAAAGTTAAAACGTTACTTCTTACGCACGGTGATTACGATCATATGGGTGAAGCTATTAATTTGGTAGAAAACTTTAATGTAGAGAAAGTAATATTTAATTGTGGTGAATTTAATGAACTAGAACAAGATTTAATTAAAGTATTAGGTAAAAAGAAAATACCATATTATTCATGTATTAAAGAATTA
The DNA here is from genome assembly GCA_015059375.1 of Bacillota bacterium. Lineage (GTDB taxonomy): Bacteria > Bacillota_I > Bacilli_A > RF39 > UBA660 > UBA6448. The sequence continues at coordinate 1,238 of SVAN01000012.1, read as the reverse complement.
AATATTGATGATAATAAGTTATATTTTTTAAATAATAAAGATTATGGTAATGAAAATGATAATTCATCTGTTATTTATACTGAGCTAAATAATCATAAATTTTTATTTATGGGAGATGCTGGTGTAGAAGTAGAGGAAGATTTAATAGAAAAATATAATCTTAAAGATATTGATGTATTAAAAGTAGGTCATCATGGTAGCAAGACAAGCTCAAGTAAAAGTTTCATAGATGAAATTGATCCAGAATATTCAATTATAAGTGTTGGAAAAAATAATCGGTATGGGCATCCAAATAATAGCGTATTAGATAATTTAGATGATAGTAAAATTTATAGGACAGATCAAGATGGAAGTATTATGTTTGAAATAAATAAAGATAAATTAAAAATAGAGACATGTAGTCCTTAGAAAGGAAGATTATAAAATGAATGAAATAAAAGAATATACTGAAAAATTATTTGAAGATATTAAACATATAGATGAAAATGACAATGAGTATTGGTTAGCAAGAGAATTACAAAATATATTAGGATATCATCAATGGCGAAGTATAAATGAATTAATGGAAAGAGCTAAAGTTGCGTGTAAAGAGAGTAAACACAATATAGATGACCATTTTGCGGTACAACGCAAAATGGTTGATATAGGCTCTAAGACAAAAAGAAAAGTTCTGGATTATAGATTATCTAGATATGCTTGTTATTTAATCGTAATGAATGGCAATCCTAAAAAAGAAATAATAGCATTAGGACAAACATATTTTGCAATTCAAACAAGAAAACAAGAACTAAACGAAAAGGAATATAGTTGCCTTACTGAAGATGAGAAAAGATTTTATCAAAGAGATTTAACTAGAAAAGGGAATTATTCATTGAATATTGCTGCTAAAAATGCCGGAGTTAAGAACTTTGATAAATTTCATAATGCAGGATATAAAGGATTATATAATGGAGAAACAGCTAATGATATTGCTAAAAGAAAGAAACTTAGATATAGAGAAGATATTTTAGATAATATGGGTAGTGATGAATTAATAGCAAATTTATTTAGAATTTCTCAAACTGAACAAAAATTAAAAACAGAAAATTGTGCGCCATAGAAAGGAATAAGAATGAATTATTATAATGAAATAAAGAACAAAATAATAGATAACGAAGTATATTTAAAAGTAAAAGACTATTCAAAAGAAAGATGTAAAGTTATCACATATTTTGAAATAGGTAAATTATTATATGAAG
>SVAN01000011.1 GCA_015059375.1 Bacillota bacterium | reverse complement strand
ATTAAATTTATGATATCATGAATATATGATAGGGAATTTGATATGAAAGATACTATAGAAAAAATCAAAGGTCGTATTAAAGAAGGAATAAAAAAGATAAATTTAAAGTCCAAGAAAGCGATGCTTATAATTGGGCTTTTTCTTGTGGGAATAACATCGGGAGCAATTTTACTATCATATAGTTATTATATAGAAAAAGGACCAAGTAACTTAGTAATAAGTGGATTTGCATTAGCATCAGATGGTGATATGGTATTAAAAATATATCATGAAGATCGAGATGCAAATGGAAATGGCCTTGGAACATATACAAGAAAATATTTTATACCGCAAGTAAATTATACCTATAATGCAACAATGACATCATGTACAAAGGGAGTAGAAATAACAAAATATAGTAATTATGAATTTAGTGTTTCGGCATCAAACAAAGGATTTTGTAAAGTGTATTTTGATGCAGTAGATGGATATGCATCCGATTCATCATTTCGGTTATTTGTTGAACAAACAATGGGAAGTAGGGATTATGAAGAAGTAGGCGGCCTTCCTAAAAATGATTATGTATATAAAGTAGATACAACAAGAACAACATGTACAGATAGTAATGCAACAGTAGATATTGTCAGAAGAAAAATAGAGATAACATCATCAAGTGAAATAGAGTGTGAAGTATATGCGTATATTGAAGCGTTAACCGGCGGCGGAATATATGCGCTTTCAGAAACAGTACTTGCTAAAGAAAGTAGTGATGATTATACATCAAGTCAAGATGGCTCTATTTATCGAGTAGTAAATCAAAATGGTGTAAGATACGAGGGTAAAAATCCTGATAATTATGTCTATTATAATTGTACAGATGAATCAGATACTTCTACATGTGAATTATGGCGAATTATTGGTACATTTAATGGCTCAGATATGAACCTTGATCCAAATAAAAAATATACCAAGATAGCAAGAAGTACACCGCTAGAAACATATATGTCATGGAATAGCACATCACCATATGAAAACGATTGGGTAAATGCAAGCTTAAACACTTATTTAAATGGTGTATATTTTGCATCTTTTTCAGAAAATGCACAATCGATGGTAGCACAATATAATGGCAAGTATTCATTATGGCATTTAAGAGGAACAGATTTCGACACGTATGAAACCCTATATGCAGCAGGATGGTATGAAATAGAAAGAAATACAGGTACTCCGGGATATCGGAATGGAGTAGCAGGAGCCGCAGATGCTGCAAAAGAAGCGGCAATCGGACTAATGTATCCAAGTGATTATGGATATGCAGCCTATGGAACTGTATGTAATAATGAAAATACAGAAACGGTATATTATTATGCGGTCTCATGTGGAGCGGTGGATTGGTTATTATATTCGGACGACTGGGAATGGTTAATGTCTCCGATTGTTGACAATTCCGACTTTGCGTTCACTGTGTATGCCGGTTTTGGTGGCGCTGTCGACTACGTCGACGTCTACAGCGAGTATGCGGCGCGTCCTACATTATATTTGTCAAGCGAAGTTGAAATAGTAGGAGGTAATGGCTCCGAAGATAGCCCGTACGAACTTTATTATGAAGCTCCTAAAGAATATTTATCAGAAACAGTTCTTGCTTTAGAAAGATCAGAAGACTATACATCAAGTCAAGATGGCTCTATTTATCGAGTAGTAAATCAAAATGGTGTAAGATATGAAGGAAAAGATCCAGATAATTATGTATGGTATAATTGCACAGATGATAATGATACAACAACATGTGAAAGATGGAGAATAATCGGAGTATTTGATGGAACAGATGTAGGATTAGATTCAAGTAAAAAATATACCAAGATAGCAAGAAGTACACCACTAGAAACATATATGTCATGGAATAGCACATCACCATATGAAAACGACTGGGTAAATTCGACTTTGAATACATACTTAAATGGAGAATACTTAAGCTCGCTATCAACGACAGCGCAAGGAATGATAGCAACATATTATAGTAAATATTCCCTATGGCATTTATTGGGCCCAAATGGGTCAGAACTTCAAACTTATTATACACCAGATATGTATAGAGCAGAAAGAGATATAACAGTAGGAACCCCAGGATATCGAAATGGTACCGCAGGAGCCGCAGATGCGGCTAAAGAAGCGGCAATAGGACTAATGTATCCAAGTGATTATGGATATGCAGCCTATGGAACTGCATGTAATAATGAAAGTACAGAAACATTATTGAATTATGAAGGCTCATGTGCAGCAGTGGATTGGTTATTCTCGCACGACTGGGAATGGTTAATATCTCCGTATGCTGACAATTCCGGCATTGCGTTCTATGTGAATGGCTACAGGGGATATGTCAACGGCGTCGACGGCGTCAGCGCCGAGAATGCGGCGCGTCCTGTCTTGTATCTGGAAGCAGATATAGAAGTAGTAGGAGGTAATGGCTCCGAAGACAGCCCATACGAACTTTATTAAGCGCCAATAGAAAGAGGAACATTATCGGATACTATTTTAGCTTTAGCAGATGGTTCTGAAAGATCCTCTAGTCAAACTGATGGGGGAGTGTATCGTGTAATTGATGTAGAAGGAGTAAGATATCAAGAAAAAGATCCAAATAATTATGTATCATTTAATAATGATGAACTTTGTTTTCAAATCATGATGATATAGCGGTATTGAAAATCCCACTTTTCCATGAAAAAAGTATTATAATTGGTGGAGAGGTTCGTACCAAATATCTAAATAAAATAAATATAGAGGCTAAGCCTCTTTTTTGATGATAATGATATTGCGAAAAAGTTCAGTCTTTGATATCATTAAAGTGCTATAATAAATGTAATTATAAAATGGAAGTAAAGGGAAGTAAAATGAAAAAAGTATTAAATATGTTTTTAAAAGGATTATCATTTTTAGGAATATTTATCTTAATGGCAGTAATCACTTTATATAGTGTTTTATTACTAATTTGTTATGGTCCATCGACCAAAGCAAGAAATATTTTTGTTACAACATTTTTAGAAACTGGAGCATTAAAGTTTGTTGTAAATTTAGTTTTGCCTTCGGAAAAAATTCAGGAAGTAGTTAATAGTAATTCGCTTAAAGAAATGGAAGATGAAGTTAATTCAGAACTAATCGATATTTCAAAGGCGAGTGATGAAATTGAAATTCATGAAGTTTCTGGAAGCAATTTTTATGCGACGATGATGATTATTCATGATCCTGCAAGAGTAACGGTAGCAACCACATATCCGTTCACCGAATATGGTAAGACGCTTGATCAAATTGTTAAGGAAAATGATGCCATCGCCGGTATTAATGGTGGTATTTATCAATCTACTGGAAATAAAGGCGGATATCCAATGGGAGTAGTTGTTTCAAATGGCAAAATAGTTTGGAACAGTCCTTATGGAGTAGGATATCATTTGGTCGGTTTTGATGAAAATAATATTTTAAAAATTTTATCAATTAATGGGATGAGTACTGCTCAAGTTGAAAAACTAGTAGAAGAAGAAAAAATTCGGGATGCAGTAACATTCCAAGAAGAAGCCTCAGATGCTAATAACCACTTTGTTAAATTAATTGTTAATGGGGAAAAAAGAGAATCAAATGGTCTAGGTAGTGGCGCTAATCCGCGAACTGCAATTGGTCAAAGGGAAGATGGAGCAGTTTTACTTTTAGTAACTGATGGCCGAGGCGCCTCTGGACATTTAGGCGCAACTGCAAATGATTTAATTAAAGTTATGGAAGATTATGGAGCAGTTAATGCTGCTAATATCGACGGGGGATCATCCTCAACGATGTATTATAAAGATGAGTATTTAATGACTTCGGTTACCTTGTATTATTCTAATTCATCATGGCGTTTACCAGAAGCATTTATTGTATCAAAGTAGGTGGAGAATAATGAGATTAAGAAGAAAACTAAAAAAAATGTCTTTATATAAAAAGTCTTTGATTATTTTTACTTTATTAATGTTAATTTTAGCAGAAGCAGCTTTGATTTATGTTAGTACATCACTTAAAGCCTATGAAAAGGGTGATGTTGATAATTACATGAAAGCGCTTGTTAAAGACATGCAAAAACAAGCTAAAAGAGGAAATATAGCAAAATATTTTGAGCTTCCTGAGGTTGAAAGTAGTTATGAAGAAAAATCTTCTTTGGAAAAGGGTTACAAAGAATTATTTAAAGAGGCAAAGATTATTTACAAAGAAACTGATGATGATGCAAAATATGACATCTTTGCTGATGACATTCATCTGGCTACAGTTACTTTGGATAATTCAAAAGTTGAGCATCGTCTAGGTTTATTAACTTATACAGATTATGAAATTAAAGAAATAACTAGTTATAATGAAGATGGTTTATATAATTTTGATTTTTACCTAATGGATAATTACACACTATATATCAATGGTGTGCAAGTTGAGAATGATGATTTAAAGGAAACTTCGAAAATCGAAGAATATACAGAGGTTTATGATTATGTAGATCTTCCGGTACTAAATCATTATGTAGTAAAAAACTTAACATATAAACCAGAAATAATCATTAAAGACGTTGATGGGAAAGTAGTGGAAGCCCAAATTAAAGACGGTGCATATTATGCTACTGAGTTTTTTAAGACAGATAATAGTGAGGAAGCTTTTGCAAGGCTGAGCCATGAGTATGATCCGTTGGATTTTGCTAAAAAGTGGAGTTTATTTTTAACTGCTGATTTAGGAGGAACAAGATATGGTCTTTATAAATTAACTCCTAATTTAATTGAAGGAACAGAGATGTATAAAAGTGCATATAGCTGGGCTACAAATGTTGATATTACATTTACTTCGATTCATACTTTGGATGCGGAAACCTTTACAAATACTAAAGTATCTAATTGGACTGTATATAATGAAAATGCTTTTTCAGTTGAGGTTTATTTGGAAAAAAATATGACATTAGTGGATCGCCAAAAGAAAAAAGATGTATTACATGATATATTCTATTATGTTTATTATGATAATGCATATCGGTTAGTTCATATGAAATCGGTTGCTTAAGCTAGGGGGAAGAAATGAAAGATATATTTATTATTGTGCCAACATTGAATCCAAACATTGAAATTTTAGATGAATTTTTAGATAATTTAAAGAAAGAATTTACTAATATTCTAGTCTATGATGATGGTTGCCGTGAAGAATATCAAGAATATTTTAAAAAACTAGAAAAAAAAGGAATTACTATCTTACATCACTATATTAATTTAGGAAAAGGGCGGGCAATGAAGGATGCCTTTAATTACCTTTTAAATGAGTATCCTAATATTAAAGGCGTTGTTACCGCGGACAGCGATGGTCAACATAGTGTTAAAGATATTAAGAAATGCGCAAAAGAAGTAATTAATCATCCGGATTCTTTAATTCTTGGTTGTCGTAATTTTGATGCAAGTAATGTTCCAAGCCGCAATCGTTTCGGTAATAAAACAACCCGCAATGTTTTGAAATTGTTTGTTGGCATTAGTGTTACAGATACCCAAACTGGACTTCGCGGGTTATCCAAGGAAGTAATGATAAAGTTTATGACAACGCAAGGTGATCGGTTTGAGTATGAAACTAATCAATTAATCGATACAATTAGTAAAGAAGTTCCAATAAAGGAAGTCGAAATTGAAACAATTTATGTTAATGGCAATACCGAAAGTCATTTTAATCCAATTAAAGATTCACTGGCTATTTATAAATTATTTATTAAATACATTTTAGCATCACTATCATCCTTTGCAATTGATATTGGGCTATTTGCTTTATTTAATCGTATAATTCCAGGTGGTTATTCTATTCTTTTAGCTACGATTGTTGCTCGAATTACTTCTAGCGTTTATAACTATTTAGTTAATGCTAATGTGGTATTTAAAAATAAGAATAAGACTTCGTTTATTAAATATGCTGTTTTGTGTGTAGTTCAAATGTTTGTCTCAGGATTTGCTTCTCAATATTTAGCGAAAATATTTAGCAAAGTTAATGTTATTATAATTAAATTAATCGTTGATATTTTTATTTTTATTGCCAACTTTATTATCCAACGTGAATTTATTTTTGTAGGTAAAAAACATGAAAAATAAAAAAATTATTATTATTTGCTCTTTAATTTTAATGTTTATCGCTAATACAATTGTGGTTTTATCCGGTGGCTATCAAGATATTGATACTATAATACGAAATACAGTTATGCTTTATTCAAGTGAAACCGTTTCCAAAGCGATGCATGTAATAACTTTTTTTGGTAGTACTTATTGGATTGTAGCTTTGTGTGCTTTGATTTTTGTATTTTTACTTTTCAAAAAGAAAAGGTCAAATGCATATAGTATTGCTAGTGTATTAATATTTTCGACAGTAGTTAATAATGTTATTAAATTAATTATTCGGCGACCACGCCCAGAATATATATCAGTGGTGGAGCATTCATTTTCTTATCCATCAGGACATACCATGGCTGCTGCAACTTTATACGGTTTTATTATTTATTTAATTTCTAAGAGCGATATTCTTAAGAAATATAAGTTAATTTATTCTGGAGTGCTAGCGTTGTTAATTATTTTGGTAGGACTTTCGAGGATATATTTAGGGGCGCACTTCTTTTCGGATGTTTTTGGTGGAATGATTGTTAGCGCTACCGTTTTAGTAAGCTTTAGTTTAATAGATGATTACAAAAAAATATTAGAATAATTGATGAAGGATTGAAAAATCCTTTTTTGTTTGGAATTGTGATATACTTAAATAGAAGGTGAAGTAATATGGAGAAGCATTTGCAAAAGGCCACCGAGAATTTTTCACTAGGAAAAATATTGTCTTATGAAAAGTTAAATAGTAGTGAAAATAACGTTTACAAAGTAAGTACGCAAAAGGGTGTATATGTCATTAAAATCTTTAGCAAATCTGCGATAAAAAATATTTTTGATTATTTTCGAAAAAAGAAGCAGATAGAAATATCGAAAGTTTTGGCGAAGGCAGATGTTCCTTGCATTTTACCACTGGAACTAAAAGGAAAAAACTTTTTTAAGTATGAGCAATATTATTTAGTATATCCTTATTTAAATGAAGCTTCTTCTTTGGAATTTACTGAAATAGAGATTAGAAAAGTTGCACAGATGCAAAGTAAAATTCATAAGTTAAAGATTTGCAAAAAACTTCCGCTTTTTTATAAAAAACTAAAATTTGATTTTGGGGTTGTTACAAAAAAATTTGCTCATAACTTAGAGCTAACTAATTTAATTCAAAATCGTTTAAAAGATTTAAATAATCTGATTGATTTAAGTAATCAAGGGATTAAAAAAATAAAGAATAATTTATGTATTACACATAATGATTTTAAAAAATCAAATATTTTATGGATTAATGATCAACCTGTGTTAATTGATTTTGATACATTAGGTTTAGCTAATCCCACCTGCACAATGATTGAAAGTGCCTATAACTTTGCTATTAAAGATAATGAGATTAACTTTGCTTTTCTTGAAGCTTATTTTAATGAATATAAAAAAAGCTTTGGAAAAATGGCTGAAGATTTTAATGAAGCCTTTTGGGCCAGTTTAAATGGAAAACTACGATGGTATCAATATCTAGTAAATCAAAAAAGGGAACAAGAAATTTTGAAAATGACTAAAATGTTATTGCTGATTTATGATAATCAAAAAGAAATTGCTAAAATATATGAAAGAATTGACAATTAATTTGTCAATTTTTTAATGGATTACTAATCCATCATTAAAGTTGTGCTAAAATATAATTGAGTGAGGGTATATGGATTGGTTAGAAATAAAGGAATTTTTGAAAGACACAGCAAAATATATAATCTTTATTTTTGTGGTTTTATTTATTGCTGTATATGTAGTGGGGCTTCAGCAAGTTGTTGGTGATTCTATGGCTCCAACATTTAATAATGGTAATATTTTAATTCTTGATAAATTATCATATCGTTTTAAAGATATACAAAGAGGGGATATAGTTGCTCTTTTTTATGATGACACTAAATACTTAATTAAAAGAGTTATTGGTTTGCCTGGTGAAAGAGTTGATTTTCGGGGAAGTGATTTATACATAAATAATCGCTTGGTGACAGAAGATTATTTGGATGAAAATGTTGTAACTGAAGATTTTTCTTTAACTACTTTAGGATATCATGTTATCCCTGAAAATATGTATTTTGTTGTTGGTGATAATCGTGGAGATTCTTTAGATAGTCGTGATGCTGAAGTTGGTTTAATTCCTAAAGAAGATATGATTGGTAAAGTGCGAATTCGCCTGTGGCCAATCAATAAAATTGGATTTATAAAATAATTTCAAAAAATTCAAAAAATATACGCAAATTTTGTAAAATTGTGTAGACAAATGTCATGTTTTTAACTTATAATATTCTTAAATTCATGTGTGAGGTATATTCGTCGTATTTTATGCATGAAGTATATTATAGGAGGTTTAAAAATATGGCAAATAATAAGAAATATATTATCGTTTTGGTATTATTAATCTTTATTGGCTTAGGTATTTTTACATTCGCTGCTCCAGCGGGCGATAATGAAGGTGGAAATAACATTTCCAATAATATCGTTCTTGGCGGCGATGATAGTAGTGATACTAATACAACAACAAATGAAACCGCTAATACAACAACAAATAATACTACTACCACTAATACGACTGTAACTAGACCTGCAAATGGAAATAATGGCCAAAATGGTGGTACACAAGAAAATAATGGTGCTGGTAATGAACAAAAACCAGAAACTATTATTAATGAAGCTTTAGCAAAAGCTGAAGAAGCAGTTAAAAAAGCTGAAGATAATTTAACTGAAGAAGATTACAAAAATGCTATTGGTTTTGTTGGTGAATTATCAGAAGAAGAAATTGGTAATTTAAATGACAGATTATCGGCAGTAAAAAATGTTCTAGATGTTATTGAACTAGTTGAAAACTTAGAAAAACAAACTAACGACGCTGAAAACAAGAATGAAATGGTTGCAGCTAAAAAGTATCGTGAAGATAATGGTGTAACTAAAAAAGTTGAAGACTTAAAAAGCGATGCTTTAGTTGATGAAGAATTACAAGGTGAACTTTCAGAAACTTTAGCGCAACTAGCATTATTATTAGATGATAATAATGGTCCAGAATTTAATATTGAAGACGGAGCGATACTAAATTCATTATCTAAAATTAAAGTTGAAGATAAGGAAAAAAATGAAATAGTTTCCTTAAAACTTATTGATGCAAATCAAAATGAAGCGGATGTTACTGAAGGATTAACAGTAGTTGATGGAACTTATAAAATGGTAGCAATGGATAAAGCCTTTAATGAAGGTGTTGTAACATTTGTAATTGATTCAATTGCTGCTGAAAAAGTTTCAGCAAATATGTACGCTAATGGTGTTTTAAAAGAAACAGAAGAAGGAAATAAAGTTTACAAAGATTACTATGTTGGAAATGGTAATACAATTACAGCATATGTAAGACTAAGTGAACAATTAAAAGAATTACCTACATTTACATTCAACATTGCTGGAGAAGACTATGTTGTAGAAAATGTAACAGAAAGTTTCCATAATGATTCTGATAAAGCAAATGGAATTTACAAATACCAAGTTACACTTAGTGTAGCAGCTGAAGATAAATATTTAGATGGAGAAGTAGATTTTATTGTTTCAAATATTATTGATAAAGCTGGCAATCCTTCGGAAGATATTAAAGGTGTTACAAATTTAAATAGTGTATTTATTGATCGTAATGCTTCTAAGCTTTCACTTAACGGTTCAAAAGAACTTACTTTAGAAGCTGGCGTAGATACTTATACAGAAGAAGGTATTACTGTAACAGATGAAGTAGATGGAACATTTACTTATACAGAAGTATCTTATATGACATATCGTCCATTTGGAGGAAATGCCTCAAAAGTAACTAAAGTAGACATGATGAAGCCAGGTATGTATAAGATTGTTTATAAATATACTGATAATGCTGGTAATGTTGGTGTTGATGCAAATCGTGCTGATCATGACTATGTAATGAGAACTGTGTATGTAAAAGACACAATCGGTGCTAAACTTACACTAAATGGTTCAAAAGAAATTACTTTAGAAGCAGGAGTAGATACTTATACTGAATTAGGTATTACAGCTGTTGATACTATTGATGGAACAGTTACTGTAATGGATGTTGATTATATGACATACCGTCCATTTGGCGGAAACGCATCAAAAGTAACTAAAGTAGATATGATGAAACCAGGTATGTATAAAATTGTATATCGTTATACAGATAACGCTGGTAATGCGGGTACTGATGCAAATCGTGACGATCATGATTATGTAATGAGAACTGTATACGTTAAAGATATCATTGGTGCATCATTAACACTTAATGGCGAAAAAGAAATCACTTTAGAAGCAGGAGTAGATACTTACGTAGAACAAGGTGCAACTGCTGTCGATATTATTGATGGAACAGTATCTATTATGGATGCTGATTATATAACATATCGTCCATTTGGCGGAAACGCATCAAAAGTTGATTCTGTTGATATGACTAAACCGGGTATGTATAAAATTGTATTTAAATATACTGATAATGCTGGAAATCCTGGTGTTGATGCAAGTCGTGATGACCATGACTATGTAATGAGAACTGTATATGTAAAAGATACAACCGCTCCAACATTAAATATTACTAATTGGATTGATTTAACTTTAGAAGCAGGAAGTACATACGTTGATGAAGGTGCAACTGCATCAGACATCATTGATGGGAATTTAACTTCTAAAATTACAGTAAGTTATTTATACTATGATGAAGAAGGTATAAGAATTACTCCAGATCCAACAGAAATCAAGCTTGATAAAGTAGGACAATTTGTAATTAAATATGTTGTAAGAGACAATGCTGGCAACAAAACGGAAAAAACGCGTCGTATTAATGTAATTGATACAACAGCTCCAAGACTTACACTAAATGGTTCAAAAGAACTTACTTTAGAAGCTGGAATTGATACTTATACAGAAGAAGGTATTACTGTAACTGATATTGTTGATGGAACGTTTACTTACACTGAAGTAGATTACATGACATATCGTCCGTTTGGTGGCGCAGCTTCAACTGTAACTGCGGTTGATATGCTAAAACCAGGTATGTATAAAATTGTTTACAAATATACAGATAAAGCAGGAAATATTGGTTTAGATGCATCACGTGATGATCATGACTATGTAATGAGAACTGTATATGTAAAAGATACAACAGCTCCAAGACTTACGCTAAATGGTTCAAAAGAACTTACTTTAGAAGCCGGAATTGATACTTATACAGAAGAAGGTATTACTGTAACAGATGAAGTAGATGGAACATTTACTTATTCAGAAATTGCTTACATGACATATCGTCCATTTGGTGGTAATGCATCAAGTGTAACTGAAATCGATATGAAAAAAACTGGTATGTATAAGATTGTTTATAAATATACAGATAAAGCAGGAAACATTGGTTTAGATGCATCACGTGATGATCATGACTATGTAATGAGAATTGTATATGTAAAAGATACAACAGCAGCAGATATTGAATTACCTTTTACGGAAGGTTTAAACAAAAATGAAATGCATGTTAATTCTGGTGCGACTGTTACTTTAGATGATTTACTTGCACTTGTATCTGATAACGTAGATTTACCTACAACAATCAAACCGTACCGTGCTGATTTATTAATTAGTAATATAGCTAGCGAAAATACGTATAATTATGATTTTAATAGTTTAGGATTCAAAACAAATTATAAAGGAAGATATAATCTTTATTATGAATACATTGATGATGCAGGAAACAAATCTGAAGCAACAATGTTATTAATAATGAGTGATGTAACAGCTCCAACTGTAAGATTTACAAAATTAAATAAATATTTAAAAGTAGATGAAATTCAACCAGTAGAAATAGATGGTAAATTATATTTCAATCAACCGGTAACAGTTTCATTTGGCGACAATGTTAACATTGAAACAATGGGACACAATGATTATCATTATGTTGAAGGAAATATCAAAAGAACTGGATGGACAAGAAATGCAACTACTTTAGGAGAACATACTGTTTATGTAATTGATTCATCAGGAAATAAAACATCAGTAACATTTACCATTGTTGAAAATCCAGAACTTGAATTGGTAAATAATACATTAAATATTTCTGAAGATATGACTTTAATCGAAACAGGTCTTTACTATGATGCAACATCAAGTGGAGATAAAGGTCAAATAATTGCTGAATCTGGTGATATCGTAATTAACGGTAATAACAAAACTGTTACTATGAAAGCTGCGAATAGGGAAGCTTATATGGAATGGGAAACTGGATATAAGTCTCCGACAATGACAAATGTTTTTGCTTCTAAAAATGGAAGTGTTACAGTTAATGATTTAACTTTAACTGGTCAAATGACTACAAATACAATGGGATACTATGCAACTACTCATGGCAAAAACGTATTTAATAACGTTAAAATTGTAAATGCAGAAGTTGTATCATATTCTCAAATTGCAGCTGGCTTAATTGTTTATGGTGAAGCTGAATTAAATAATACAAGCGTATATGGAACTAAGATGTCATCAATGGATGAGGCTGGGTTCCCACTATATGATTTGGCGGCTGTTAATGGTACAAATGTTACTATTAATGGTGGTAAATACGGAAGCGTTTATACTTGGCAAGGTGCTAAAATGACATTTACAAATTCTGAAGTTGATTCAATTTTAACTTTAGCAGATCAATGGCTAGGTCGTGGACATCTTGTAATTGGTGAAGGAACTACTGTAAAAAATCTTGTAGTATCTCCACTAACTGCTTCTAATCCTGCAAACGGATTCTTCCCATCAGTAACAATAAAAGCTGGTGCTACTGTTGAAGTACTTGATTTATCAAATACTGAATATGATAGCTATGTAGTTATTGAACCAGGAGCGATAGTTAATACAATTATTAATTAATCAAAAAGGAAAGTGAAAACTTTCTTTTTTTTTTGATTAGAGTATGATAGAATTTATTATAGTAGAGGTGTAGTAAAATGGCATATATTAAATTTAAAGAATTATCAAAATATTTTGATTTTAGAACAGAAGTTGATCCAGAAAATTTGCCGGATTATACAATTGAATATGTTGAAAAAGAAGAAAAGATAATTTTTGGCTATAAGAATACTAAAGATTATGTGGTTTTCACTGATAAGAAAATGATTTTATTTGATCGTGATACTTTAGCAGTCTATTACAAAAAGATTCATGTGATTCCATATGTGTCTATTTCGACAAGTGCCATTAATTTTAAACCTGGAAAAGTTGAGCTTTTATTTTGTTTAGATAGTGGTTATCAACTACATATTAATTTTATTGATATGAATCATGATAAAAAAGAAAGAATTAAAGTTATTTATAAAGCAATTATGAAAACAAAAATTTAAACTTATTTGCTTGACAGTCAAAAAACTAGGAAATGCCCGAAAACCCTAGTTTTTTTATACCTAAAAGTGAAAATGAAATAAAAGTATTTAATGTCCAAAAAGAAAATTTGTTAATTATTGTGTCTTCCCAGTGCAAAATACACAATAAAAAGAGAAATATTATGTGTTTTTTTGAATGATGATACAATATATTTTTAATAATGCGTTTTCTGTTTATGAATCCGGTCGTATTAGTAGTGTTGATGTAAAAGAAACCATGCGCAGCGTGCGTCCTACTTTGTATTTATCTTCTGATATGAAGGTAATGTCGGGAAATGATTCGTTTAATTTACCATATATTTTAAAAAATACTGATATGTTTAACTGTTTATTTCAATCCCAATAGTTGTAGAAAATAGAGATGAAATGCTAGAAAAATTTTATGATAACTTAATACGTTGCGCTGTATTTTGGGAATATAATGAATATAACCAAAATCGCCCCAATGGTTTTATTGATAATGGAATTTGTTTAAGTATTAGTGATAACACAGAAAAACAATTAAAGAGGATATTAAAATAGAAAGAAGGAGTATTATGAAAATTATTTATTTATTAAGTGGCCCAGGAACTAAGGAGGGCTTTTCCAAAGAAATTAAAGATGTATTGAAAAAGGATTTAAAAAACAAAAAGCAAATAACATTTATTGCATCATCACCCGACAATTATTCTAAAAATGATTTGTATGTTTATGGAGATGGTGACAAAGTAACGGGAATGAAAAATCATTTAAAAGAAGTTACTACTTTAGATAACATCAATATTTTGGACTCGCGAGTTTCGGCTGATGCTGGAAAAAAGCTTATTTTAAGTTCAGAAATAGTTTATCTGCTTGGTGGCGATCCTCAAAGTCAACTAAAATATTTACAAGATAATGGCTATGATAAAGCTTTAGAAGAGTATCAAGGAATTATCTTAGGAACAAGTGCAGGAGCTATGAACTTAGCGGTAGATGCTTATTATTCAAAAGATGAAGATTATGATAAAAGCTTTTTTTATAAGGGCGTAGGTATCGTGGATATTACCGTTGATCCCCATTTTGATATAGACAATTTTGAGCAAGTTAGTGAAGATAAAAAATACTCTAATACCAGAGTAATAATCGGTCTTCCTAATGAATCGGCTATAAGAATTGATAATAATGAAGTAACTTATATAAATAAATGTTTTATTTTTAATAAAGGAAAATTCAAAGAAGAAAGTAATGAAGAAAATTAATAAAAAAATAAAAGAAATTATTGAATAAATAAAAGAATCTGAGGATATAGTAGGCATATCAATAGTAGGTTCTAACTGTCCAACTTTTGGGGTTCAGTTCATTTGGATAACTTTTTTTATTTTGTATATCTTGCTTTAATATAACTATTATTTGCGTTTTAAATTTGTATTTTTTTAAAAGCTACATACATCAAAACATATAATAAAAATCAAACATATTATAAAATTTAAATTAATTATGATTTACTTTTGCATATAATTAACTGGTGATTACATGTTCTTTAATAAAATTCATATTCGTATACGTTGTGTGTATTTGTTTGTAATTATTCTACTTATTGCTGTTATTTTTAAAGTTTTTTACATTCAAGTATTTTCTTATGATAAATTGAAAAAACTATCGGATAGTTTATATAGTAGAAAACTCCCGATTGCTGCCGATCGTGGAGAAATTTTAGATCGAAATGGGGAAGTACTTGCTACGAATATTACGACAACATCTTTGGTTTTGATTCCTAGACAAATTGTCGATAAAGAACAAGTTGCTCAGGATTTAGCTGATATTTTAGGAGTGACCTATGAAGAAATGTATCGTCATGTATCCAAAAGAGAATCGATAGAAAGAGTTCATCCTGAAGGAAGAAGGCTTGATTATGAAACTGCTGAAAAAATTGAAAATCTTGGTTATGATGGTGTATACCTTGTAAAAGAAAGTAAAAGATATTATCCATATGGGGATCTTCTTTCTCATGTTTTGGGGTATGTTGGTATTGATAATCAGGGCTTGTCTGGAATTGAACTTCAGTATGATGAATATTTGACGGGTGAAGATGGTTCAATTAAATATTTTTCTGATGGCCAAGGAAGTCGTCTTAAAATGAGTGAAGTATACGAAGCAGCCACCAGTGGAGTAAGTATACAACTAACTATTGATATTGAACTGCAAAAGGCCATTGAAAGTGAATTAGATAATGTAATTAGTAAGTATCAAGCTGATAATGCTTTAATTGTTGTTCAAGACCCCCAGTCTGGTGAAATTCTTGCTATGGCTTCGAGGCCAGCATTTGACTCCAATGATTATCAAAATTTTTCTACTGAAGTAATTAATCGAAATTTACCAATTTGGAAAACATATGAACCAGGATCAACGTTTAAGATAATAACTTTAGCGGCTTCTTTAGAAGAAAAAACAATTGACTTATTTAATGATACTTTCTCAGACAGTGGTGCTGTTAATGTTGATGGCGCTACACTGCATTGTTGGAAGCATGGCGGACATGGCGCACAAACTTATTTGCAAGTTGTCGAAAATTCTTGTAACCCAGGGTTTGTCAATATGGGTCTTAAACTTGGCACTAATACTTTAATGAAATATATTAGAAATTTTGGCTTTGGGGAAAAGACTGGAATCGATTTAAATGGTGAAGCTTCCGGAATTCTGTTTAAAGAAGAAAAGATGGGAAATGTTGAAACGGCGACGACAGCCTTTGGTCAAGGAATTAGTGTAACCCCAATTCAACAAATAACAGCTGTTAGTGCCGCAGTAAATGGCGGAAATTTATATATACCGTATATTGTCAAAAGCTTGATTGATACTGAGACTGAAACGGTTTTAGATGTTACAGAAAAAAAATTGCGAAGAAAAGTGATCTCGAAAGATACCTCGGATTTAGTAAGATATACACTCGAAAGTGTTGTAGCTAATGGAACTGGTAAAAATGCGTATATTGAAAATTATCGGGTAGGCGGTAAAACGGGAACTGCGCAAAAAGTTGAAAATGGACACTATTCAACAAGTAGTTATATTTTATCCTTTATTGGGTTTATGCCAGCGGATAATCCCCAAATTGTTGTTTATGTTGCAGTAGATAGTCCGCATAATGTTACGCAATATGGCGGAACGGTATCTGCACCAATTGCTAAGAATGTCATGAAATCCGCTATTGATATTTTAGAAATTAAACCCTCCAAAGAAGGAATGCCGAAAGAGTATACTTGGTTGGATGAGAAATACGTCTTACTACCTGATGTTAAAGGAATGGCTTTGGAAGAAGCAAAAAAGGTTCTCAAAGGATTTAATGTTATTTATAGTGGAAATGGAGACAAAATTGCTTATCAATCGCCCGAAGCGGGGATGTATATTAAAGAAAGCGGAAATGTAGTTTTAATGTTAAATTAGGTGAGACTATGTTAATTTTGACTAAATCAATTATATGTTTAATGTTAGGATTTGTAGTAGCAATAATTATGGGCATTTTTTTAATCCCTTTTTTTAAAAAAATTAATGTATCACAAAGTGTATCAAGACATTTGAATGAAAGACATTTAGCAAAAGAGGGGACACCTACAATGGGTGGTTTTATTTTTATCGTAAGCGTTTTATTTATTTTAATTATCTTTTTTTTCATCGGAAGTGTAAAAATTACAAGCAATTTCATTATTTTAATTAGTGTTTTTCTATTTTATACAATTTTAGGATTTCTAGATGACTTTCTTAAAGTTTTTCTAAAAAACAATAAAGGTTTATCTATATTGACAAAATTCTCTTTGGAAACTATTATTGCGGTTATCTTTTTTGCTATTTTTATGCTTAACGGAAATAATACACTAGTAAGTATCTTTGCTTGGGAAGTTGAACTGAAATTTTTATATGGTTTTTTAATTTTATTTATGCTAGTGGGGTCTTCGAACGCGGTTAACATTACTGATGGTTTAGATGGCCTTTGTGCTGGGTGCTGTGCGGTTTCGTTTTTAACTTATGGAATTATTGCTTGGAATAGTAGTTACGTTATCGGTTATCAAGAGATTGCTATTTTTTGCTTTTTAATTGCAGGGGCCTTGTTAGGTTTTTTGTTTTTTAATTTTTATCCGGCAAAAATATTTATGGGAGACTTAGGATCTTTAGCTTTGGGAGGCGCTTTAGCAACTGTGGCCATTTTATTAAAATGTGAAATAACCTTAGCTTTCGTGGGAATTGTTTATATAGTGGAGACCCTTACAAGTTTTGGGCAAATTTTATCAATTAAAATCTGGAATAAAAAAATATTCCGGAAAAGCCCACTTCATCATCATCTGGAGGAACTTGGATATTGTGAATCAGACATTATTAAATTATTTTATACCATTTCATTATTATTTGCGCTTTTTACATTAATTTATTATGTATGGTTATAATTACTAAAAAAAATAATAGAATCTAATAGAATGAAAAAAGATGGAAAATATTTATTTGCGATTATTGTTATTATTGCTTTATTTGGTTCGGTTATGATTTATTCTGCGAGTTCAATTTGGGCTCAATATAAATTTAATGATGGATTTCATTATGCCAAATTGCAATTGTTTTTTCTAATTGTGAGTATCATAGCAATGATGATTGTTTCTAAAATTGATTATCAAATATATAAAAAATACGCTAATTTAATCTTGTTAGGATGTTTTATTTTACTGGTTTTAGTGTTAATCCCAGGGATTGGAATGGTCCGCAATGGATCACGTAGTTGGTTTGCAATCGGGCCGGTTGGTATGCAGCCGAGTGAGTTTGCCAAGGTAGGCTTAATTATTTTTCTTGCTAAATATTTAGCTAAAAATCAAAAAACATTAAATGATATAAAAAAAAGTATCTTTCCCGTTTTGGGCGTAATCATGATTTTCTTTGGTTTAATAATGTTAGAACCAGATTTTGGTAGTGCGATGGTGATTGTTCTTACTTTAATGGTTATTATTTTTTCTTCGGGTGTAAAATTATCGTTTTTTGCTTCCCTTGGGGTTTTAGGTTTGATTGGGGTAGCAGTTTTAATCGTAATTGCTCCATATCGATTAAAACGGATTGTATCTTTCTTAAACCCTTGGACCGATCCTTTGGGAAGTGGGTATCAAATAATACAATCACTTTATGCAATCGGTCCTGGAGGATTATTTGGACTGGGTTTTGGTAATTCGATTCAAAAACAATTTTATCTGCCGGAACCGCAAACAGATTTTATTTTTTCAATAATTTCTGAAGAATTTGGTTTTATGGGCGTTTTAATGGTAACTTTTGCTTTCGGATTTATGTATTATCAAATTATTAAAATATCGCTTAAGCAAACCGATTTATTTGCTAAATATCTATCATTTGGTTTAGGTACCCAGATTATTTTACAGGCCCTTTTGAATTTATGCGTCGTTGTCGGTTTAATCCCTGTCACGGGAGTTACTTTACCATTTATAAGTTATGGAGGTTCAAGTTTACTTGTGTCTATGGCAAGTATTGGAATAATACTTAATATATCGAGAAAAAACAGTTCATAATTAAGTATTGGAAATTCTTTAAAAATAGCCGAACATAAAGATAAAAAAAATATTATTGTAATATTAATTTTAAAATGATAATATAAAAATACTTAAAGTGAGGAGCACATAATGATTAATGAAGAAAATTTAACTAAGCTATATAAAGGCGTAGTAAATAACTGCGAGTTAACAACCAGGCAGTTAAATGAAATGGGGTTTAACTCTCATGATATTACGGCACTATTAGAAAGAGGAACCTTACAAAGAATAAAACGGGGACAATATACTTTTACTTCTTTTGCTGAACTAATGGATTATGCTAATAAACTAATTAAAAACAAAGATTTTGAGGAATTAAATAATACATATAAAAGAGGATTTGAGATGAATCCTAGTGATGAAAAACTATGTTTGCAACTTTTCTATCGAAGTTTAAAGTCCGAAACAGAAGGATTTAAATACTTAGATGTTTTATTAAAATCTTCGATTCCTTCGATTAGAGCTGATGGGAATCTTTTCTTATATTTATTATTTAATTTAGGGACTTGTCCTGCTGAATACCTAGATATTGCAAAAAATATTACTTTCGAAGATGTTAAAATATGCGACAATTACCGTCATATTAATTCGGAAAAACAAAATTTAATTCGGCGACTTATATTTGATGATCGATATGCTTGTGCTAGTAAACATTTAAATGAATTGCTATCTGAGCAAAAAGTATATGTTCAAGATCTAATTTTGAAAAGATTGCTTAGAAAAATGGCGGTTTATAAAAATAATAATATGCGTATTATAATTAGAGATATTAAGGAATCAAATTATCGGCGAGTTATTGAATTTCTAGTAAAAAGAAGTCATAAAGAAAAATTAAGCTTAAAAGAACAATATATTTTAAAACTAGCACAATTAATTATAAACATCATTGAAAAAAATCAAATGCCAAAGCTTCAGAGTATAGAAACTACAAACGTTTATGAAGCGATTGATAAAAATGATTTTCAAAAAGCTTTAGAATTGGCAAAGTCATATAATGCTTCGAATAATTTAGATAATAATCAAAGTGAGTTTTATTTACTTTTAAGCGATGTATGCGATTTGCTTTATCCTAAAAAAAATCAAACTAACGAAAAAAATGATACTAATGTAAGCTTTTCGAAGGTAGTAGAAAGCTTGATTAGTAAAGATTATAATTTAGCTTTATCTTTATTAAAATCTTATTTGCTGTCAATTAATAAAAGTGAATACGAAGAAATTATTATAGAATTGATAGCTTTAGATTTAAGCGAAAAAAATGTTTTATTTACTAATTCAATGACTTTTTTAACAGAAGTAAGTGATCTTAACTTTACCTTAGATGTATCACTTTATATTAAAAAATTTTATCAGGCTTTAGCACAAAATGATTTAGTTAATGCCAAGAGGTGTTTAAATATCATTAATGCCTCAAAAAAGTATCCTAAAGATAGTGCGTTCATTTTAACTTTAAATAGTTCGTTAGTTGTTATTAGTACGTCTAAAATTAAGAAAGAAATTAAAAGTGAAAGCGAAGTCCAAACGCATCAAGATACTTTAGGTAAACTAGAGGAATCTAAACCTGTTCAAAAGAATAATCCTCAACGACAAAATCATTTAGAAAACCAAAATAATTGTGAGTCGCTAAGCCAGACAGAAGTTTTTATATCTGAAAAATTTGCAGAACTAAAATCTGGCCGCGGAATGGTTTTGTTAAAACCAATGCCAGAAAATCGGATTAAAGAAATCATGGGGATTGTCAAAAAAAATCCTGATTTTACGGGATTTGTTATTGAAGATGAGCTGGGGCAAAGAGTGGTTATTCGCTATACGCCATATATGCCAGAACTTTTAAATATCCAATCACTAAGATCAAAAGGGGACCGTGCTTATTCATTAGGGGCATATCAAGAATGTATAAGTCATTATCAAGAACTTTTGCATCTTCGTAATCCTCAAACATATGTATATGTAAAAATAGGTCTTGCCAATTTGAAAATGCAAAAAAACAAAATTGCTTTGGAGTATTTAACCGTTGCTAACGAATTAAGTAAGATTAGAAAAGAAAAATTTGATTTTACTGACTTAATAAATATTCTTACAGGCACCGATGTTAGCAATTTAAAAACATTTGTTAATATTCGTGAAGAAGAACTCAAATATGAGATGCAAGATTATTATGGAATAGATAACATTAGTGATATAACAAAGGAAATTACAGAATCGGGCCTTGATGTAAAGACAGCTTGTGAAAAGATAGGATTAACACCAGAGCAAATCAATCTTATTTATTTGATATATGCTAGAGAATATTATTTCCAAAATGATATGGGTAAGGGCGATGAATTTTTAAGAGCTTATGAAAAAAGCGATAATAAATCAAAATTATCTAAAAAAATATATCGAGAAATTTTGCTAAAAAAGAAGTTTTATTTTAATCGTTTAAATGAACAAGCGTTAAATCTTAGTTTATCTTTAAAATCACGTTAATAAAAATGTAAAGATTATCGAAATGATAGTCTTTTTCTATGTAACAATATTGATTAATAAAAACGATATATGTTATAATTTGATTAATAATAGTGGGTATATAGTGTATGAAGGTATTTTTAGCAGAGAATAAAAAAATGACAAAGTATCAATTACCGAATAAAATCGATGATACTTTTTTAATTGACCATAAAATTTCTGATAAAGAATATTCAATATTATTTGCTAGAAAAGAAAATGATTTATATCTAAAAAGCACTGGAACTGTTAATGTTATCGCTAATAATACGATAGTTGAACAAGTTAAA
This sequence comes from Bacillota bacterium, assembly GCA_015059375.1. Taxonomy (GTDB): domain Bacteria; phylum Bacillota_I; class Bacilli_A; order RF39; family UBA660; genus UBA6448. Next base: position 11,257 of record SVAN01000011.1, on the reverse strand, counting down.
ATATCATTTTATCAAAAGTGTGTCTTAAAAATTGTTGGCGTTCCTGATTATATTGATGTCTATTTCCTACCTGATGTTGCTTCGTTATTTAAAGTATCTTTTGCAGGATTAGACAGTTTTATGATTGGTAATAGCGATTCGTGTCACATTCAGTATCAAAGTGAATATTTATGTGAAGTCGAGGCTACGGTAAAAAAACATAATGACGCTTGGTATATTTCTTGTATCAGTGATGATAATTATCGCGTTTATGTTAATAATTTTCGATGCAAAGCTCAGAAACTAAAAATGGGAGATATAATCTTTATTAGTGGCTTAAAGATTGTTTGGATGGGGGATTTTATCTGTTTAAATAATCCAAATAACATTATCAAGATGACAATGCTTAATTTAATAACTGATCAATATACTTTACCTAATGATTTGGAAATAGTAACGGAGGAAGATAAGTTTATTGAACTATATTCAAAAGATGATTATTTTTCCCATTATCCATTGATTAGAGAAAAGGTAAAAGAAAATGTTGTGAGCATTGATTCGCCTCCAGGAACTAGTAAAAAGGAAAATTTACCATGGATTTTAACAATGGGTTCAACAATTGTTATGATGTCTTCATCGTTTATTATGGCTTATAACGTTGGTTATGGCTTATATAATAAAAGACCAGTAGCGGCATTAATTCCTCAGATTGTTATGTGTATCGCTATGCTAATTGGTAGTTTAATCATCCCTAAAATAACTCAAAGCTATCAAAGAAAACGTCAAGATAAAAGGGAAGATTTAAGACAAACGGCATATAGTGCATACTTAAATAAAAAAGAGAAAGAAATTGTTAATCTTTTAACAGATGAGGTAAGAATTTTAAATGATAATTATTTAAGTATTGATAATTGCTTAATAGCTTTAAACAATAAAACAAGAAATTTTTGGAATCGGCGATTTGTTGATGAAGAATTCTTAACTCTTCGTCTTGGAACAGGAACTAAGACCCCAAATTTAGAAATTAATGCTCCCGAAGAACATTTTACTATTGATAACGATAATTTATTAGAAAATGCTTTTGAACTTCGCCGAAAATATAATCAAATAAAAAATGTTCCGATAACTCTATCTTTAAAAAATCATAATATTGTATCATTAATTTGTGTTAACGAATCATTAGAAAAATATACTAATTTTATACTTACCCAATTAATAATTTTACATAGCTGTTTAGATTTGAAAATTGTCATATTAACTAACGAGGAAAATGAAAAAAGATGGGAATTTGTTAAATATATACCTCATATTTTTTCTGATGATAAATCGATAAGATATTTTGCTACCAATGAAGAAGAAGTTAAAATTGTATGTAACTATATTGAAAATGAGATGAAAGAAAGATTGGAAAAAGCGGATAGTGATGAATATGTTCCAAGTCCTTTCTACGTTGTAATAACTGATAATTATCGAAATCAAAAAAACATTAAATTAATTGATAATATTGTTAATAACCGTTTTAGTAATTTAGGAATATCACTTTTAGTTGTAGAAAATACAATTAAACAAGTTCCGATAACATGTGAAACATTTATCGAAGTGGGAAGCAAAGATGGCGTTTTAATTGAAAAACATGTTGGATTAAATGAACAAAAAATATTTAATGTTGAGGAAGCTCTTATTGATTTAGATATGTTTGCGATTGCTAATAGTTTAGCTAATGTGCCGGTGACTGCTAAAGAAGGCCCATCGGTTCTTCCATCATCTTTAAGTTTCTTAGAGATGTATAAAGTATCTAAGATTGAGCAATTAAATATCTTGAATCGTTGGCAAACTAGCAATCCAGTAGTTAGTTTATCCGCTATCGTTGGTGTTCATACTAATGGCGATAAATTTAAATTGGATTTACATGAAAAATTTCATGGCCCGCATGGATTGATTGCCGGGATGACAGGTTCTGGGAAATCAGAATTTATTATTACCTATATTTTATCAATGGCCCTTTCGTACCATCCTTATGAAGTTCAATTTGTGCTTATTGATTATAAGGGGGGTGGGCTCGCTGGGGCCTTTGAAAATAAAGAAGCTGGCATTAAAATCCCTCACTTAGTAGGAACCATTACCAATCTAGATGTTAGCGAAATGAACCGTTCGTTAGTTTCAATTCAAAGTGAACTTACACGCAGACAAAAAATATTTAATGAAACAAGAGAAGCTTTAAACGAAGGAACAATTGATATTTATAAATATCAAAAACTATATCGTGAAGGCGTGGTAAAAAAACCGCTTTCTCATTTATTCATTATTTGTGATGAGTTTGCAGAGCTAAAACAACAACGACCAGAGTTTATGCAATCGCTTATTTCCATTTCAAGAATTGGCCGTTCTTTAGGAATCCATTTGATTTTAGCGACGCAAAAACCTAGCGGGTTAGTTAACGATCAAATCTGGGCGAACTCAAAGTTTAAAGTTTGTCTAAAGGTTCAAGATCGTTCGGATAGTATGGAAATGCTAAAACGTCCTGAAGCAGCTTCGATTAAAGAAACGGGCCGGTTTTATTTACAAGTGGGTTATAATGATTTGTTTGACATCGGTCAATCAGGGTGGTCTGGTGCTAAATATGTTCCCTCAGATAAAATTTTATTGAAATATGATGAAAGCTTGAATTTTATTGATAATGTTGGTTACATGGTTAAAACGATCAAAGACGTAAATGATCATGAAGTAATTAAAGAAAATCATGGTGAACAATTAATTAATTTAGTTAAATATCTTGATATGCTTGGTGAAAAAGAAAATATAGTTACAAGTCGCTTATGGCTTGATCCAATTCCCGAAATTATCTATATTTCTGACTTGAAAAATAAATATCAATATCAACCGGAAAGTTATTATATTAATCCACTTATTGGTGAGTACGATGATCCGGTTAACCAAATTCAGAAAAATTTGAATATTGATTTATCCAAAGAGGGAAATTTATTAATTTATGGTGCAAGTGGTAGTGGAAAAGAAAACTTATTAACAACTTTAATTCGTTCAATTGTGGTTGAACATACTCCAGACGAAGTTAATCTCTATATTTTAGACTGCGGAGCCGAATCTTTAAAAATCTTTGGTAATATCCCTCATGTTGGTGATATTGTAACAATTAGCGAAAGTACTAAGATAATTGATTTTTTTGAATTAGCCAATACCGAAATTGAAACGCGCAAAGATTTATTTGCAGAATATGCCGGAAACTATAACGATTATATTTTAAATAGTGGTAAAAAATTGCCACTTAAAATCTTTGTTATTAATAATTATGATTCATTTATGGAAGCGTATGGAAATCTATCTGATAAGATTCAGTTCTTATTTAGAGATGGGGCTAAATATGGTGTTGTGTTTATCATCAGTGCGATTGCTGCTAATGCAATCAGAAGCAGATCTGCACAATATTTTAATAATAAGATATGTTTAAAAATGGCTAACCCAGATGATTACCGAAATGTTTTGGGGGGCAGAGCTCTTGCTCTAGCCGACAAATTTGGGCGTGGCTTCGTAAAAAAAGATGATGAAGTATTTGAATTTCAAACTGCAGCTTTTGCAAGCAAAAAAGATATTACAAATAGTTTACGACAATTAGCGCAAACGTTATGTTCATCTTATACGGCGCGGGCTCCAAAAATTCCTTATATCCCTGATATCATTCAATATAAAGAGTTATTACCTAAAATTGATAATGATACTATTATACCTGTGGGTTATAGTTTAAAAAACAAAAACATCTTATATTATAATTTTACTACTTCGCATATCTTACCAATTGTAGCGGCTAATATTGATAACGAAAAAATGTCTTTTGTAACCTCGATAATTAAATTTTTAAATAGTCGATTTAATAATGTTCAAGTTGTTGACTTTGCGGATGCGATTACCGAGGATATTGATGGAATTACTATAATTAAAGATAATTTCGATGAAGCTTTTGTAAAATTATATAATGAAGCTGTGACTTCTCAAAATAAGGATATTAATAATTATTATATAATTTTAGGAGTTAGTTATTTAAAAGATCGTTTGGAAAATCGTACTTATGAATTAGTAATTAATCTTTTTAATAATTTTGAAAAGTTTACAAATACATATTTTGTCTTTGTCGATGTCTATAATGGATATAAGATGATTATGCTTGAAGATTGGTACCAAAAAGAGGAATACAAAAATAATGGATTATGGCTAGGAGAATCATTTGATTCGCAGGTTATTTTTAATTCGCAAACAATAAACATTGATGATAAAACGCCATATTTGGCTTTTGCAGTGACAGGTGGGCGAGCCGTAGCGTTTAAGCATGTGATAGATATGGAGATTGAAGATGAATAATAAACTGTTAATTAGATTGATTGTTCCTGAAATAGATAGTAATTATGATCTTTTTATTCCTGTTAATGTTCGTGTTGGAACTATTATTAAATTGATTAATAAGTCCTTAGCGGAGTTAACTAATGGAATATTTGAACCCAATAATAAACGTCGATTATATGATTCAATGAATCCCGTGGCATATGATGTTGACTTGCTTGTTAGACAGACAAATATTCGCAATGGTTCAAATGTTATCTTTTTGTAAAAAAGAGTTCTATATAGTGCTCTTTTTTTGTGTTAAATGATATAATAAAGAGGATTAAGAGGGTGAATAATATGAAAGAATATTGGAAAAATAATTTGATACTCGTTTTGATACTTACGAATTTGTTATCTAGTTGTCAAGATAAAGAAATGGATATAACTCATAGCGAATTTGTTAATGAAGAACCATCGAGTAATAATAGCTACGAAGTAGTTTACCCGAATAAGTTTAATACCAATGATTATTTTTCAAGTTCTAATGATAAAATGGGAAATAGCGAAAGCGGAGAATACGTGTCTAAATATGAAGCTCGAGTATTAAGTGAGGAAGAAATAGCAATTCTAAGCACGAATATTAATATAAACGTAATCGATGATTCGCTTGAAAAGATTGCGAATATCAAAGTTGATTATCCATATAGTCAGTTATATGAAATAAATGATGAGCCTAATTATTCATATGATTCTGCGAACGTGAATGAAAATATCATTGTTAATCATCAAGTTGATTATGATAAACTTTATAGTCAGGTGAAAAAAAATAATACTGAGTATATGGACCGTTATAAAATAAAAGCTTATAGTAATACTACGGATGTTTTTATTATGCATGTTTGTCATAATATAACGTCCCAAGTTAATAGCTATTTAGATTTAGGAGTTATTAATGAACAATTGATAAATGAAAAACTAAATGATTTAAAAGTTTTTTCCTATTCTGATTTTGCCAGCGGATTTTATAAGGCCACAAACGGCGTATTAGCATTAAATGTTAATAGTGTTAATGACAATGCAACAATTAATCATGAAATTGCACATTTAATTCAGTCAGCTTCTGTTAACGAGTTAAATACTGAAAATTATCAAAATCGTTTTGGTTATTGTTATCAAGAAAACCCTGATGCTATCAATCCAACTTATTGGAACTGGTTTTTTGAATCGGCGGCAGAAAGCTTAAGTGCCAATTTTAATCAAACTACGCCACAGTATTATGTTAATGGTTATCGTCAATTAGAAGCTTTGAAAATGGCTAATTTTAATTTTGATATGAGTTTAGAGTATTCTTTATTTGGCGAAGATATGAATGCTTTTTATAATTATTTTAATGCCCATACGCCAGAAGAAAAAAAAGAATTAACAAATATGTTTTATGTGATTACCATACTAAACAATAATAGCCCTGCTCAAGAGGGGATTAACTTTTATCGCGTGTTAAAAGAAAAATATCAATTATCAATGTCAGCATCCGAAAGCCGAATATTCGAAGAAAAACTTAAAGGTGTGGTTGCCCTTGCTGAGAGTAAGATGTTTTATACCAATTTAATTAAAAGAATTTCCGGACAAAATGTATCTTTAAGCGATTTGTTTTCTGTTATTTCAATTTTTGAAATGGAAATAAGTAGACAAACTTGGTATCAATCAAAATATGCTAGTTTAGAATCTTTTTTAACTGGTTATAATGATATTCAAAATGAATTTTTTGAACTACTATCAGCATCGTATGGAATCGACCTTGAAGAACTTAAAGAATTATATTATTTATTTAATAATAATTATACAATTAGTGAAGTTAAGTGTTCTTTCTTAACGGAAGAAGAAAATTTATATTTTAGTAATATTAGCGCATCAAGAGCCGGCGATAAAAAAGATGCAATATTTAAAGTGTATAATGATTATTATGGAAAAACAAAATATCTATCATAATAGATAACTAGTGTCTAGGAATTTATAGTGTCCTAGGCTTTTTTAATTACTACTTAACATAATTAAATGCCTATAAAATTAATGAAGATTGACATTTTCAAATGCTGATGGTTTAATTATAATAGGTAAGGATATGATAGGATGGCTCAAGTAGAATTGCCAAAAAATCTTGTAAGTGGGATTGAAGAAGAAAGGCTAAAAGCATTAATAGCTGATGTTTATAATTATTATGAACAAATCAAAAGTAAACTGAATAAGATTAGTAATTTAGTCGCCTCTTTAGAAGATGACACTTCAAGTATTGCTTTTAATAGATACCTTAGTAAGTTTGAAAATTTTCGAAGCAACTTTCCGATTGTTTGCTCAAATATTCAAACTTATGCGGATGATTTAGCAAAAGTTAAGAAAAATTTCAATAAAATATCTACGAATAGTTCATCATATCTTAATCAAAAAAATAAAGGAGGAATGTAATTTATGAATTACGAAGATAGGGGATTAGGAATAGGTGATTTAACAATCGGAGTATCAACTACTGGCTTAGAAAATTATAAAGCTGGTTTAAAGGCGGAGTTGCTTACAACAGTAGAAGAAAAAATTAATGATTATAGTGCTGTTAAAAGTGCACTAGACAAAGGTTGGCAAGGAGTTTCAAGAGATAATTTTGAACGTCAATTTGAAAATATGCGTAAACAAGTTATTGAAGACTTAAGATTAGAATACGCTAACATCGAAGCTAGAATTGAAGAATTAGCTAACAAGTATATTAGACAAGATCAAAGTATGATCGTAATGGATTAAAGGAGGAGAAATTTATGGCAAATTGGCAAACAGATACAATAACAAGTTCATTTGATACAATGGGTGGTGCAAATAAAATTGTAAGTGATAGAGGAGCACAGAGAAGTGCTAGTTCGGTAGGAACACATAAAACAGGCGGCTTTTTGGGAATTGGAGCAAAAACAGTTTCTAATTTACCTGCATCGAGTATTGTAGGTATGAATGTTAACGAAGTAGAAAATATGCGTGAAGCTATCGAAGATTATTGTGCTGCGATTGAAAATTATTTAAAAGGATTAAATCCGACTGCTGATGCAACGATTGCATTTAAGAGTGAAGAAGTAAATGCAGCGTTAAGAGATTATATGGAAAAAGTTAAAGAGTATTGCTTAAACTTAGTTAGTCAATTAAGAGCATTCAGTGATAAACTAGCTGACGTTAGAAATCAATGGCAAACAGCATCACAAAACATTGCCGAAACAATTGGTTCAACAAGTGGCTCAGCATTTGCCTCAGGTACTACTTATACAAGAACTATTCAATAATGGTATAAAGCATGGATTTTTTACCAGCTTTGTATATAAAATTATCACAGTATAAAAATTTAAGAAGTGATGTAAGTAATATTTCGGGTAATTTAAAAAAATCGTTAGAACCAATTGCTAGTGCTGATAAATTAATTGAGGATTTTTATCTTTATGATGGCACTAGGGCAGATGGAGGTAAGATTAATAAAAGTTATAGAAATATTAAACAAATCATTCATTCCTTGGATAATACGATACTGCCAGAAATTGAACGGATGATAGCTCAAATAAATGAGCAGATAAGGGATTTGGAAACAGCTAAATTGTTTAAAAATCCGTGGGTGTAGGTGTAGTATGGCAAAAACGAAATGTGATACTGATAAAATGAAAACGACTGGGCAAGCAATAGTTAAAGAAACGCGCGAACTAGCCAATCTTTTTGACGGTTTATACACCAAACTTTATGGTATTCAAAAAGAAAAAATATGGTTGGGACTTGCGTCAAATCATTTTCTAGAAAAAACATCTAAAGATAAGAATGAAATGATGGATTTTACTAAAGAACTTCAAAAATACGGTCAAGAATTGATAGAATTTGCAAACAAGTATCAAGAATTAGCTGATACATATAGGAGATTTTAATGACCAAAATAATGATTGATTATGAAGAGGAAATGATTTCTGGATATTTAAATAGCGGTTGTAATAAATTAACGGTAGCGGCTCGCGAACATTGCAATATCCCTAATGATTTTCATTATGCATCGCTGTTAAGTGATAATTTAAAGGAAATAAAAGCAATCAAAAATGATTTAGAGGATATAAAAAAGTGGTATCAAAAAAGTCAACGAGATTATGAACTTTTAGAAAGTGAGTTAACTCGTCGAACTGGTTTACTTTCTAATTCTAAAGTAAAAAAGAATAAAGCATTAATAAAATAAAGAAAAGGAGGGGTGACGATGGAAGAAAAATATTTACCAATAGGTACGATTGTAACTTTGAATAATAATTCAAAAAAAGTAATGATTACAGGATACTATTCTTTAGAATATCAAAATGTTGTTAAAATATATGATTATTCTGGATGCTTTTATCCGGAAGGGCTTTTAGTAAAAAATTCGGTGCTGTCTTTTAACCATTCTGATATTGGTTCAATTGTAGATATGGGGTATAAGGACGAGAGTTTTAATATTTTAAATAGAAACTTAAATAATCAACAAGATGCGTCGCAAAAAGATTTGGCAACAACTAGTACGTTTGTAAATGTTAAATTTGATGCTAATGGAGTTGTGGTTTATGATGAATTATCTGATATGAAAAAAGCTCCTGAAGTTGTTTTTGGTAATTCTGATATTCAAAATCCATTCCAAAAGACTAAAGAAATTGCACCAAGATTAGAAACAGAAGCGCCTAAAGTAGCTAATACATTTAAATTTGATGAAAATGGAATTGTTATTCAAGATGATACAGCAATTCAAAACATTGAAGAGATTGAAAGTAATTTTAAATATACTTTTGATGCTAATGGAGTTGTAATTGCGGAAGAGTCAACAAATCAGTCGCAACCAGTGGAAACACCAAATAATCAATATAAATTTTCAAGTGATGGCGTTGTAATCGAAGAAAGCAATCTTGAATTACCAAATTTAAATCTTGCTGCCCACGAAAAAAAGACTCAATATACATTTAGTCCAGATGGAACTGTATTGAGTGAAGGCGATGCAAAATCAGCTGAAAAAAAACCTAATTATCAATTTAATGCCGATGGGATTGTAATCGCAGAATAAACAAAGGATGACAATAAATCTGTCGTTTAAGGAGAACTTACGAAATTAAGTTCTTTTTTTGTCAAGCAAATGTCGCTTTTTTGAAAAAAGAGCTTATCTATGATAAAATTTAATTGGTGATAAATTAATGAAAAAAATATTAATAACTTATGTTTCGTATGGTAGTGGCCATAAAACAATTGCTCAATATATTGCAAATCACTTACAAAATAAAGATTATGAAATTAAATTAGTGGATTTAGTTGATTATATGGGAAATTTCACTTTGAAAACGGTTGATATTTTTGATTACATTTATAATCATCGTTTAGAAAAAGTTTTTTCGTTTCTTTATCGGATAAGTGATAATGGTTTTGTTAATCAAAATTATAAAATTTATACTAAAAAATGTTTGTATAACAATATGACTAAGAAGTTATTTAGTGATTTTAATCCTGATATTGTTCTTTCTACTCATTGGTATGGAAGTAATATTGCGGCTTACATGAAAAAGAAAAAAATGATTAATCCGAAGATTGTTACTGTTGTTACAGATTATAAAGTTCATAAAATGTGGATGACAAGTTATGATAAAGAAGAACATTTTGTCGTTGCAAATAATATAGTTAAAGACGCAATGCAAAAAAGAGGTTGTTATTCATGCAATATTTACGCCTATGGACTACCGGTGGATTTTAAGAAAGTTGCAGAAGTTATGCCTAAAAGTGAGATTTATAAGAAGTATGGGTTAACTAGTCATAATCCTAAAATTTTATTTTTTGGCGGTGGATCCAACGGAAGTATGAGTTATCTAAAATATTTAAAAAAATTACTAATTTTAAACAAGAATTATGAAGTTTTATTTGTCTGTGGTAATAATAAAGAATTATATGATTGTACTAAAAAATTAGAAAAAACATACCCTCATTTAAAAACATTTGGCTTTATAACTAACGTTTACGAACTGATGGATATTAGTGAGATTGTTATTTCTAAATCGGGTGGTGCGACAGTTACTGAATGCTTAGAAATGCAAAAATATATGGTTTTATTACCAGGGATTGGTGGTCAAGAAAATTATAATGCTAAATTTGTAGCGAAAAACCATTATGGGGTAAGAATTAAAGGTCTATTATCTTTTAAATGGTTTATGAAAAAATATTTTATTGACCCTCATAAATACCTAGATAATTATAATGATAATAAGATTAATAATGAATCTTTAAAACTTATTTCAGCATTAATTAAAAAGTTATGATATAATAGACCGTGTTTGGAGGAAAGATGATTAAAGAATTTAAAAAATTTATTGCTCGTGGTAATGTTGTAGATTTAGCAGTGGGAGTAATTGTCGGAGGCGCGTTTAGTAAAATAGTTACATCACTTGTTAATGATATTATAATGCCAATTATTGGTCTTATTCTTGGAGGCGTTGACTTTACAGCGTTATCAATTACTTTTAGAGATTCTACAATCAATATTGGAACATTTATTCAAAACATTATTGATTTTCTAATTATTGCTTTTTGTGTTTTTATAATGGTTAAAATGATTAATCAGTTAACAGCATTTGTTAATGATAAAAAGAAAGACCAAGTGCCTGAAGAAAAGAAAGAAGAAGTTTCAAAAGTTTCTGAAGAAATTTTACTTCTTCGGGAAATTAGCGAAACTTTAAAAGCTAGTAATAAACCAAAAGTTAAAAAGAGTTCTAGTAAGAAAGAAAAATAATATTATTCAAAAGGTTGGCATATTTGCTAGTCTTTTTGGTACTATAAAAGTGTAATAATTAATTACAGAAATGTAGTTGATTGTTGCACTTCTTTTTATTATGATTGAAGTGATTGGATAACGTTGGTCTTTTAGAGATAAAGTTCTCGCCAATAA
>SVAN01000010.1 GCA_015059375.1 Bacillota bacterium | reverse complement strand
TTGTTTGGGATAATAACAATTATCGTCCAAGTTTTGCATTGCAATATAAAAACCCAGTTGAGTATAGAACTCAACTAGGTTTTAAATAATATTTTTTGAGTGTCTACTTTTTGTTGACAACTTCAATAAATAATTACTTTCTTTTTTTCTTGCATAAATTATAACAAGGGGGAATTATAATTTATGAGTTTTGATAACGGGTTTTGGGGAAGTGTTGAAAAAAAAACAAAGGTGTCAAAAGACACAATTATTTCGCTTGCTAAAAAACTTCAGAATGGGAATATGAAAGACGAACAAACCTTAAATGAAGTAATTGATACTTTATCAAGTATTACTGGTAAAAAAGTAAGTGATGAAAAACGAAAAAAGATTATTGATAAGGTTGTAAGTGATAAAGTTCCTAAGAATATCGATAAAATGTTTTAAATGATACAAAATCATTGTATATAAAACAATTGTTTGCTATAATGTTTTAGGAACATTTAATAAGTTGGGTGGTGCCGAACTTCAATAGAAGGGAGGCGGTAATATGTATAAGAAAGATTTGTTAATCTCAGTATTATTCATCATTATTTTCCTTTTATTATTATTGCTATTTATAGTTTTAATATAAAAGAAAAACACCTAACTCAGCAATGATTTAGGTGACCAAATTTAAACGGTAACACTCAACATGCGATAATTAAGTGTTCCGTTAATAATTTATGAAATTTCTTTCATCTATATACATAATAACATAAAAACGACTTTTGGACAAGGTCGTCTTTTTTATATAAATTACTCAAGTTGAGCATTTTTTCTTTGCATATATTTTCTTCCTTGGAATAGATATTAATAGAAAAAGGTGGGATAAAATGGAAAAAGAAAATATTATTGCCTCGATTAGTAAGAAGGGCAATGGTCAGATTTACCTTGGAGTAGTTGGGGCTGTCCGAACAGGAAAATCTACTTTTATTAAACGGTTTATTGAAAATATGGTTGTGCCTAATGTTGAAGATGAGTATGAGAAGAAAAAATGTTTAGATGAAGTGCCGCAAAGCGCACAAGGTAAGACAATTATGACTACGGAACCTAAGTTTGTTCCGTCAAGCGGGGCCACAATAAAAGTTGATGAGTTTACAACAAATATTAAGCTTGTTGATTGTGTTGGTTATGTTATTAATGATTCCCAAGGGTTTGTGGATGAAGATGGTAATCCACGAATGGTAAAATGTCCTTGGTTTGAAGATTATATTCCTTTAACGGAAGCGGCCGAAATTGGGACGCAAAAGGTTATAAAAGACCATGCAACAATTGCTATTGTCGTAACAACAGATGGTTCAATTACCGATATTGCTCGGGAAAATTATTTAGAAGCTGAAAACAAAGTAATTACGGAGCTTAAGGAAATTGGTAAACCTTTTATTGTCTTACTTAACTGTGTTGATCCAAGTAAAATTGAAGCCCAAAATTTAGCTAGATCCTTAGAAGAAAACTACGATGTTCCAGTTATTGCATGTAGTGCAGATAAACTTGTCCAAAAAGATATTCAAGATATTTTAAGAACTGCTTTATATGAATTCCCGGTCGAAGATATTAATATTAATATTCCGAAATGGGTTGACGTTCTTCCTGATGATCATGAAATAAAAAGACATTATTTAACTAAAATTAAGGAAAGCGCTTTAGGGATTAATAAACTTAAGGATGCAGGGGAAATTACTAAGTATTTTGAAAATAGTGAATACATTACTAAAAGTTATATCAGTAATTTTGATTCAGGAAGCGGAACTGTTACGGTTACATTAGAAAGTAGTGAAGAACTTTATCAAAATACTTTAAAAGAAATTATGGGTTCGCAAAGTTTGACTAAATCAGCACTTTTAAATATGTTTGTTTCCTTCAAAAGTAGCGAAGAAGAATTAAAGTCAATTCGTAGTGCGATTAAGATGGCAAAAAATACTGGCTATGGAATTGTTCATCCTACTATTAAAGATATGAAATTAGAAACTCCTGAGATTATTAAACAAGGAAGTCGCTTTGGGGTAAAATTAAAAGCTACAGCTTCATCAATTCACATGATGAAAGTAGATGTTGAATCAACCTTTGAACCAATTATTGGTAGTGAAATGCAATCAAAAGAATTAATTGATTATATTATGAAAGATTATGAGAGTGATAAAAATAGTATTTGGCAAAGCGAAATTTTTGGTCGAAGTTTAGAACAAATTGTTAAAGAAGGAATCGAAGCGAAACTAGCAATGATGCCAGATAATACTAGATATAAACTATCTAATACGGTTACCAAAATTGTTAATAAAGGCGCTAATAATCTTATTGCAATTGTATTATAGTGTCAAAAGTGCAAATTAGCTGTTTAATTTTGCACTTTTTTATTGATTTTAAAATGAAAGTTTGCTAATCTTAATATGTAAGGACAATGGGCCTTGCAAATACATATAGGAGGTAAGAACATGTCTAAAACTGAATTAGTAGAATTTATTGCTAATGAAGCTGGCCTTACTAAAGCTGATGCAACTCGCGCTTTAGACGCTTGCATTTCAGGAATCACTGCTGGTCTTAAAAAAGAAGGCAAAGTTACTCTAGTTGGTTTTGGTACTTTCTCAGCAAAAAAAAGAGATGCAAGAGAAGGAATCAACCCATTAACTAAAGAAGCTATTAAGATTCCTGCAAAGGTAGTTGCTTCATTCAAAGCTGGAAGCAAATTAAAAGACGCTTTAAATTAGTCGTTATAGAAAAGCTAGCAAATTGCTGGCTTTTTTTGTGAAAAAAACAAGAGTAAACTGCCTTAATTGGATTGACTAAGGTATAGTGATTTTGATACAATTATAGTAATAATAAGATAGGGTGAGAGTAATGAAAAATAAATCATTTATGGTGATCATTTTAGCAAGCTTGGTAATTTTTATTGGGCTGCTTTTTTCAATTTATAAGGTTGTAACCAAGGAAAAAGAAGTTTTTTATGCTAGCGGGTATGTTAGCTTAGCTGATGCCGAAAATTCTGAAAAAGTTTATTTTACTAGTGGTACGAGTTATAAAAGAGGTTATGGTAAAGAAGTAATCTTTAAAGATGCTGATAACATAAAACAAGAAGTTGGTAAATATAACTTTGTGTTTTATGAAAATAAATCAATTAACTTTTTAAATGATGGAGTTATTCTTGATTTAAATAGTATTGGTTCTTCCTTTGTTCCATATTATAATATTAAAAGTAATTATTTAATTGAATATAATTCGGGTAAATATGTAATTGATAGCACAGATAAAGATGTTGTTATTGATAATTTTATTGGAAGAATAAATGATAACAAATACATTGTTGCAGGTAATGATTTACACTTAAAACTAAGTAGTTCCGAAGATTTAGTTTCTAGTTATTACTTTGAACTTAATTTTATCGATGGGCAAACAGTTAAAATTGATAGTGAAGAAATTAATGTTGAAACAATAAGTGAAGAATGCTACATCCTGGTTGGAAGTGATATTAAAATTGACTTAAGTAATCAAGTGATTTTCTATGGTGAAGAGGCTAAAATTAATTTAAGTGAAATTATTATTAATCACGATGAAAATATCGATATTCTGTATGAAGAACCTGAAGAGGAAGTGGTTATTCCAGGGGGAAATGCTGGCGGTTCTGGTAGCGGCGGAACGGGTGGCAATGTTTCAGGCGATGGTAGCGGCGAAGGCGCAGGTAGTGGTTCTGGCGAAGGAGCTGGTGGCGGTGCGCAATATCCAGAATACAAAGTTGAAACGGTTGTTGAATATAAAAATATCCCATATGTTGAATTTATCAGTAGTAATGTTAATTCTCATAAGATGGAATTTCAATTTAATGTAATAGATAAAAATAGTTTGATTACCGGACCGGTTACAGTAAGATATGTTGATTTAAAATCGGGAGCGAGTGTAGAAAAAGAATATATTAATTATACAGGTACATTGGATTTTACTGCTGATGGTTTAAAAAGTGATAGTGATTATTTAGTAACTATTTTTGCATCGTATGTTAGAAATAATAATATTTATAATAATTATAGTATGTTCCAAAGAACGTTCTCAACTAAAGAATTGGGAGTTTCTTTAGAAAAAGATTATGTAACAAATGATGAATTGTCATATAATATTCGTATTGATTCTGATGCAACATTTACAGAAGGCGTAGTTAATCTTTATGATAAAGATGGTAATTTAATAAGTTCACAAACTTTTGAAAATAAAGGTCGAGATTTAAATGTTACGTTCTCTGAACTTAAGAGTGATACAAAATATATTGTTAAAATTGAAAATATTACTGGTGGGGATGGCAGCATAGTAGTAGCGGAACAAAAAACGCTAAAATATAATCCGTTTAAAGATGGTGCTATTGTAACTTCGCCAGTTGCTATTGTTAATAAAAAAGATTACCATTTTACTTTCGAAATAGGAGATATTAAAGATACTGACATAGCAATAAGTGGTGTTGTATATAACGTTTATGAAAAAGATAGCGGCAAATTGGTAAAGTCAATTAAGAAAGAAACCTTAAATAGTTTTGATGTATCTCTTGATGAAGATATTAAAGATCACACAACTTATTATTATAAAGCTGTTATTTCACTTAATGATAATGAAAAGAAGATTGATTATGAAACATTAGCAAGTAATGATTTTAATATGGATGTTAAAGCAAGCCCGACAATGCGTTTACTACAACAGGAATTACTGCTAATACATTAAGTGGTTACTTTACAATTACTGACCCAGATAATGCTATTGATACTTCGCAAAGCGTTTATGTTGAATATACAAATAGTTTAGGCGTAATAAACACACAAATATTAGAGTTTGGCACATGCGCAGATGGCGAAAGTGATACAACTAAGTGTGTTAACTTAGATTTAGAAGAATTATCAAGCAATGATGTCTATACGATTAATTTAATGGCATATGTTGATGTTAATGATGAAAAGATAGAACCGGGTCATATTCAAATTGGGGCCATTAAGCTAACTACAGAGGAAGCTGATATTGTTCTTACTGATATGTATGCAACAGAGCTTGATGAAACTCAAGCGTTTGAAAAAGTTTTTGAAGTTAACATGCAATTTTCGATTGATGAATTAACAGATGTAACTATTAAAGATAACATGTCTAGTTTTGATATCTCGTTATTTGAGGGGGCAGAAGCAACAGGAGCGTATTTAGGCTCAATTCATGTTGACCAAAATATTGTTGCAGAATTCTTTGATAATGTTAAGACTTATACATTAGCAGATTTTGGATTATCTTTAGATGACTTAATTAAATTGCATATTACTTCCGGCGGTCAAATTTCTAAAAAATATTCAATTAAACTTGACCACGGACGAAGCGGGGAAGAATTCGTAGAATTTAAGCCAGCAATTCTAACTTTTGAAATTAATGATGTTCTTTTAGGGCTAACGAATGAAGATGCGTCGATTGAAGTTACAACAATTTTAAACAGTGAAAGCGGTGAGTTCCGCGATGATACTTTAAATGGAGATACAATTGTTGGGCTTCGGGTATTACCGGATTTTGGAAACAAGAAATTTGCTACTCAAATTAACTTTGTAATTAAAGATGTTACTGATGAAAATGATATTAAATATAAAGAACATACTGCCGATTTAAATCTTGAAGAAGGAAGTATTATTCCAATGTTTGACTTTATGTTTGTGAATGATCCAAGTTTCTTTAAAAGAGGCCGTGTATATGTTATTGAATATACAGTAAATTTAGACTTAAATGTTGATGGTGTTACCGATGTGGTTTATCCATTTTCTGCTGAATCGATTACTGAGCCAGCTCCTGTCGTTTCTGAAGCTGTGTATGTAGCGAAACAAGCACCTTCGATGATTTTATTCCCTTGGGTAAGTGATACTAATTCGATTTTCTATAAATATAGTGTAACGGACGTTGACGGTGCTTTACCATCAGAATACAAAGTATACTATCAAGTTGGCGAAAATTCTTTCGAAGCAATTTCAACGATTTGTGAAAATAGTTCAAGTATTAAAGCATATCAAAGTGCATATCAATGTATGCGATTAACTGGGTTAAATGCAGGCGATAACTATCAAATTTACTTAAATCCTATCTTAGTAGAAAAAGCTGGTACTCCTGAAACTCGTGTAGATATTAATAACTTTACATTCGAAGGCATTCATGATTTAGCCAATGTTCGATATGACTTAGAACTTGGAGAAGACGGAAAATCAAAATATAATAATATGATTTCTCTTAAAATAAGCGAACCTTATGATTATTTAAGCGAAGATGAAAAACTACTAAACACTCCAATAAAGAATCGAATAGCTTATTATACATTAGAATTTACGGTAGCAAATACTGATAAGAAATTTGTTATTAATAATATCACTGATAGCACAAGACAAACAGCTCCGATTAGTTCAAATATTATTGAATATACTTCCGGAGGTAAAAAAATTACTTGGAATAATCAAAATGATCGTGATAATCTTTCTCGAGTAGCTTATGTAGCAGTTTGTGATGATGGAGTAAGTACTTGCTTATACGTTGATTATTCTAAATTATATAATTCGCAAACCTTTAAAAACGTATTTAGTGAATTACGTAATCAAAATATTTTAGTTTCATTAAATGCTGTTTATGATACCGGTATAATTAGTTATCTTGGAAATGCTCAAAACAAGTATGTATTCCAAGTTATGGCTAATAATTTAATAGAATTTGCGGGAAGAACATATAATGATAATTATCTTTTAGTTCACGGAAGAAATATTGGTGGCGTATCATTTAGTCCAGCGGCTTTATCAGCTGTTTATGCTTACGTTAATAGTCAAGGGGGATTTGTTGATGATGGTGCTGATGATGTGGTAATTGGCTCTGGTAAGATTTATTTTATTAATACAATATATTCTAATTTGTCAATTGTTGCTCCAAATTATAATTATTTTGATGCAAAATACCAAGTTACATCCCAAGGAATTGAAATTACCTTTGGATACGGAGCTGATCAAATAACAGTTCCATTGGTAGCTAAAGAGCTTAATACAGCATCCTTAAATGGGATAGGAAGTTTTGCATATGAACAAGTAATTCCAGCGATTAATGTTACCAGCAAAAATGAAATTATTAATGGTATTAAACTCGATTTATCATTAAGTGGAATAACTGATAATGATATAACCGAAGAAAGTGGTAAACGTTTTGTTTATCTAGAAATTTACGATAGTGCCACTAATGAAGTGGTTAAATCACTGAAAATAAATAAAAACGGTTTAACTAGTCAAGTAGGTAGTGTTCAAAATAATCAATATCAAATTACTTTTGATGATAATTACAAGGTTGATGTAACACAAGTTAGAACTTCTTCGGGAGTAATTACTGATTATGCATATGATTATAAAACTGGTCTAATTACATTCAATGGACTTGAGGATGGAACAAATATTACGGTTTATTATCGATTAGTTCTTGATGAACTTAATGTTGGTTCAACTTATTATTTAAAAGCTTATATGTTAGTAAATAATAAAAAATCATATTTGGTGGATATGTTATCCAATACTTATGAAACATTTAGTTATGAATTTACTACTAAAAATGCTAGCGATGTTAAAATTTCTTCTGCATCCTTAGATGTTGTATCAAAAACTGATTATGCTACAAGACACTTACTAACAACTTATAATATTGATGAAATTGTAGGCATTGATAATTTGGAATATGAAATATGTAATAGTGATAAGAGCATTTGTGTTCCTGTAAATAAGTATCAAGTTTGTGAAAATTCTTATAATCACTATGACGGTACATGTTTTACGAAAACTAATGGGTATGATTCAACAATTACTCATGATATAAGTATTAGCGATGATTTAGATTTTGTTTATAATACTAATTATAATGTGGTAATTAAAGCAAAAGTTAAAGAAGCAAATGGTAATACTAATAGTTATGAAATATTTAATCAACCGCTTAATTTACGAGCTTTAAAAAGACCAAGTGTGAACGTAATTCAAAATACAGGATTTAAAGATGGAAAAAATGCTTATTTAAGTTTTGATATTTCGTTTACGGATAACGATCGTGTAGTTAGTAAACCAGAAGTTAATAAAGAAAAAGGTCAATATATTGTTTATTTAGCAATGGGGGATAATAAAACAAAAATTGAAGGAACAGAGAAGCTAATTAATATTGTTGAAAATGGCGCGGATAAAATGACCACAATCACATATGAAAATCTTGATAAAAACACAGCATATTATTTAACTGTGATATATAGCAGTTACGCTAATAACGTTGGCGAAGTCGCAGAAGATCCTCAATCAACTGATTACTTAGTTTATACTCTAGATGATAATGGTGTATCAGTAGGTCGTTATGAATATACTGCACAAGGAACAACTACGACTTTGAAATTTGGATATGCTACAAATATGGTTCGTGATTATATTGCAGTTGAAGGTTCTGCACCAATTCCAGATCCAAACCAAGAAGCATTCGTATCGGGTATTGTTTATACGATTACAAGAACCAGCGGTGATAACTTATTTGCCATTAATGGTACAAAAATCTTCGATGACGAAGTGAAAATTGTTCTAAAAAATGACGGAGATGCTTTAGGAGCAATAGGTGAAACATATTATCAACTAGATATTCCAAATACAGTCTATCCGGTAAGTGCCGGTTATGATATTTTATTTCAATTCTATTTGGGAGGACAGATTTCAGCACATTTAAATAGTGAAAGTTTATGTAAAGACGATAGTCCTTCGAATTATTGGTCATCGGTAAATAACGAATGCTATATTCTTGATAGTACAAAATATCATGAAAATACCCAATATGGTAATGGAGGAACAAAATGAGAAAACTAAATAAAAAAAATAAGACTTATATTCTTGTTCTTTCTTTGTTGACGATTATTCTTTTGGGGGTAATATTAGTATTTATTGGTATTAAGTTTAAAGAGCTTAATACAACGTACGATATTACTCCCGGAAGTATCGTTTATGATAGTACTGACGAACTAGTAAATATTAAAGAAGAAACTTATGCTAAAAAAGATTTATTAGGTCGCTATTATGTAATGAATGAAAATGCCAAAGTATTTGTGGGTAATAATCCAGTTTTCTTTGCTTCTGATAAGAAGGAATTAAAGATGCTTGGGACTTTTTATGAGATTTTAAAAAATGGCGAGGTCAATAAATTAAAAGATGAAACCGTGGTTAATAGTACAGCGACATCAAGAATATTTAAGATTGCTGATCGAAAGTATTTAATTATTGCGCCATCAATTAAAAGTGAAGATGGATCGCTAAATGCTAGTGATTATTTATTAATTAACATTGATAAAGTTGGAAATGGATATTTATTTAATAATCAAGTAAACATTAAAACATTTAGTACTTTAGAACTTATTACTGAAGGATTTATTTTTAGAGTCAATGAAGAAATATTAGTTATTGATGAAGAAGAAATTGATTTAGCTAAAATTAATGGTTCAACAAATGAATATGTTGCTCCTGAAGAACCCGAAGAAAATCCGAGCGGAGGCGGTTCTGGTGGCTCGAGCGGTTCCGGCGGCGGAAGTGGTAGCGGCTCCGGAGTTGGAGGCGGTTCTGGCACTACTGGTGGCTCAGGAACGGGAGGAAGCGCTAATGGTGGCGGAATAACTAATCCTCCGGAAGTATTGGAACCAGAAATAATTGAGCACTATATTAATCGTAAAACAACAATTATGTCGGTAGATACAACCGCGAGTAGTGCTGAAATAAACTATGTTGTTTATGATCCGTTTTCAGAATTTAAAACAATTTATATGAATGTTTTACAAAATGGCGTAGTTATTGGAACGTATAATTTAGAAATGGCGTTGACTAAGCACAAACTTAATGGTCTTCGAGCTAACAGTTCATATCGTTTAGATTTCTATTATACTTACGATGATGAAAATAACTTTACACAAAATGTGTTATTTGATTCTGTTTTAGTTCAAACAAAAAATATAAATGGTAATATTACACTTGAAAAGGTTAGTAATAATAGTGTAAGATATATATTGAAGATAGATGGTGACTATAAGTTAGATAGTGCTAACGTTGCTATGTATATTGATGGGGTCTTGGTAGCTAAGGATGCAGTAAATGGTAAAGATGCTGCGAGTAAAGATGGTTTTATTAGTACAATAACCTATGAAGGTATAGGCGACTTTGTAGTATTAAAATTAGAAGATTGCATTTATAATGGTGCGCAAGTTGCAATTGATGCATCATATAAATATAAATTATAAAAAGGAGTGATTTTTGTATGGAAAGTGTATTATCTGCAACAATGGTTGCCGTTGGTATTATTCTAGGACTAACATTTCTAGGATTATCAATTGGCTTGGGAGTATTAGGAGGAAAGATTGCCGAATCAATCGGTCGTAATCCAGAAACTAAGAATGATGTTATTCATTCAATTATGACTATTTTAGTAGTTTTAGCAATTTTCTTGTTATTCTTATTTACATTTATCTATATTCTTTTATATCTTAACCCATTTGCAAGTTAGTCGATGGAAATAATAGTTTTAATAGTTATTATTTCTTTACTTGCTTTAATATTATTTTTCGCACTAAAAAAATTAATTGAAAATATTACAAGCGATAGTAAAGAATATTATTTTAAAAAGATGCAAGACTACGATGCCAAAATTTTAGAAAAAGAACAACATTTGAGTAGTCTTAGCACCGAAACCAAAGAAGAAATAGTTAAGGATAAAGAACGGGTAATAGAAAAAAACTCAGTTGATCATGGACTTTTAAAAGTCATGAATGGAACTGATTATGAAACGGTAAATGCTCTTAAAATTGCCAATCGAGTTGATGAAATATTTCAAATTGATGAAGAAAAGATTTTAATTGATTTTTTAAGCAATGTTAAGATAAACGAAAATTATAAGACATATCAAATGCTTCAAGATCGATTTAGTCCAAATTTTATTTATAAACTTAAATGTTTAAATTCTAAAGCACAAATTAAAGTGATTAGTGGACTAATTTCTGATGAGGAATATGAAGTGTTTAATGCTTATTTAAAAGCAAGAAAATTTAAATTAGAAAAGTTTTTATTAGATTTAGATTTATTAATTGAAAATAATCTTCCAAAAATTGAGGTCATTGTAGGAAGCCACAAAAAGAACTATGATTACCTTAGTCCATATATAAAAACCACTTATAGTGATGATATTTATAAGGGAATGATTATTAAATATCAAGATCGAATATACGATTATAGTATTAATGAAAGGGATGTGTAGTGTGAGCGTAATGTGGGATGAAATAGCTACTGATGTAATGAAAAACATTAATGAAGAAGATAATGTTTTTAGTGTTGGTAGAGTTATAAATATATCGAACAATGTAGTAGAAGTAGCAGGATTAAAGGACGTTGCCTTTTTCGAAGCTGTAAGTGTTGTGAATAAGGCAAGAGGCTATGTGTCAGCGATATTTGATAATACTGTAAATATTTCACTAGTAGAACAAAATGAAAAAATAACTGTAGGAGATAAAGTATATACACTTAATAAGAATTTTAAAGTGTCTTTTTCCATGGATAGCTTAGGTAAAGTTGTCGATGTTTTTGGAAATGATTTAATAACTGGTAAAAGATTTGAAAATCTTTTAGAATTTGATGTTGAAACAGAACCAATTGAAATAATTGAACGTAGTGAAGTAAAAAGAGAATTCCTAACAGGAATTACGGGAATTGATTTGTTTTATCCAATAGGGAAAGGCCAAAGACAATTGGTTATTGGTGATAAGAAAACCGGTAAAACCCAAGTTTGTTTGGATATGATTAATAATCAAAAAGATAAAAAAGTATTATGTTTATATGTTGCTATTGGTAAAACTAAAAAGGAAGTAAAAGAAATATATTATGATTTAATAAAACAAGGTGCCAGTTCATATACCATGATAATTGCATCTTTTCCAGATGATTTGCCTGCGAAAAGTTATGTTACACCTTATGCTGCTACATCGCTTGCAAAATTTTTTATGAAGCAAGGATTAGATGTTTTAGTTATTTTCGATGACTTAAAACGTCATGCGGATGTTTATCGTCAAATGAGCTTATCTGCTAAAAAGATTCCAGGACGTGATGCATATCCATCTGATATTTTTTATACACATGCTCGTTTACTTGAAAATGGGTGTCAACATAAAGATGGCGGATCAATTACAATGATTCCGGTTGTTGAAACTAAAAGCGGCGATATAACTGATTACATTTCGACAAATATTATTTCAATTTGTGATGGCCAATTGGTTCTATCATTAAAGAAATTTAATAAGGGTGAAAGACCGGCGATCGATTATGGACTTTCGGTATCACGTTTAGGTGGTGCGGTTCAGTCGCGAGACATGAAAAAAGTTGGTATTAAAATTCGTCAAGATTTATTATCATATTTGGAAATCCGCGATATTTATGAATTAGTTAACTTAGATGACCTTGGAGAAAATATGAAAAATCGAATGATTGAAGGTCAAAAGATTTTAACAAAACTTAATCAATATAAGTATAGCCCGCTTACCAAAGAGCAAATGGTTAATTTATTTGATGATATTAAGGAGGTAAAATAATGATTGTTGGTAAAATTATTTCAATATACGATGTATCAATAAAAGTTATTTTATCTTCTCCAGATTTACTTGTTGGTGACATTCTAAGTACTGAAGATGGTAAATTTGAATTTGAAGTTGTAAGCATTGATTCAATTGAAGCAACTTGTATTACTTTAAATACTAATCATGGATTAAAAAAGGGTGCTAAACTTATTAAAAAAGCAAGTAGTATTGAAATGGAATATTCAGATCAAGTAATAGGTCGGGTATTTGATTCATATGGTAGAGTAATTGATGGGAAACCATTTACGAGCATTAAAAAGGTACCTAACAAAAATAGAACTATTAGTTTAGATAGATTAAATATTGATACAGAACCACTTTGGACTGGGATTAAAATTATTGACTTCTTCGCACCGATTCAAAAAGGATTTAAAATTGGTCTTATTGGTGGAGCCGGAGTTGGTAAAACAGTTTTAATAAGGGAACTTATCCATAATATTTATACTGATACTTCGGCGAATGCAATCTTTATTGGGGTAGGAGAACGTTCTCGAGAAGGTCAAGAACTAATTGAAGAGATGAAAAAAACAAATCTTTTAGATAAAATAAGTTTAGTTTTTGGCCAAATGGGAGCTAATCCAGTATCAAGAAGTAAGGCTGTAGATACAGGACTTACGGTAGCGGAATATTTAAGAGATGAAAAGAAAAATGATTCATTAATCTTTATTGATAATATCTATCGTTATGTTCAAGCGCAAAGTGAAATATCGATGGAACTTAAAGAAATCTTAGTAGAAAATGGTTATATGGCAAATATGGCTGAGTTAATTAGTAAAGTTGAAGAAAGAGCTAATTCGACTAAAGATGGTGCTATTACTTCCGTTCAAACAATTTATGTTCCTGCGGATGATTTAAATGATGATGCTGTTCAAAACATTTCAGCGTATATGGATGGACAAATTACTTTAGACCGAAAAATGAGTGAAAAAGGTCTGCATCCAGCGATTAATGTCTTTAAAAGTACCTCTAAATTAGTAGATGTCGATAAGATTGGTCAAAGACATTATGACTTATTAAAAAAAGTTTTAGCTTATTATACTAGGTATGAAGAACTCGAAGAAGTAATTGCTATTTTAGGTGTTGATGAGATTAGTGATGAAGATAAAAATATTTTCTATCGTTCAAGAAAACTTAGAAATTATTTTTCACAACCATTGTATGCTGCAGAAAGCTTTACTAATATGCCTGGTGTTAAAGTGGCAATCGAAGATATATTAAATGACGTTGAAAATATTTTAAATGGAACGTATGATTATATTGATGAATTAAGCTTCTTATATATAGGAAAATATAATGGAAAATAAAGGTTTAACTGTTAATGTTTTTGATTTACATACAGGATTAACAACTTATGAAAATGTAAGTTATGTTCGAATTGTATCTAGTGATTATAACTTATTAGTGATGCTTGATTATTTGCCAATTATCGGAGAAATAAAAGGTAAAGTAGATATTAAAACTCCGGATGGGGAACTTCATTTTGATAATATTAAAGCATCATATATGAATAGTAATAATGTTTTTAATTTGATGATTCAAGGTGATTTGAATGAATAATTTAAAGGAAATACTAAGCGACTACTTATATTTTGCAATTATTTTTGCTTTATTTTTGGTCGCTTTAGTTATTACTTTATTAGTTTTAAATAAAAAGGGTTCCAAAAAAAGTATTTATTTAAGTGGATTATTTATGAATTACTCTAACGTTCAGATATTGTCACTAACCTTTATTATAATTAATTTCTTACTTTTAGTGTATACATTAATTTTTAAAGTAGATTTAACTAGATCTTTAGTTCTAGTTTGTTTACTACTGATTATGCTTAGTTTTATTTTACTAAAAAAAGCGAAGATAATGCTTATTAATTCGGTGATTAACGGAGTAAATATTGGGGTTATTTATTTAGCTAATTTGGTAAATCTCTTGCGATTAGAAAGTAATGATTTTACTTATTTAATTTTACAAATTGTCATGAATATCTTTGCAATTTTATTTTATCTATTTACTACTTGTAAGTTTATTAAAAATATTCGCGGTAAAGGAGAATTTCTATGAAAGATTTTTTAAACAAAATGCAAGATCTTATTAAGAAAAATTATATTGCTTCAGTAATAATTGCAGTAATTATCTTAGTTGTTATTGCTTCATTTGTTATTATTGGTGTAATTAATCTTCATAAGAATTATATTGAACTGGCAAATGATGAGAAATTATTATATCAATATTTTGATTTAAATAAGAAAGAATTTGCGGCGAAATTGAGTTATGAAAATGATAAACTAGTAAATATTTCTTCGAAAGAATATAATGTTTATGAAAATAGTCCAATTTATTATAAGGAACAAACGGGAATTATTATTCCTAAAGAAAGTTCAATAGTTTTTTACTATCGTCAAAATTTATCGTATACTTTGCCAAAGTACAGTAGTGTACTTTTGGAAGATTCAGCGTCTGTAGTTCATGCTAATGGCAAAGAAAATCCAGAAACAAACTTTTTTATCTATGATGGAGTAGATTTGTATATAATGCCAACTGCAAGTCTTTTAAAAGTTAATGGTAATGAAATTAAACTATCAAAATATAGTTATATAATTGCAAATAATAATTATGTTACATACTATGATTATGAAAATGATACAGTTAAGAAAATTGAAAATATTAGTAAAGCTACTTTAACA
Organism: Bacillota bacterium; assembly: GCA_015059375.1. GTDB lineage: Bacteria > Bacillota_I > Bacilli_A > RF39 > UBA660 > UBA6448. Next base: position 18,265 of record SVAN01000010.1, on the reverse strand, counting down.
GTTAATGACATGGTTATCGATTTATTAAAAGATGTTACTGTACTTAATTCAGAAGTTATCTTATTAAATAGTAAATTAAGTACATTAAGTGGATATTTGGAGGATTAGAATGAAAGAAAGTTTTGTAGGTAAGACCCTAAGAGATGAAAAAGATGAGGAATACATTGTTTTAACAGAATTAACATATCAAAATATTCCGTGTGTTTATGCTATGAAGGTTTTAGAAAATGAAAAAGAGGGAGATAAATTATTTTTTCAATTAACCGGCGATGAAGATGTAAAACTTGTTAGCATTAAAAGTAAAAAAATGCTTTTAGCTTTAAGTGAAACTTTACTTAAAGGCGGAAATCTTGATGATAAGCCAAGAAAAATAAAAGAAGAAGAGAGTATTGCTGATTATTTAGCGTATTTAGATGATTTTTATCGTTCAAAAGTTGTCACAATAATGTAGGAGAAAAGATATGAAGAACATTAAACCAATTGTTCAAGTAATGAATTTGTTTTCATTAGTTAGAATCAATGCTGCGAAAAGTAAAGTTGAAGAATTCGGAATTACTAGTTCTGTTTTAACAAGAATTATTTCTTCCATTATGTATAATAATAATATTGTTTTAGATAAAAATAGTATTATACCTGATCCTAGTAAACCAGTGCTTAATATTTATATTGCCTCAGACTATGGTTTTTGTTCAACATACAATCAAGTAGTATCTTCGAAAATTAAGGAAACAAAAGATGATTATAAAATTATTATTGGTAAGAAAATAAGTTATAATGATGATAAAGTAATTATGAAACTTTCAAAAGATAACTTTTATGAAGATTTACCAAAAATTCGTGATTATTTAATTAACGCAGTTAATAACCGAGATTTTCGGGAAATAAATATTTATTATAACCATTATTTTAATTTCTCGAAAAGTGATTTTACTTGTTTACAAGTGTTTCCTGTTGAATATAAAGAAGAATATAAAGAAAATGTTGATTTCTTAATTGAAACAGACATTACTAGTTTTATCAATCATTTAATTGCTTATTATGTATGTTATCAACTAGAAATTTGTGAAATTTTCTCTTGGGCAGCAGAAAATGTTATTCGAAATACAATGACAGCATCATCCCTAAAGAAAATTGAAGAAATTGAGCATGTTGAAAGGCTTCGCGATTTAAAAGAACAACGTGCCAAAAGTTTGAAAAAGAATATTGAAAATTCGAAAAAAGTTATTTTTACGAATACTGTTGATGAAGTTTGACAAATTATTTTTAATAAGTTAGAATTTAAATGGAGATATAAATATGAATAAAAAAGGACAAGCATTAGTCGAATATATTTTAATTATAGCGCTTATCAGTGTGATAGCTATCGCACTTGTAAATTATTTTGGTGGCTTTTTAAAAGATGCCATAACCAAATCGTCGTGTGCAATGCTTGGCCAAACCTATGTCGAAGGTGAAAACCCTGGCGAGGGAGTTTGTAAATAAAAGCAAAAGAGTAATTACAATCTAGGAAATTAGTGTCAATTGATATAATTATCCTAGATTTTTTTATGGTTACAATTTAAGGAAAATGAGATAATTCAAAGCTCATGGTTATGCCAGTCTACATTAAGATTGTTTTTATAAAAAATCAGCAAAGTTGAATTATTTATTTATTTTTGGTAAAATGGTTGTAATCAAAGAGGTGAAACTATGGTTGATAATAATACAACAATATTTAATGTTAGTGCTTTAAGACAAGAACTTATTATGATGACATTAAATGAAGTTGTGAAGTCGTTAGAACGTAGTGGATATAATGCTACGAATCAACTAGTGGGGTATATTTTAACTGATGATTTAAGTTATATAACTAGCAAAGAAGGTGCCAGAAAGAATCTTAGCAAGTTTTCGCGCGAGGAACTATTGATGGCAATAATAAATGGGTATTTAGGAAGATGATGATATGAAACGATATTTAGGATTAGATTTAGGAACTAAAACTGTTGGTGTGGCAATAACTGACCGTTCAAATACAATAATATTTCCTCATACAACGATTCGCTTTCCAAGAGAGGCATATGATGAGGCAATCGAAAAACTAAAAGAAATTATTGCTCAGGAGGATATTACTGATGTGGTAATTGGTCTTCCTAAAAATATGGATGGAACATTAGGGTTTGCTAGTCAAAGAACGCTTAATTTTATTCCAAAGTTGGAAGCTTTAGGGGTAGAAGTTTTTACAGTTGATGAACGATTAACTTCGGTAGAAGCGGAAAGAATTTTACATGATAATAATTTGAAATCAAAAGAATTTAAAGATAAAGTCGATATGGAAGCTGCCACTCTTATTTTAGAAAGTTATTTAAGGAGTATTTCATGATGATTAATAAAGAAAATAATACAATTATTCTTTCCGGAGATGATGGTCAAAAAAAAGAATATAAAGTTATTTTAACTTTTGAAGTTGAAGAAAACGATAATTTTTATATTGTTTATACTGATAATGTTGTTGATGAGGACGGCTATTTAAAAACATATGCTGGTATTTATCAAAATATTGATGGTAAAGAAAGTTTACTTCCCGTTGTAAAAGATGAAGAATGGGATTTAATTGAAAAATTACTTGCTAAAGTTGACCGGGAAAATGGGGCTTAAATGAAAAATAAAAAGTTAATAATAATTCTTGGGGTTTTGTTAACTATATTTCTTTTTTTAGGAATCTATGGATATTCATCACTAAAGCCGGTAGCAAGTAAGAGTGATGAAGTTACATTTGTTGTTAAGCCAGGAACCAATAAAATTGATATTGTTAAGAACTTAAAAAAAGCAGGCTTAATTAGAAATGAATATGTTTCTTTAGCTTATGTTTTCTTTTTTGGTACTAGTAATTTACAAGCAGGCACTTACATAATTGATCGTGCTGATAGTACAAGTGAAATTTTAACACAAATAGCTTTAGGAAATACAAAAGAAGTGCCTGCTACAGTTCGAATTACTTTTGTTGAGGGCAAAAGATTTGTTGATTATGCCAAATTGATTAGCAATAATTTTGCAATTGAGTACGATGACATTATTGCAAAAGGGGAAGATGAGGAATATTTAAAAAAACTGATAGATAAGTATTGGTTTTTAGACGACTCCATTTTAGATTCGGATATTTATTATCCTTTAGAGGGATATTTAGCTCCGAATACTTATGAATTTTATCAAAATACGACGATTGAAAATATTTTGGAAAAATTACTAGATCAAATGAATGAATTATTAGTTCCGTATAAAGATATGATTGAAAACAGCGGTTATAGTGTTCATGAAGTGTTGACTATGGCTTCGATTATTGAAAAGGAAGCTTTAAATGCTGAAGATCGAAAGGTTGTTAGTCAGGTTATTTATACAAGACTTGAAAAGCAAATGACCTTAGGAATGGATGTAACGGCTTATTATGGCGTCTTTAAGGATATGACCGAAGAAATAACAGGGGCTGACTTAAATAATTATAATCCCTATAATACAAGGCATAAGAATTTTTTAGGCTTACCGATAGGGGCAATATGTAACCCTTCAAGTGAAAGTATTAATGCTGCCTTGAATCCTAGTGATACAGATTATGTATACTTTTTTGCCGATATTAATACGGGAAAAGTGTATTTTGCTAAAACTTATGAGGAGTTTAAAGCAATCGAATATAGATTTGAAAGTTAGTTAGGTGAAGAAAAATGAAAGAAAAAATATTGGAAATGGAAGAGTATGCTGCAGAGCATAATGTCCCAATTATTGAAAAAAAGTCAATTGCTTTTATCATGAAATTTATTAAAGATAATAACATTAAAAACGTTTTAGAAATTGGTAGTGCAATTGGATATTCCACGATTTTAATGGCTAGTAGTAAGGATGATGTCTATGTAACAACGATTGAAAGAGATGAAACTCGTTATATGGAATGTTTAAAAAACGTAAAAGCTTGTGGATTAGATAAAAAGATTAATGTTGTTTATCAAGATGCTTTAGATGTTAATTTATCCAATGATTTAAAATTTGATTTAATTTTTATTGATGCTGCTAAAGGCCAATACACAAAGTTTTTTGAAAAATTTAAGTATTTTTTAAGTGATAATGGTTTTATTATTACGGATAATGTTAAGTTCCATGGTTATGTTGGGCGTAGTGATGAACTTGAGAAGGGCAATTTAAAAAGCTTAGTAAAAAAGATTGAAGGTTATATAGATTTTTTAAAAAATAATGGTGAATTCGATACTAAATTTTATGATGTTGGTGATGGACTTTCAATTAGTGTGAGAAAAAATGAAGAATAATGTTTTATTTACTGTAACAAACTTAAATATCATTGATAAATTAAAAGATTTAGGGATAAGCAATTTTGTTTATCCTTTGTCTTTTTTTTGTGTTGGGGTACCCAAAACCTTTGAACTTAAGGAAATAACTGAAGATAATGCTTATCTTTTTGTTAATCGCGTTTTAGATTGTCAAAGTATTGATCGATTATCAGAAATCCTTCATGATCTTCCCCAAAACATTAAAGGAATTATTTTTGATGATGTGGGCTTAATCGAGGTTTTAAAAGATGTTTCAATTCATAAAGTCTTATATTTATCGCATTTTAATACTAATTATTTATCGATAAATTACTTTTGGGAATATGTTGATGATATTATTGTTTCGACAGATATTACTGAAGAAGAAATTGATGAAATAATTAGTAATACCAGTAAAAAAGTCAGTTTATTTGTTTTTGGACTGGTACCAGCATTGTATTCTCGAAGGACACTTATATCTAATCATGCTGAGCAGTTCAATTTAGAAATTCAAAATCCCAAATGTTTATCAATCATTGATAAGCAATTTATTACAATTGAAAATGAATTTGGAACGATGATGTATCATTATCCATACTATGATGGAAGTAGGCTACTTAGAAAGGATGCAAATTATTTTTTCTATTATCCAATTTTGCTCGATGATGAAAGCATATTAAAAATCGCCCAAAATAATTTTGAGGGGATAAAAACTGATTTTGGTTTTTTAGATACTAAAACAATTTACAAAGTAAAAAATAATTAGAAAGGAGAAAAGTAAAATGGTTGAATTATTAGCACCGGCGGGCGATAAAGAGAGATTAGAATTTGCCCTTTTGTATGGCGCTGATGCTGTTTATTTCGGTGGCAAAGATTTTTCTTTAAGAGCTAATGCTAAAAATTTTTCTCGCGAGGATATTACTTATGCTTGTGCTTATGCTCATAGCTTAAATAAAAAAGTTTATGTAACAGTTAACATTGTCTTTCATAATGATGATATAGATGGCCTTGAAGATTATCTCCGCTTTTTAAAAGAAGTTAAAGTTGATGGCATCATCTGTAGTGACATCTTAGTTTTAAAGAAAATTAAAGAATTAAAGATTAATACAAAAGTTATTTTATCGACGCAAGCTAGCACGCTTAATCACGAGGCAGCAAAATTTTATAAGTCACTAGGTGTAAATCAAGTTGTTCTTGCTCGGGAAGCTTTAAAAGAAGATATTCAAAGAATTAAGAAAGAAACCGGTCTTGAGATTGAATGTTTTGTCCATGGAGCAATGTGTACGTCGATTTCGGGAAAATGCATCATGTCTAATTATATGACGAATCGTGACTCCAATCGCGGAGGCTGTGCACAAATATGTCGTTGGGTATTTAACGAAGATGATGAAGTACCTTTTACAATGACTCCGAAAGATTTAAATTTCATCGATTATATAGGTGATATGATTAAAAGTGGTGTAAATACTTTTAAAGTCGAAGGAAGAATGCGTTCAATTTATTATATTGCTACTGTAATTTTATGTTATCGACGTGTTATTGATAAGATTTTAAAAGGTACTCTTACAAGCGAAGATAAAGCCTATTATTTAAAAATTTTAAATCGCTGCGCTAATCGAGAAAGTGCTCCCCAGTTTTATCATAAGCTTCCTACTTATAAAGAACAATATTATGCGTTAAGAGATGAAGAAAGTAATCAAGATTTTTTAGGTATTGTAAAAGATTATGATGAAAGAACACATTTAGCCACTATTGAAGAAAGAAATTTGTTTAAGGTTGGTGATAAGGTCGAATTTATTGGCCCTAATTTACAAACTTTCGAAGATACAGTAACTGAAATTTACGATGAGGATGGTAATCCTTTAGAGGTTGCAAATAAACCAAGAATGATTATTAAAATAAAAGTAAGTAAACCAGTAAGCATCAATGATTTAATGCGAGTTAAAATAAATTAAATTCAGAAAATTTCTGAATTTTTTTATGCGTAAAAAAAGGAAATGGAGGATTTAGTAGGTAATATATAGTATAGGAGGTAATATGCAAAAAACAAATTATTATGAAGCCATTAAAGAACAAATAATAAATAATGAAATTACGAAGGGGGTTAAAGATTATAGTAAAAATAAAAGTGATTTAATAACTTGTTATAACGTTGGTAAATTATTATCAGAAGCAGGAAAATGTTATGGTGAAAGAATAGTTAAAGAATATTCATTTAAATTAACAAATGAATTAGGTAAAAAATATAACGAAACAAATTTAAAAAGAATGAGACAATTTTATTGGAAAGTTGTAAAAGGTGCCACAGTGTGGCACCAATTGTCTTGGAGTCACTATAGATTACTTATAACTTTAGAAACTATTGAAGAAATTAATTATTATAGTAAAGTAGCAGTAGATAATTTATATTCTGTTAGAAAATTAGAAGACAAAATAAAAAGTAATGAATATAAGAGGATTCCAGAAGAATCTAAACTAAAATTAATAACTAATAATAGAATAAATATAAAAGATTTAGTACCTAATCCAATTTTGATTAGAAATAAAAATAATATAGAAATCGTAACTGAAAAAATATTACAAAAATTGATTTTGGAAGATATTGAATTATTTATGAAAGAATTAGGCAATTCATTTAGTTTTATAGGTAGTGAATATAAAATTAAAATAGGTACTAACTTTAATTATATCGATTTGTTATTATTTAATTATGAATATAATTGCTTTGTAGTAGTTGAGTTAAAGGTTACGGAATTAAAGAAAGAACACATTGGACAAATACAAGTATATATGAATTATATTGATGAAAATTTAAGAAAGTTTAATCAAGATAAAACTATTGGAATAATAATTTGTAAGCAAGATAATAAATATGTTATAAAATATTGTTCTGATGATAGAATTATTGCAAGAGAATATGAACTTGTGTGATGAGTAAAAAGTGAAATTTGAGCTCTAATTATTATTGTAATAATCAAACCTATTACATATTATAATAAATAGAGTAAATATAATTGTGATAAAAAACTCCTAAGGTTGTTTTACATAAATTTTTATTGACAAATATATATAAAGTGTGTATAATTTCTTTGGTCTTGAGAAAGGCCAAGAACAAGAAAGAGGGAACAAAATGAAAAAAGATAACAGCTTAATATTAACTGCTGAAGGCTATTTAGCATTAGAAGAAGAATTAAATGAATTAAAGTCTGTAAGAAGACCAGAAATCATTCAAGCAATAAAAGATGCACGTGCTCAAGGCGATTTATCAGAAAATGCTGATTATGACGCTGCGAGAGCAGAACAAGCTCAAATTGAAGCTAAAATTAAAGAACTTGAATATCGTCTTGAACATAGTGAAATAGCAAAAAGTGTAAGTGCTGGGACTATTTGTGTAGGCTCAACTGTTACAGTTATTGATGAAGACGAAGATGAAGATACATATAAAATAGTAGGTTCAGTAGAAGCTGATTCTTTCAATAATAAAATAAGTAATGAATCACCTTTAGGTCAAGCGTTAATTGGACATAAAGAAAATGATTTAGTTACGGTAGCTGCTCCGAATGGAGAATACACATTAAAAGTATTAAAAGTGTGTTAAATGTCAAAAAATGCAATCTGAAAGGGTTGTTTTTTTTTGCAAATTATTTTATAGTTATTATAGGGTGAAAATACATGAATAGACATAACAAAATTACACTTGTGGCTACAGTAGCATTCCTACTGTTTATTATTGTGTATGCTGCTTATGCATATATATCGCCAATTACAAGTCTAAATAATTTAAATATAGATACGCAAATCAGTGGACCACTTTTCTTTTCAGCCACGGGTGGCGATAACCTTAACATGTACGTTGATGTATCGGCAATGGATCCAAGTAATTCTGGTAATGTTGTTGCTAGTGGCTCAGATAATATTACAATTACTTTAGAAACAGATGGTCTTGAGGGCATTTGTTGTAATTATGATATTGCATGGGAATGGGATGAAACTGATAATGCTAAAGATCAATATCAAATTTCTAAAGGGGGAGTTAATGAATTTGTTTTATCTGGAACATTAAATGAAACAATGCAAAATGCTTCGGGAACTATGCAAAACGTTCATCAGAATTTATCAGCATTTGCAAGTCAACTACCCAATTATAATAGTAAAAAATTAAGTAATTCCGTTTATTCATCAAGTATTTGTAATAACGCAAATGGTCTTACGACAAAAGCTCAACAAGTCTATTCATTAAATCTTAATTTTTATAATTTAAATGTAGCTCAAGATCAATTTAGGGGCTCACAGTTAAACGGAAAGGTTAAAATAGATAATGTATCTTGTTCGCTTAATAAAACTTTATCAGATACAGTTCTTGCTTTAGAAAGTGAAAATGATTATGTATCATCAGATGGCTCTATCTACCGAGTAGTAGACCAAAATGGTGTGAGATACGAGGGTGAAAATCCTGATAATTATGTCTATTATAATTGTACAGATGAATCGGATGCTTCTACATGTGAATTATGGCGAATAATAGGGACTTTTAATGGTTCAGATATGAACCTTGATTCAAATAAAGAGTATACAAAGATAATAAAAGCAACTTCAATAGGAACTATGAAATGGGATGAAGAATACGAAAACGATTGGGTAAATTCAACTCTTAATACTTACCTAAATGGAGAATATTTAAACTCTCTTTCTAGCGTTGCTCAAGGTCAAATAGCTAGATATAATAATAACTATTCAACATGGCATTTAAGGGGCCCTCAATATGATACTTCGTATTTGCTTTCAGTTTCTGAATGGTATAATGCTGAAAGAAATACTGGTACACCTGGATATCGAAATGGAGTCGAAGGTGGTGCAGACGCGGCAAAAGAAGCTGCGATTGGCTTAATGTATCCAAGTGATTATGGATATGCAGTTTATGGTGAAAATTGTAGTAGCGAAAGTTTTGATACGATGAATAATCATTATAAATCTTGTTCGGCATATAGTTGGATATTATCAAATATGGAGTGGACGATAACGCCTGGTGGTGGAGGAGATGGCCTAGCATATGTTATTGATTCTTCTTTTTTTCCAGGAACTGATGCAGCGTTTTTTGAACACTTCGTTCGCCCTACATTATATTTAGATTCTGATGTTGTTGTAACCTCAGGAGATGGATCAGAAAGTAGACCATATAAATTAAGTAAGAAATTTAAAACATTATCAGATACAGTTCTTGCTTTAGAGGGAGATACTGACTATACATCAAGTCAGGATGGAACAATTTATCGTGTAGTAGACCAAAACGGTGTAAGATACGAGGGTAAAAATCCCGATAATTATGTCGAATATAATGGTGAATTATGGCGAATAATTGGTACATTTAATGGCTCAGATATGAACCTAGATCCAAGTAAAAAATATACCAAGATAGCAAGAAGTACACAACTAGAAACATATATGGAATGGGATTACAATCCAAGCGAAACAATACAATATGAAAACGACTGGGTAAATTCAACACTAAATGCGTATTTAAACGGAGAATACTTAAGTTCGCTATCTACAACAGCCCAAGAGATGATAGCAGAACACAACGGAAAGTATTCCCTATGGCATTTAAGAGGAACTGATATCACTACTGATCAAAGTTTGTACGCAGCAGGCTGGTATGAAATAGAAAGAAGTACAGGTACTCCGGGATACCGAAATGGAGTTTTAGGAGCCGCAGATGCGGCTAAAGAAGCGGCAATAGGATTAATGTATCCAAGCGATTATGGATATGCAGCATATGGAAGTTCGTGTAATAATGAAAATACAGAAACGTTATCTAATTATGAAGGCTCATGTGGAGCGGTGGATTGGTTATTATACTTGGACAACTTGTACAGCTTTGAATGGTTAATATCTCCGAGTGCTGACAGTTCCGGCGGTGTGTTCGGTGTGGCTGGCGAAGGCGGTGGGTATGTCAGCATCGACTCCGTCAGCGAAGCGTATCCGGCGCGTCCTGTCTTGTATTTGTCAAGTGAAGTTGAAATAGTAGGAGGTAATGGGTCTGAAGAAAATCCATATAAACTTCATTATGAAGCTCCAAAAGAATATCTATCGGATTACGTACTTGCGTTAGAAAGTGAAGATGATTATACGTCAAAAGCGGATGGTTCGATATACCGAGTAGTAGATCAAAATGGAATAAGATATGAAGGTAAAAATCCTGATAACTATGTTGAGTATAATGGTGAACTATGGCGAATAATTGGAACCTTTAATGGGTCAGATATGAATCTTGATCCAAATAAAGAGTATACAAAGATAATTAAAGCAACACCACTAGACACATATATGGCATGGGATAGTACATTACCATGTGAAAACGACTGGGTAAACTCAACATTAAATCAATATTTAAATGGAGAATATTTAGGTTCGCTATCAACTACAGCCCAAGATCAAATAGCCAAATATAATGATAAATATTCCCTATGGCATTTAAGAGGAACAGATTCTGCCACGCATGAAACCTTATATGCAGCAGGATGGTATGATATTGAAAGAAATACAGGTACTCCGGGATACCGAAATGGAGTTTTAGGAGACGCTGATGCATCAAAAGAAGCGGCAATAGGACTAATGTATCCAAGTGATTATGGATATGCAGCATATGGAAGTTCGTGTAATAATGAAAGTACAGAAACCTTATTTAATTATAAAGGCTCATGTGCAGCGGTGGATTGGTTATTATACTCGGACTACTGGGAATCGTTAATATCTCCGTATGCTGGCAATTCCGGTTATGCGTTCTGGGTGTATGGCAACGTCGGTGGATATGTCTACGGCAGCACCGTCAACGGCGTGATTGCGGCGCGTCCTGCCTTGTATCTGGAAGCAGATGTCGAAATAGAGCCGCAAGATGGAACGGCAGAAAATCCACACAAACTAAAATAAAATATAAAAGGCGGATAAAATCCGCCTTAGATTTATTTATAATTATGAATGATAGATTAGAAAAATATTTAGATTATTTGAAATATGAATTAAATTATTCTGAAAATACAATTTCAGAATATTTTTTACATTTACAAAAGTTTTTAGAATATTTAAAATTACGTAATATTGATTATTTAAATATAAGTAAAGATAATGTAATAAGTTATTTAAAATATTTAGATAGTCTTAATTTAAAAAATCGAAGTATAGCTAATAAACTTAGTAGCTTAAGAAACTTTTATGATTATTTGCTTGACGAAGGATTAATTGCCAGTAATGTTTTTAAAGAAGTAAGCAATCCTAAAATAGAAAAGAAATTACCTAATTTTTTATCGTATGAAGAAATGCGAAGTATTATTGATAGTATAAAAAACGATAGTCTTTTAGGAGCTCGTAATAAGCTGATTATTGAACTGTTTTATGCAACTGGTATGCGTGTGTCAGAACTTGTTAATTTAAAGTTAAGTGATATTTTATTTAGTGAGAAAAGTATTCGCGTATTTGGTAAAGGGAAAAAAGAAAGAATTGTCTACTTTGGTGATTATGCAAGTGCAGCGCTTGATGTTTATTTATCATACCGAAGTAATATTAAATGTGAATATTTAATTGTTAACCACAAAGGGGAAAAGATTACTTCGCGAGGAGTCGAAGGAATAATTGATAAAATTGCTTTAAATGCACAAATTAATAATAATGTAACACCTCACACCTTTAGGCACACCTTTGCTACTCACTTACTTAATAATGGCGCAGATATTAAAACTGTTCAGGAATTATTAGGACATAGTAGTTTAAATACTACTGAGGTATATACTCATATTACAAATGATTATTTAAAAAGTGTTTATTTAAAAAATATGCCGAGAAAGTAGGAATATTATGGAAAAATATATAGATATTGAAATCAGAAACGAAAGTGATCTATATGACAAGTATAATAATTTAAAAGCATCTCCAGAGTTAATTAGTTATATTATAGAATCTTCGATTACTTTTTATAGTGCCTCGAAGATAACTTTAGTAGTTAATAATTATTTAAAGAAGGATATTGAATGTAAAAAGTTAATTGATGAAGGACTGAGAAATGAGTATAAAAAAAGTTTAAGGAGACATCAAAGAAATAATATTGCTCAAGTGTTTTATTTTGTTGTAGGAATCTTTACTTTGTTCTTATCAACTTTAGTTAAATCGGAAATCTTTAAAGAATTAATTGTGATTGGTGGTTGGGTATTTATTTGGGAACTTGTTGAAGTTGAACTTTTTTCTGAAATGAAAGGCCTTAAAAGAAGAAGGCTTATTAAAAAAATTTTAAAATCGCCGATTATTGAAAGAAAGTTATAATTGCTATTTTCGGAAAAGTGTATATCAAAAGTTTGGAAAAGTGTATATTAAAATTGTTGAAAAGTGTATATTAAAGTGCTATTATAATAGTAGTAAAGAGGTTTTAAGATGAATTTAAAAAAAGAAGATTATCGTCAAAGATTAATTGATGAAAAAATCAAAAAATATTTAAATGTTTTTGGAGCAATTTCAATCGAAGGCCCTAAGTGGTGCGGGAAAACTTGGACTTCGCTAAATCACGCAAGTTCAGTGACGTATATGACGGAAAGAGGCCCTAGAGATTTAGCTAAGGTAGACCCTAAATATATATTTACAAGTCAAAGACCGCAACTTATCGATGAATGGCAGTTAGTACCTAGTATATGGGATGCTGTAAGACATGAATGTGATAGTGACCATGATAAAGGTAAATTTATTTTAACGGGTTCTACTACTTTAAGTAAAGATGAAGGGGAAGAGGAAGTGTTTCACTCAGGAACCGGGAGAATCGCTTCGATGAAAATGTATCCAATGAGTTTATATGAATCTGGTGATTCTTCGGGAGATGTAGGAATAACAGATATGCTTGAAGGAGTAGTTAATTGTAAATATTTAAGAAAAGTTGAGCTTGATGAATTAGCTAAATTAATTATTCGTGGTGGTTGGCCTGAGAATATTAATCGTAATATTGATGAAATAGATTTAATCCCTAAAAGCTATATTGACTCAATTATAAATAAAGATATTAACGAAAGAAAAGATAAAAAGCGTGATTCAAATAAAATGAGAATGCTAATAAGATCGCTTTCTAGAAATGAATCTTCGATAGCTGGAAATGATACAATAGTAAAAGATATTGAGGTGTTTGAAAATTCGGAAGAGCTATTAGAAAGTCGTATAACTGTAGCGGATTATATAAGTGTTTTAGATAGTCTTTATTTAACTGCGAATCAGGAAGCTTTTAGTATCAATTATCGTTCGTCGAAAAGGATTGGAAAGTCTCCAAAAAGGCATTTAATCGATCCATCTCTTGCTTGTGCCAGTTTAGATTTATCAATAGATAAGTTATTAAACGATCATAATACTTTTGGTTTGATGTTTGAAGCTTTAGTAGAAAGAGATTTAAGAATTTATATGGATTATTTAGATGGTCATTTATATCATTTTAGAGATAATACTTCGGGAGATGAAGTTGATGCCATTTTAGAATTTAGAGATGGAAATTATGGAGCGGTTGAAATAAAGCTAAGTGATGGTAGTATTGATGAAGCAAAAGAAAATCTTATGAATTTTTATCAAAATGCGGAAAGAAAACCTAAATTCATGTGCGTAATCGTCGGGCATTATGAAGCGGTAATTCAGGATAAGGATACTGGTATATATATAATTCCGATAACAGCATTAAAACCATAATACTTTTATAAAAAATATGTCAAGAGCGAGTAAATACTATTCTCGCTCTTTTTCTTGTGTGTTATACTATTGGGGTAGGAGGATATATGAAATACGTATATATGTTTTCGGAAGGAAACAAAGATTTAAGAAATTTGTTAGGTGGTAAAGGTGCAAACCTTGCTGAAATGACTAATCTAGGATTACCAATTCCTCAAGGATTTACTGTAACTACTGAAGCATGTACTGATTATTATAACAGTGGCAAACAAATTTCAGAAGAAATTCAAAATCAAATTTTTGAAAGTCTAAAAAAATTAGAAGAAATTCAAGGTAAAAAATTTGGAGACAATTCAGATCCACTTTTAGTATCTGTTAGAAGTGGGGCGAGAGCTTCGATGCCTGGAATGATGGATACAATCCTTAACTTAGGATTAAACGATGTAGCTGCTGAAGGATTTGCGGCTAAGACAGGAAATGCAAGATTTGCATATGACTCTTATCGTCGTTTTATTCAAATGTATTCAGATGTTGTAATGGAAGTTCCAAAGTCATTCTTCGAAAAAATTATTGATGAATTAAAAGAAGAAAAAGGTGTTCATTATGATACTGAACTTACAGTTGAAGATTTAAAAGAACTTGTAAGTAGATTTAAAGCTGTTTATAAAGAAAATATGAATGGGGAAGAATTCCCTCAAGATCCTAAAGAACAATTAATGGGAGCTGTTAAAGCGGTATTTAGATCATGGGATAACCCTAGAGCTATCGTATATCGCCGGATGAATGATATTCCTGGTGATTGGGGAACTGCTGTAAATGTTCAAGCCATGGTATTTGGTAATATGGGAGAAACATCTGGTACTGGTGTAGCCTTTACACGTAACCCATCTACTGGAGAAAAAGGTATTTATGGTGAATACTTAATTAACGCGCAAGGTGAAGATGTTGTTGCTGGTGTTCGTACTCCACAACCAATTACTAAGTTAGAAGAAGATTTACCTGAATGTTATAAAGAATTTATTGAAATAGCAGATAAATTAGAAAAACATTATTGCGATATGCAAGATATGGAATTTACTATTCAAGAAGGTAAACTATATTTCTTACAAACTCGTAATGGCAAAAGAACTGCTCATGCTGCAATTCAAATTGCTTGCGATTTAGTTGATGAAGGTATGATTACTAAAGAAGAAGCTGTACTTCGTATTGAAGCTAAATCATTAGATCAATTATTACACCCAACTTTTAATACTGATGCCCTTAAGAAAGGTGAAGTTATTGGTAATGCACTTCCAGCATCTCCAGGAGCCGCTGCGGGTAAAGTAGTATTTAGCGCTGAAGATGCTAAAGCACAAGGAATTGGCGGTAAAGGCGAAAGAGTTATTTTAGTTCGTCTTGAAACTACTCCAGAAGATATTGAAGGTATGGTAGCTGCTCAAGGTATTTTAACAGTTCGTGGTGGTATGACATCTCACGCTGCCGTTGTTGCTCGTGGTATGGGTACTTGCTGTGTATCTGGTTGTGGTGAAATAAAAATTAATGAAGAAGAAAAGTATTTTGAACTTGGCGGACATACATACCATGAAGGTGACTATATCTCATTAGATGGCACAACTGGAAAAATTTATGACGGTGATATTAAAACAGAAGAAGCATCAGTTTCTGGAAATTTTGGTAGAATTATGGGCTGGGCTGATGAATTTAGAACTCTAAAAGTACGTACAAACGCTGACAATCCACGTGATACAAAACAAGCTGTTGAACTTGGTGCTGAAGGTATTGGTTTATGCCGTACAGAACATATGTTCTTTGATGAAGCACGAATTCCTAAAATTAGAAAAATGATTTTAAGTGAAACTGTTGAAGCTAGAGAAGAAGCTTTAAATGAACTAATTCCATTCCAAAAAAGCGATTTTAAAGCTATGTATAAAGAACTTAAAGGTCTTCCTATGACAGTTCGTTATTTAGACCCACCTTTACATGAATTCTTACCAACTGCTGAAGAAGATATTAAAGCTTTAGCTAATGAAATGGGTGTTTCAGTAGAACATCTAAAGGATAAATGTAATGATTTACATGAATTTAACCCAATGATGGGACACAGAGGATGCCGTCTAGCCGTTACTTATCCAGAAATTGCTCGCATGCAAACTCGTGCTTTAATGGAAGCTGCTATTGAAGTTAAAGAAGAGGATGGATATGATATCGTTCCGGAAATCATGATCCCTTTAGTAGGAGAAATTAAAGAATTAAAATTTGTTAAAGATGTAGTTATTGAAACTGCTGAAAAAGTTAAAGAAGAAAAAGGTTCAGACATTGAATACCATATTGGTACAATGATTGAAATACCTCGTGCTGCACTTACTGCTGATGAAATTGCTAAAGAAGCTGAATTCTTCTCATTTGGTACCAACGACTTAACTCAAATGACATTTGGGTTCTCAAGAGATGATGCTGGTAAATTCTTAGATGCTTATTATCAAAATAAGATTTATGAATCAGATCCATTCGCAAGACTTGACCAAAATGGTGTAGGTAAACTTGTTGAGATGGCTGCTGAAAAAGGACGTGCTACAAGACCTGAAATTAAACTGGGTATTTGTGGTGAACACGGTGGTGAACCAAGTAGTGTTGAATTCTGTCATAAAGTAGGACTTTCTTATGTTTCTTGCTCACCATTTAGAGTTCCTATTGCTAGACTTGCTGCTGCACAAGCTGCTTTAAAAGAAAGAAATTAATTATAAATTAGGTTAAGATATTTGTTATCTTGGCCTTTTTTTGTGCTTGGTGTGATGAGAATTTGCAGGAAGTAAAATGTAACTATCTTGAACTACCTCACTTTATAAATATTTACTATTTAATATTATATGTGTTAAAATATAAAGCCGAAGGGAGAATAGGTATGAAATTAGGAATAATGATCGATAAAGCTGGTATTTTTTTGTTTAAAGTATTAGAAGACAATAACGTGATAACAAAGTCTTATGTTCAAAAGAATATGTTGGGGTGGTTATTTCATGATTCGAATATCTATGACTACATATCACTACTACCAATAGAAAAATATGTGGTATCATATGAAAGTGATATACCTGACGCATTAATAGAAATTACAGAAAAGGAAGCTCAACAAATTTATTTAAGCTTAGTAACTTTTCAAGATAAAAAACAAAAGACAAAAAAGTAAAGGAATTTTTAATAATAAAAAAATATAAGTATATATAATTTTATAAACAGAATATAATATAAATGTATACTATAGTTGACATTTTCATAAAAATGTAGTATATTTACATTGCACTGAAAAGTGCGAAAATGTTTCTCGCTTCCGGGTGGCTAGCGAGTAATAAGTGATCCCAGTTGAAAATGTAGAAAAACTTCATCATTTGATGGAGTTTTCTTTTGTTTTATAGTATATTGTATATGGAGATGATAGACATGGAAATTAAGACAGGTTATTTATATCATATAAAAGATGAATTTTTTGATATTGTAGATGATGAAAATCTTATGACTAATCATGAACGTGGTAAAAAACGACAGACTTATTTTACTATTAAGGATAAAGATATTTTATGGTTTATACCTTTAAGTTCTAAAGTAGATAAATATAGGAAAATTGTTGAAAATAAAAAAGAAAAATATGGATTTTGTAACACTATATTAATTGAAGATGTTTTTGATGAAAAGGCAGCAATTTTATTACAAAATGCTTTTCCTACTTTAGAAAAATATATTGATCACGTGCATACTGTTGATGGTAAACCTGCAATGGTACCAGAAAAATTAATTGAAATTATATTATATAATTTTAAAAATTTAATGAAATTAAAACAAAGAGGTATAAATTTATTTTTTACTGATATAGATAAAATAAAAAAGAAAATGTTAGATGAGATAGAATAAGCAAATAAATATAAGTCATTTTAGTCTTAGTGTATTTTTCTTGTTTATCCCAAACGAGATTGTGGTACAAGCTGCCCCACATATCTAGACTTTTTGATATAATATTTTTGACCGATAAATAGTGGGAGGAGAATATGAAAAAGAAACCATTGATAATAAGCCTAATAGTTGTAGCATTAATCGTAATTAGCTTATTTATAGCATCAGGAGGATCAAGAACCGATGTGTTCCTTAAAGACTTTGAATTGTCGCAAGATGGAAAAACAATGACACTAAAAGTTGGTGTTTCAAGTAGTGCGGGATACGTTAGAAAGATGAAAAGGACTAGCGGAAGCATGAATTATTATTTTACATTTTATTCAACATTTGGTATTAATTCAAGACTT
>SVAN01000001.1 GCA_015059375.1 Bacillota bacterium | reverse complement strand
TCTGATGCCTTACCACTTGGCTACGAGGCAATCAAATGGTGGAAGGATATGGATTTGAACCATAGAACCCGAAGGAACAGATTTACAGTCTGCCGCGTTTGACCACTTCGCTACCCTTCCACAAAAAATGGTGCCGACAGAGGGAATCGAACCCCCAACCTACTGATTACAAGTCAGTTGCGCTACCAATTACGCTATGTCGGCTTAAAAATGGTGGGCGATATAGGACTCGAACCTATGACCCCCTGCTTGTAAGGCAGGTGCTCTAACCAACTGAGCTAATCGCCCACATATCGTGGAATTTAAATAATATTGTCGTCTTTCTCAAGACAATTTAGATTATACTATATAAATTCCCGAAGTGCAACAAAAAATCTTCATTTTTTAAAAAAATTAATAAATTAACCCTTCAGAAATGGCAAATGGTAAGAAGTGATCACGTATTGCCGAAGATATTTTATAATTATTATCTCCTACTTTATACCAATGATATTTTAAAATTTCAAAATCTGATGATAAACAAACATCTATTGGTTTTGTGCAAATAAACATTGTCATCACAATATCTAAATCAGGATTGGATGAGGCACATTCCTTAAAACACATTACTGGTTTTAAATCTTCTTCTTTGATTTCAAAACCATTGTGTATTTCTTCACGGACTTCTCTAATTGCAGCCTCCACCTCAGTTTCTCCACTTTCAACACCGCCACCAATTAAAGTCCAAATATTATTTTTACTGCTTCTAACCGATTGAACAATTAAAAGTTTGCCGTCCTTAATGAACGCTATTCCTACTACTTTTTTTTCCATCTTATGTTCACCCTTAATCATTATAACTTATTTTCTATTTAAATACATCTTACTATTCACAACTTTGACATTTTTATGTTATTATTATGAAACGTATGGTATGCAGAAAGAGACACATATGGCTTTAGATAATTTTCAAATGGAAGTTGTAAAAACTATGCAAGATTTACTTGTTATTGCCGGACCAGGAAGTGGTAAAACCACAACTATTATTGCTAAAGTAAATTATTTATTAAAAACTGTATTACCAAAAGATATTTTACTTTTATCATTTACGAACAAAAGCGTCGAAGATATAAAAAAAAGAATTAATAACCAAAATATTGTAGTTACAACTTTCCATAAATTAGCAATTGATATTTTAAAATATAATAATATTAACTACCAAATATGTAGTTCTTTTTTGCTTGACCAAATTATTGATGAATACTTTAAATCATTAATTTTCAAAGAGAAAAACAAGCTTTGTCGATATCTAAATATTTTAAAACTAGATTTTAATAGCCAAGAATATTTGTCGCTAAAAAAACTAATTAAAACCTTTATTAATCTTTTTAAAACTAACAATCATCAAATTGATAGACTTTATAACATGATTAAAGATTATCAAGATAAATATTTAATTCATCTTATTCTAACAATCCTAAAATTATATGAAGAAGAAAAACAAAGTACTAATTCATATGACTTTGATGACTTGATAACTAAAGCTACAAGCTTTTTAAAAAACAAATACAACTATCATACTTTTAAATATATTATTGTAGACGAATTTCAAGATACTTCTTTAATTAGACTCGAATTATTAAAAATCATATATTATCATTCTAATTCCATAATTACAGCCGTCGGAGATGACGCACAATCGATTTTTCATTTTTCTGGATGTGACCTAAATATTTTTTTGGATTTTCAAAAACATTTTCCTAAAGCTAAAATTATGTTTCTTAAAAATACTTATCGTAATAGCCAAGAACTAATTAATATTTCCTCAGATTTTATCAATAAAAACAAACTACAGATTGTGAAAAATATGCAAAGTTCATTATCTATATCTAATCCCATTGAAATCATTTACTACTATAATCCAATAAAATCTTTGAAGAAACTTTTAAAACAGTTATGCATTAACAATAATGAAATTATGATTTTATCAAGAAATAAAGCAGATATTTATGAATACATCGATCAAGATTTTAGTTATAACAACGATGAACTTATTTATCAAGATTATCATTTAAAATATTTAACTATTCATAGCGCTAAAGGTCTTGAAAGCCAGTATGTAATTCTTTTAAATCTATCAGATAAAATTTATGGAATGCCAAATAAAATTGAAAGTCATCCAATTTTAAAATACGCAGAAAGTAAAATTGACTCCTTTCCTTTTGCCGAAGAAAGACGAGTCTTTTTTGTAGCTTTAACTAGATGCAAACGCAAAACTTTTATTCTGGTTCCCAGACAAGCCCCGTCAATCTTTATTAAAGAACTTAAAAAGCAATTATAAATTAAACATTTTCATAATTGCTTTTTTATAAATATTCTTAGCTATTTCATAGCCATTAGGATGAATTTCTCTAAAATGCTTTGTCGCGACTCCACAATTAATTTCTAACACCATTAAACTGCCGTCATGAAGTTCAATTATATCGACGCTGGCAAATCGTAGGCCACATTTTTTAGCCACACACACTGCCAAGTTTAGAACATCATTTTTAACTGACTTATCTATTTCCATCGTCATACTTGCGCCGTTTGATAAGTTAAATTGCCAATTATATTCAAATACTTCCCCTTTATCTAAAACTCTTGAATACTCCTTTTCGCTAAAAACATCTTTGTTATAAGTAAAGCTTTGATTTAATTTTTGCAATAACTGTTTGACCGTACTTTGACCATCGCCAATAATTATAGGTTTAATTTTCTTATAAATAAGTTCTGGATAATCGTCAAGCATAATAACCCGATATTCACTTTTAATATCATAATATGGGCATAAACTAAGAGAATAATTATTGACAAAAAGGCAATCTAAAATTATTTTTATGTCTTTCTCGTTAGTTACATGATAAACCCCTTTACCCTGATGTCCATTATTTACTTTAATTACAATATTTTGGTTATTTTTTTCAAAAAAGGTCAAAGCATCACTATATAAATTAGAGCCCAGGGCAAATTCACATTTATTTCGCGGGGAAAATAAAATTTCATGTTCAATTACAGGAAGATTTAAGTTCTTAAGCATTTCATAAGTAGCATATTTATCATCAAAAATACTACCTAAAGCATAACTATTTAAATCAAATTTTGTCCCAAGTAAAAACTTTCTTATGCCATTTTTCTCTAAAATTATCATCCAGTCTTTGGAAGCCATTTGCATATTAATGTTCAATTCATCGCAAATTTCTTTTACAATATGTTTAAAATCATCCATCTTATCAATTCCTTTTATAAAAAAAGATTCCAGTCTACCTAGAACCTTCTAATATTTTATAATTATTTTTCAATCCTTGCAACCTTATTAACATCACCTTGACTAAAAGACACTCGGTAATTTTGTCCCACTTTGATAAAAGGCAAAATGTTTTCTGCAACTTTAATCGAAGCACTATATAAAAGGTTATCTTCATCTGTAAAATAATAATAAGTATTACCGTCAATTACCGCGGTATTAAAATCTTTAATAAAGATATCTTTTGTTTGTAAATTTTCCATATCAATTTCACTAAAAGATTCGCCTAAATACTTTTTCGCAGCAGCATCAATACCTAGCGAAGCATCGCTAACAATTACTTTTTGATAATCTTCAACATCAACAAAAGCATACATTTTAACTAACCCAGCATTATCTTTCAAACTCAGTAAATATGTTGGCTTATTATTCAAATTAATCAAAAGTGGAAAACTAGCAGTATAGCCTTTTTCTTGTACTAAACCTTCGGCTGAAGCCATTGCACTATATTCTTCAGCGCCGGGAACATTATAATATTTAGTTTCTTTTGTACGCATATTTACAAGAACAAAGCCAATATTTGATTCATCTGTTGAAACCGAAGTAATTCCCGTATATAGATAAACATCATCGTCCATAACTAAATAGTTATATCCTTCAGTCGTATTTACAACGTTCTTTTGCCCAAAAATGGAATTTAAAAAACCAGATTTATATTCGCCCCAGTTATCTAATTGCTCAATTATTAAATCTGCCGAATATACATGATCTACCCAAGTTGGTACATCTTTCAGTGTATATTTTTGAGATTCACCAGAAACCGCATTTAATATTACAACTCCATTTATTTCTTTCTTTAAACCAACCGCTGTATATTTTATTGTAGGTACAATCCAATATGGATTACCTTCATTATCAATTTCAAAATTAGCATCATCAAAAATCGTTGTTGGATAATTAATTCTTAATTTACGATATAAGTTTTCAAAAAAATAAGCACTTGGCATATATTTCATCCCTTTTTCAAGAGTCACTAAGTTAGCGGCTCCATCTACCGAATTAACCGTAATATACCCCTTAATTCCCTCCTTACGATTAGAAAAATACTTAATTATATCGGCATATTCAAGCGGAGTTACCCGGATTATACTATCATTATAATTAATCTGAGTATATAAATCACTTACATAATATTGACTAACCCACTGTGTTGCTTGACCCATTTTTCTGTCGCCAAGTTTTTGACTACTATACTTATCTAAAAGCGGAATTTTACTAAAATCTACTGGTGAAATATCTTCAGAAAAAATCCCTGTTTCATCAACAATTATTCTATTGGCATATTTCGATGCATTAAACACTGGTGAACAGAACAAATTAACGATAACAATTAAAGCAAAAACACTAAATGCACTTATTGCCGCAATCGGAATAAATTTAAATTTTCGAAAATTAATTCTTTTAGGGAATTCAAAAGTATCTCCTAAAAAGAAAACAGCAAAACAAACGATACCAATTTCAAATAGATATGACCAAAAAAGTGGACTAGACAAATTCATTGGGGGTAACATAAAATACCATGATAATAAAATTATAACTACACATATTGTTATTTGAATAATTCTTTTTAACATTTTAATCTTCCTTTCTTATAAAAAAATCTTTTGTAACTCCACATTTTGGACAAATGTAATCATCAGGTAACTCATCTGCATATACGACATAGTTACACACCTTGCAAACCCATGCCACTTTTCCTTTTTGGGTAGTTACTTTAATTAATTCATCTTTATGTTCTTGATAGTAAGTATAAGTCATTTCTTTTTCATTAGCATAAAGGTCTGCTTCGATTAATCGGCCAATAAATAAAGTATGCGTTTCACAATCAATTTCATCAACCTTTTCACAAATCATGTATCCAAGGCTATCAGAAATAATTTTTAAATCATTAACTGTTTCCCCTTGAAAATCGAGAAACTTATCATATTCCCGCATTGATTTCATTCCAAAATTTTCAATAATCATCGGATTAACGTTGATACCTAATACTGATAAACAAAAAGTTTGATTTTCCTTCATTAATTCATGGGTATAGTTCGTTTTCATTACGGAAACCGCTAATAAAGGATTATCTCCACTGCTAACTTGACTTACGGCATCAACAATACATCCTCCACCTTTAGTTGTTAACACATATACACCTTGCGATATTTTTCTAGTTATCTTTTTATTTTTCATAAAACCTCCACTATAGATATTATATCATTAATAAAAAAAGTAAACCATTATTTTATGGCTTACTTATTACAGTCAGTACATGTTGAACTTGCCTTTAGAACATCATTCATATACTTGGTTATTTTTACTTTTAATTCTGCAACTTCATCATCTGTCCAATAATCTTCAGGTTTTTCAAATCCACCGGTATCATATGCTGTTTCTAAGTCATTACCAATTATTGTGCCATCAATGTGGAAAGAAACATTTGGAACATATATTCTAGCGTTTGCTTCATCATCTTGCTCTAAAAAATCTTCAAGAATAGTTACCATTTTTTGATATTCTGGGGTATTATCTTTTCGATCATTTAAGATGTTATAATAATAAATTTTTTCAATACCTACTTCTTTAGCAAAATCATTTAAATATTTAACATAAGCTTTACACCATGGACATTCAGGAAACCCTAAATAAACAATTCCCGTTCCTTGTTCCATTATTTTAATAATTGCTTGTGCATCTCGATAAACAAAAACATTATCCTCAGTTATACTATATTCTTCAGCAAACTTTTGAGCATCTGTCTGCTTTCCTGGTTCCGGATTATCACTATTTGATAACCAATACCAAGTAAGCCCTCCAGCTATTAAAAGAATAATCCCTCCAACTATTAACCATATTTTATTTTTCATACTTCCTCCTATATATTTTAAGTGTAGCAAAAATTTTTTTTAATGTCTATTGAACCTTAGTTGAATTAACTAAACTAGTGGTTGAGATATTAAAAAAGAATCCTTTAAGATTCACTTTTTAATTTTTTATTATTTTTTTCTTGAACACTAATTATCTTTTCTAATTCATTTAATCGATTATGTACTTTTTTATCTTTAACATTTATGGTTACTAAGATAATTATTGTAGCAAGCGTTAAGGTTAACACGTTCCATATAATAACTGCAGTATTTGAGCTACTGCTTCCTTCATCTTTGGGTTTCGCCATTTCAACAAAAACATCATACTTTTCTTCGCTATCATATAAATCTTTAATAGCTTTTTGGATACTTTCATTGTATTGCTGCGTATATCCTACAAACACTTGATCACCAATAACTATATACGGAACGCCACCTGCAGGTTCATCTAAAAACTTAGCAACATCATTCATTAATGATTTATTATCGGTATTTTGCCATACTTCATAAGAAACTAACTTAAAATATTTTCCATATTCGTCGGTAATCGAATTTAGATATGTTAAAAACGCTTTACAAAACGAACAGCCTTTACCACGAAATAAATAAATTATAGCTTGTTTATCATTTTCCTTGTAGCTGTCATATGCTTTTTCAATTCCTTCTTCAGCCAGGGTTTGTTCAAAATTAGAATATACATAGCCCTCACCAGCTCCTATGGCATATGCACTAAACGGCATCAAAAAAATTCCAATAGCCACAATAATTAATAATATTTTCTTCATTTTACTCCTTCTTCCTAAATCATTTTAACATAAGACTATTTAAAAGCAAATAAAATTCCTAAAAAGCTTACATCCGCGGCTTCATTATTTTTTGATACTACTTTCAGCATTAAAACTTTGAGAATATCGAACCATTTCAAGGTATTCACTAAATAATCTAGGACTTCCTTGTGGATTTTTAGCTTTAGATTCTAAATATTCAACATAATACTTATCCATAAGAGCATTATCATCTAGATCTTCTTGAGAAGTCCTTCCGAAAGATACTATGTTATTATATTCAGGCTTATTTAAATCAGGAAAACGCAGTAGAATTTCGTGCATTTTCATTTTCACTTGTTCAATTTGCGCCTCGTAAAAAGGAACTGCGCTTAAGTTTTGTTGAGATTTACAATTTTGGATTTGATTAGCAATAATATTAATTCTTCCCAAATATGACTGCAGCTGATATTCAGCAATTAATTTATCTTGAATTTGATAAGTTTTGGCTAATTTGGACGTATCTTTTATCATTTCATTAAGGCAAGAAAGCTGTTTTTGAGTAAAATCTTGCAATAAACTAAACATTGGACTACTTGCAATTATAGTTGATTGAAATACTGCTAGTAATGACTGCAAATACCATACTTCTTGTGCATTTTCTAATACTAACTTATACTCAGAAATGAGATTGGTTAACATCTCTTGGGATAAACCTAAATTATGTCCAATCTCCAATTGTTTTTTTACTTCTAAATATTGATTAAATAAATCTACTGCATTTTTATGAATACAATCTGGTGTTATTTCACTTTGCATTTTTTTGACTATTGTATCAATCATTTTTTTATCAACCTGCAATAATTCATAGTCAAACAAATAAATTCCTTGGTGATGCGAAAACAAAGATGGATAGTAGTTTTCTACAGCTACATTTGCATCTTGTATTCCATTTTGAACATCAATATTATTTTTCATTTTTCGTTTTAAATAATTATAAGCAGATATTTGAATCTTTCGGGAAGAAGAATTAAGCGATTTAGCGGATTTGGTATATATTCTTTGATACTTTGGATAGTTTTTTTCATAAAAACTGCTTTCAGGGATTTGCCATTTAATAAAACGCTCATTGATCAAGCTGGATAATAATTCTAGTAATGCTTTTTCTTTAGCTAAAGTCTCTAATTTTTTTTCAGTTTGATATACCTCTACTTTGGCTCTTTCTACTTCATTAGCCATTTTCTTAAGATATTCTAATGATTTATACAAAGAAATTAAGCGTCTTTGCCGATCCTCTTCATTTTTAGGTTTACTCGATGGCAAATAATCATATTCTGGTAAATTTTGTTTTAAATTATTAATTCTTTCTTCAAGAATTCGAATTTGTTCCTGATAATAATTACCATTAAGATTACGACTTAGAAAATTATCGTTAGTTTCCATT
Source organism: Bacillota bacterium (assembly GCA_015059375.1). Classification (GTDB taxonomy): domain Bacteria; phylum Bacillota_I; class Bacilli_A; order RF39; family UBA660; genus UBA6448. The sequence continues at coordinate 128,859 of SVAN01000001.1, read as the reverse complement.
TTGATTCTCCTTTTCTAATAATGAATATATATAATTAATTTGCGCAGCGGACTCAACACCTTCTAAAAAGATTTTATTATTTTTCTCATAAATATAACCTACTGAAACATTAACTTCATCTCCAAGAATTTCATCCATAGTATACAAGATATAATTTTTATTATTATCTTTCACTTTAGCAACTATTTCTATCTTCTGAATTTCACCAGTTAGATCTTCAACTTCAATAAAATCTCTTTCCATTTCATCCACCTATTCTATTATCATAAGTATACCCTAAATTTCTTAAAATGCCAACTAAAAAGGTTACATAAATAGTCATATGTAACCTTATTTTTCTATGTTAATATTCTTATATAATTTTTTATTTCTCTTTCATTTAAAATTTTTCCTTGACTTACAACTTTTTCTTTAATAACTAGACCCGGAGTGTTCGTAATGTTATATTTGTCTAGATATTTTTGATCTTCAAGTAGTTCTATTTCGAAATTTTCTTTACTTTTTTCAAGTGCACGTGCTACATTTTTTAATAATCGCATTCGATTACCGGAATCATTACCAATAATCTTTACCTTCAATTTATCACCTCCTTATGCTTAACATTTTAGATAAGAAAAGTGAAAATTTTGCGATAAAAAAGAAAAAATTTAATAAATAAAAACAAACAAGTTAAGAAGAGTATATTCATCATGCCGTTATTATACACTTAAAATTGGCGTCCCCGAGAAGATTCGAACTTCCGACCTACTCCTTAGGAGGGAGTCGCTCTATCCAGCTGAGCTACGAGGACACAACAATATTATACTCCACCTTGATAATATTTGACAACTAAGAAAAATATAGTATAATAATTATGCAATTACATTTGGCAGTGTTATTAGGGGTAATAATGTGTTTGATTCAAGATAAAGTAGCTAACTGCCGAAAGCGAAATTAATTCAAACTCCCTATTATTACTTAATAACATTTACTTTTGTTTGTAATATATAGAAAGGAGATATTTTATGGCAAGATATACTGGTCCTGCATATAAGAAATCAAGAAGATATGGTTTCTCTACTCTTGAAACTGGTAAAGAATTAGCTAAAAGACCTTATGCTCCAGGAGCTCATGGTAAAGACCGCAAAAGAAAATTAAGCGAATATGGCGTTCAATTACAAGAAAAACAAAAAGCAAGAGTTATGTATGGTTTAACTGAAAAACAATTTAGAAAAGTATTTGAAAGAGCTTCAAAAATGAAAGGTATTGCCGGAGAAAACATGTTCATTTTACTTGAAAGTAGAATTGACAACTTAGTTTATCGTATGGGAATGGCTAGAACAAGAAGAAGTGCTAGACAAATTGTTAATCATGGACACATTTTAGTAAATGGAATCAAAGTTAATATTCCATCTTACACTTGTAAACCTGGTGATGTTATTTCTGTTAAAGAAAATAGCAAAAACCATCCAGCAATTATTGATGCAGTTGAATTAAAACTTAATACACCTGCTTTCGTTGAATTTGATGCTAAGAAACTTGAAGGTAAATTCGTAAGAGTTCCTGATAGAACTGAATTAAATGCAGAAATCAATGAACAATTAATCGTTGAATACTATAACAGATAGTAATTAAAGTGGTAGTTTTTATACTATCGCTTTTTTTATGAAAAAAGAACTAGTTTTTTCTCTCTAGTTCTTTACTTTCTAAATATTTAATATATGCTTCAATACTTGCTACTGCTTTTGCATTATCTCGATTAATATCTTTAGGTTGCTCTGCCAACCTAATATTACAGTTTTCTTCATCCCAAACTATAAAAGACATTTCACTTTCTTTTGAATTGACTATTTTATTATCAACTGGTTCATTTTTATAATTAAAAAAACATATTCCATAAATAGATATTATTAAACATAATATTAGACTTATATTTTTTTTCATTTATTACGCCTACCCTCATTTTTCTGCATAATATCAAAAAAAGCGTTCGATTCAAATTGCTTTTATATTAAAATTTCTTTATCCCAAAATTTTGGGGAATATATAATTTACAAAGTTCATCATAGCTTTCTTGAGTTGGGCACATACTAATATGCAAGTTAATTCCTTGTAATAAAACTCTTTTATCTGGTATTTCTTGAATAATTTTTCGCGGTAATAAAAGTTTCCTTTTAGTATCCATTTTATAAGTATCTATAATTGATGCATATAAAATTCTTATTTTCCGATTAATTGCATTATAATCTTCAATCTTCATCCCTTTTTGCTTCTTAGCTTTTAATATATTTATAAATTCTAAAAGCTTCTCTAAAGGATAAATATCAAAATATAAATCATTAAACTTTACATACGCAACTTCAACATTATCTTCCAAAACAAAACCCTTAGGAATTGCAATTTTTCCTTTAGAATCTATACTAGCAAAGTATTCTCCACCTACATTAACACTCATAAAAACCCCTTTGAATGTTTCATATTCTATATTAAAAAAAGCGAAATGTCAAATTTTCGCCTTTTCTTTAGGTTTTAATATTACATAACTAATCTCATATTTTTTTAATTTAGCAATAATTTCTTCGCCATCTTCAACTTTTAAACTTTTAAAAACATCCTGAATATTGTTTATTATTTTGCCATATTTAATAATATCGGCCCGAATATCACTATTAACGTCAGCGGCATCTTCATATCCTAAAATCGATGAAGCAATTAACGTTTTATTTTTTCGATAAAAATCTTCGGACGAAAAACTTAATTTATTTAATGCTTCTTTAATTGTCTTAACAATTTCTTTAGGATAAGAAGTCGAAGATTCAAATGTTACTATAATATGATTCTTCTCTACCGAAACCATATAATATAATTCATCAACAAGGGCATTTTGAATTAAATGTTCATTTAAATTACTTGTTGTTCCAAAATTAATATCTAATAAAATATTAAATAAAATTCGCAGATTTAAATCACTAATATTCTTAAATGGCTTCTTTGGAATTTTCACACTAAGTAATAATTTATCTTTGGTTACCGTGGTTTGAATTTCTTGTTTTTTACAAACGACTTCATCGACTTCTTTTGGTTCTATTATTTCTGGCTTTAAATATTTTGTATCGATCAAATTATCTGTAAATTCATCAATTATTTTTACTACTTCATAGGGATTGACTTTACCGGTTACAGTTAAAAAGGCATTTTGAGGATGATAGAAATTATCATAAACACTCTTTACATCTTCAATGGTAATTTGTTTAATATCATCTTTTTCCCCTGTAATTAAATTGCGCTTATTATCCAGCTTATATAACCCATTTAATAAAGCTTTGTATCCCATATTATATGGATTATTTAAAATCATTTTACTCTCTTCAATAATAATTCCTTTTTCTTTTTGAATTAAGCCTTTAGTAAAATATGGATTAAAAACAAAGTAAAGCAAATGTTCTAGATTCTCTTTTAAATTATTATTACAAACAACTTCATAGGAAGTATGGTCATATGTTGTATAAGCGTTAGTATAACTACCTATTTTATAAAAATAATCATGAGCGGTTACATCTTTTGCTTCATTAAATTTAATGTGTTCTAAAAAATGAGCAATTCCATTAGGTACAGTAACAACTTTGTTATTACTTTTAAACTTTGTATGAATGCTTCCATATTTAATTGTTAAAGACAGATTGATTTCTTCGCTTAATTGATATGGCCAAATATAGATAGTTAAACCATTTTTGCAAAGATGTTCATAAATTACTTCGCCTGTTCCTTTTATTTTAATTTCTTTCATTATTCTTCCTCGCTTAAAACATAAACTGTGTTTAATTTGATCTTTTTAGCTAAATTAATAATCTCTTGCTTTGTAATTTTCTCAATTAACTCAATCTTTTCTTCGATATTATAATTTCCTAAAAATACTTTAAATTGAAAATTAGCTAAAACGGCGTTAGGATTATTCTTATTTACATTTAATGAAAGTAACATATTCTGTTTAGCATCTTTAATATCATCTTCGGTAAAATCACCAGTTTGCATTTCTTTAATTGCTTTATTAATTAGTTTTATTGTATGTTGAATATTCTCTTTAGCTAATGAAGAGGCAATGCATAGTAGATTATCATATTTAAAATACATACTTGCAATTTTATAACAATAACTATTTTCTTCTCTAATATAACGATATAATTTACTACTTAAGCCCCCACTTCCTAAGATATAATTAAGTAAATGGAAAGTTATTTCTTTTTCTGTTTTATTTAAATCTTCTAAATTATATAAAAGAACTAGTTGCGATTGTAAAAATGCGGATGCATCTTCCTTATTCAAAGGCTTTTTTCGTATTTTATTATCAATATAATAATTTATTTTAGAAGTTCTAATTTTGCGATTATGATAATTATCTTTAATACACTTAACTATTTTATTAACATCTGTATTCCCAATAATAAAAATATCAACTAAAGAATTATTTATTAATTTTAAATAAGCATCATAGAGCTTTTCTGGGGTTATTTTTAAAACCTCTTCTTTCGTTCCTAAAATATTAAGAGCGCTAATACTTTCATCATCTAAGGCTACTAAAGCATTATTGATAGCTTTCTTTTCTGCATTTTCTTCGATACTTTCAATATCTAATAAAATATTATTTTTGACAATATTAAAAATACCCAAATTAAATTCTTCATTTTCAACATTCGGTTTTAAAATCATTTCAAATAAAAACTCAACAACTTTTTTTAAATAATCATCTTCACTAATAAATTCTGGATTAATAAAATTTACTGAGAAAATGGTATTTAAACAATCGCCAACTTTATTAGCATAACAATAATAATAAGTTTTATATAAATCTTCACATTTTATTGCTAATTGACGACGTGTAGGATATTTTTTTGATGATTCACATAACATCGCCGCTAAAAATGAATTAATCGCTAAAGTTTCTTTAGTAGCTTTTGATCGAAATACAACTTCAATTCTTGTGGTTTTAAATCGGTTAGTTTTGATTGTGTGGATATTATAAGATTTACAATCGATGCTTTTATACTCCATGATTCACCTCTTTTTTATTATTTCCTATTCTACAATTTTTATGTTTAGTTTATCAAATTGTTCATTAAAATACTCATCAGTCATCCCAGAAACATAATCAATAACAATTCTAGCATTAGAATTTTCTTTATATTCATCACTCATATGGTCTAAATAAGAAGTGTAAATAATGCTATTGGTGTTATGATTAACTAAGTCTTTCATAAAACTACTTACTACACAGCGAAACTTAAATTCAATATAATCCCTTTGTTTTTTATCTAAACATTTATAATAAATATACTCATAATTAAAATTTTTTAAAGCTTTAACAGCATTAAATACTTCATCACTCATTTTAATATAAGGAACATCAATACTATTTTCAATAATATCGCATATAATAGTATTAACAATTTCAGAATTAGTAGTTCCTAAAACCTCTTTTATTTCTTTCGGAATATCATCATAAGTAAGAAGTCCTACCCTAATCCCATCTTCAATATCCCGACCAAGATAAGCAATTATATCACTAATTCTTACAACACATCCCTCCAAAGTCATAGGTCTTAAATACTTAGCTACTTCTTTATCTTGATAAGAGTTAAAATATTCATTTAAAAAGTCTTCTTGTGATTTTTTCTTTGGATGATATTCATTAGAAACCATTTCTCCATTATGACACATAATTGAATCCAATACCTGAAGTGATACATTGTTACCCTTACCATAATTTTCAACAAACATGATATTTCTTACACTATTGATATTATGAAGAAAATTACCCTCTCCCAGTTCACGAGATATTTTATCTAATACTTTTTCACCTTCATGACCGTATGGTGTATGACCTAAATCGTGACCTAAAGCAGCAGCTTCTATTAAGTCTTCGTTAAGCCTTAATGCCCGCCCAATGGTTCTAGCAATCTTTGATACATATTGAACGTGTACCATTCGTTTTTGAATATGATCATTTTCCACTACCGTAAAAACTTGTGTCTTATCCATATAACGAACATACGAAAGTGAATAAATTATCTTATCAATATCTCTAAAAAATGGAGTGCGGATATCTGGATTATAAGGTTTTAAATATATTGCATCTTGATCTTTAGTAGCATAAAAACCTAAATCAGTTCCATGTTTTTGCATATTTTCATAAATTTTATCGTTCATAATTTCTCCATCCTTATACAAACTATTGTATCAAATTTATTGAAAAGAAAAAAGACCTTATGTAAAGGCCTTATTCTTCATTTTGAGCAACAGCTTCTTCTACATCTTCCATTAAAGAATCTTCTAATGTATCAGCAGCATCGCCATCTAAGAATTGTTTTTCAAGTTCAATATCAATATTAGCATATTCTTTTGCTCCAGTACCTGCTGGAATTAACTTACCAATAATAACATTTTCTTTTAATCCTTTTAGGTAATCAACTTTTCCTTTAATTGCGGCATCAGTAAGAACTCTTGTTGTTTCTTGGAATGATGCAGCAGATAAGAATGAGTCAGTTTCTAGAGATGATTTGGTAATACCAAGCATAATTGGATTTCCTTTAGCAGGTACTCCCCCGCTTAATAATACTGGTTTATTTCCTTCAGTGAATGTTCTAAGTGAAACAGTTAAACCTTCAACAAAATCAGTATCTCCAGGATCAACAACTTTCATCTTATTAATCATTCTCTTAACGATAATTTCAATATGTTTATCATTAATATCAACACCTTGAAGTTTATATACACTTTGAATTTCTTTTAAAATGTATTCTTGAGCAGTAAGTGGATCAGTAACCGCTAGTAACTCTTTTGGAGCAATTACACCTTCAGTTAATTTATCACCAGCATTTACTTCATCACCAACGGCTACACGTAATTTCATATTGTAATTTGTAACATGATCTCTTACGCCAGCTTCGTTTTCTACGGTAATTGTATATTTTAAATTATTTTCAGTAATATTTGTAACTTTACCAGAAATTTCAGCAATTGTTGCTTTATATTTTGGCGTTCTAGCTTCGAATAATTCTTCTACTCTTGGAAGACCTTGAGTAATATCTGCTTCAGCAGCTACACCACCGGTATGGAATGTACGCATTGTAAGCTGTGTCCCAGGTTCACCAACTGATTGAGCTGCCATAACACCAACGGCTTCTCCAGTTTCAACTAAGTTACCAGTTGCTAAGTTACGTCCATAACATTTTTGACATACCCCGCCATCAGACTTACAAGTAAGTGCACTTCTAATTTCCACTTTTGTGATATTGGCCTTTTTGATTCTTGAACAAACATTTTCAGTAATCATTTCGCCAGCTTCACAAATAACCGCTTTACTTTCTGGATCAACGATTTTCTTCGCAGCAAATCTTCCTAAAATTCTTTCTTCAAGAGGCTCTATAACAGATCCATCTTTATCATTTAATAAATCTTGAACAACTACACCTTGAATTGAACCACAATCATAATCTTTAACAATTATATCTTGGGCAACATCTACAAGTCTTCTTGTTAAGTAACCAGAATCGGCTGTCTTTAACGCTGTATCGGCAGCACCTTTTCGAGAACCGTGAGTTGATAAGAAGAATTCTGATACGGTTAATCCGTCCATGAATGATGAGGTAATTGGGATTTCTACGGTTTCACCATTTGGTTTTGCCATAAGTCCACGCATACCTGCAAGTTGGGTAAAGTTAGAAATTTCTCCACGCGCCCCAGAGTTCATCATCATGAAAATTGGATTTGTGTAATCATTTAAACTTATTTGTTTAAGTTCATTTTTTACTTTATCGGTGGCAGCAGCCCAATTAGAAATAACTTCTTGGTATCTTTCACTTTCAGTAATTAAACCTTTTTTGTATTGTTTATTAATCTTTTCAACATTAGCTTTTGCTTCATCAACAATTTCTTGTTTCTTTGAGCTAGTTTTAATATCAGCATATGATACTGTAATACCTGCAATTGTTGAATACTTGAATCCTTGATCTTTTAATTTATCAAGCATTATAGATGTTTCAGTAGTACGATATCTCTTAAACACTTGAGCAATTAATGATTTTAAATTTGATTTAATAAGTGGAGTAACTACTTCCATTGCTTTAATAGCTTCAGGAATATTTGTTCCTCTTTCTAAGAAATATTTACTTGGAGTTATTCCTTCAATATTATCTTTAGAACCATCATTAATAAATGGGAATGTATCTGGTAAAATTTCATTAAATTTAATTTTACCAACAGTAGTTACTAAATACTTATCTTGTTGTTCTTCAGTAAATAATTTATGTTTAAATGAATTAGCTGGTAAAGCAATTCTTGTATGTAAAGTAATTTCTCTTCTTTCGTAAGCCATTAAAGCTTCATTAGGATCTTTAAATACTCTTCCTTCGCCTTCTTCGCCTGCTACTTCCATTGTCAAATAACAATTACCTAATACCATGTCTTGTGATGGTGTAACAATTGGTTTTCCATCTTTTGGATTTAGAATGTTATTAGCACCTAACATAAGAAGTCTTGCTTCTGCTTTAGCTTCTTCTGAAAGCGGCACGTGTACAGCCATTTGGTCACCGTCGAAATCGGCGTTAAATGCTGCACATACAAGTGGATGCAGTCTTATTGCTTTTCCACCAATTAATTTTGGTTCAAATGCTTGAATACCAAGTCTATGTAATGTAGGAGCACGGTTAAGCATTACTGGATGTTCAGTAATAACATCTTCAACAATATCCCATACACATTCATCTCTTGTTTCAATTAATTTTTTAGCACCCTTAATGTTGTGGGCAAGTCCTCTTTCAACGATTCCGTTGATAACATGCGGTTTAAATAATTCAAGAGCCATTTCTTTTGGTAAACCACATTGATACATCTTAAGTGATGGACCAACGACGATAACTGACCGACCAGAATAGTCAACACGTTTACCAAGTAAGTTTTGACGGAATCGACCTTGTTTACCTTTAAGCATTGAAGATAAACTCTTAAGTGGTCGATTTGATGCCGAAGTAATACTTCTTCCACGACGACCATTATCAAGTAGTGAATCTACTGCTTCTTGAAGCATTCTCTTTTCGTTTTGAACGATAATTGATGGAGCTCCAAGTTCTAATAATTTTTTCAAACGATTATTACGATTTATAATACGACGATATAAATCATTTAAATCAGATGTTGCAAATCTTCCACCATCAAGTTGAATCATCGGACGAAGTTCAGGCGGAATAACTGGTAATACTTCAAGTACCATCCATTCAGGACGATTGCCACTTTCTTGGAAAGAAACTAAACAATCAAGTCTTTTAACTAAACGAATTCTCTTTTGACCAGTTGTGTCCTCAAGTTCTTTTCTAACACTTTCAACTTCTTTGTCAATATCTACAGCAGCAAGTAATTCTCTAATTGCTTCTGCTCCCATACCAACTTTAAATGTATTTCCATATTTTTCATATAGATTACGATATTCTTTGTCAGATAAAGTTTGTTTCGCTTCTAAAGGAGCTTTTCCTGGATCAATTACTACATAACTTACGAAATATAGTACTTCTTCTAGATCTCTTGGTGACATATCTAGAACTAATCCCATTTTTGATGGAACACCTTTAAAGAACCAAATGTGAGAACAAGGAGCAGCAAGTTCAATGTGCCCCATTCTCTCACGTCTTACTTTAGATAGTGTAACTTCTACACCACAACGATCACAAATAATATTTTTATATCTTAATCTTTTGTATTTACCACAACTACATTCAAAATCCTTACTTGGTCCGAAAATCTTTTCACAGAAAAGTCCATCTCTTTCAGGTTTTAATGTACGATAATTGATAGTTTCTGGTTTCTTAACTTCCCCATAAGACCAACTTCTAATCTTTTCTGGAGAGGCAATAGATACTCTAATTCCTTTAAAATTACTTACATCGATCATTATAAGTCACCTTCTTCCTCATCAATATCTTCTAAGACATCTGGGAATTCTAAATCATCGAAATCCACGTCTTCTTCATCATCTTCTTCCGGTAATGGTTCTTCCATTTCTGGTTCAGATGGGTCCATGTCTTTTGTTAAATCAATTTCATCAATTCTTAAAGCGCCTTCGTTTTCATCGCTTTCTTCAATATCTTTAAATTCAAGAAGTTCATCATCAGTATTTAACACTTGAACATCTAATCCTAAAGCTTGGAATTCTTTAACAAGTACTCTAAAGCTTTCTGGTACGCCAGCTTGATTTACTAATTTACCTTTAACTAAGGCTTCGTAAACTTTAACCCGACCTACAATATCATCGGCTTTAACAGTTAGAATTTCTTGTAATACGTGTGCAGCACCATATGCATAAAGTGCCCAAACTTCCATTTCTCCGAAACGTTGACCACCAAATTGAGCTTTACCACCTAATGGTTGTTGAGTAACTAATGAATAAGGACCAGTAGCCCGAGCATGAAGCTTATCATCAACCATGTGGTGTAATTTGATCATATACATTACGCCTACTGATACAGGGTTATCAAACGGTTCACCAGTACGTCCATCATGTAAAATCATTTTACCATTTGGATTCATACCAGCTTCAGCCATTTCTTCTTGAATATCAGCCCATGTAGCAGAATCAAATACTGGAGTAGCATAATGTGTTCCAATTAATTTACCAGCCATACCTAAATGGATTTCTAGGATTTGGCCAATGTTCATACGAGATGGAACTCCAAGTGGATTAAGCATAATATCTACTGGACGACCATCTGGCATGTATGGCATATCTTCTTCTGGTAATACTAGAGAGATAACACCTTTGTTTCCGTGGCGGCCTGACATTTTATCTCCAACTTGAATTTTTCTCTTTTGAATAATGTAAACTCTAATGATTTTTGATACTCCCGCAGCAAGTTCATCAGAATTTTCTTTTGTATAAATTTTAATATCATGAACGATACCATCAGCACCATGTTCTACGCGTAATGATGTATCTCTAACTTCACGAGTTTTTTCACCAAAAATTGCATGTAATAACTTTTCTTCAGAAGTAAGTTCTTGAACACCTTTTGGTGTAACTTTACCAACTAAGATATCACCTTCATGAACTTCTGTACCGATTCTTACAATACCTTCAGCATCTAAGTTCTTACGAGCATCTTCACCAATATTTGGAATATCTCTCGTAATTTCTTCTGGTCCTAATTTAGTATCGCGACATTCAATGTCATAATGTGATATATGAAGTGATGTATAAACATCATCTTTAACAAGTCTTTCATTTAAAATAACAGCATCTTCGTAGTTAAATCCTTCGAAAGTCATGAACGCAACAGTCATGTTCTTACCTAAAGCAAGTTCTCCGCCATTACATGAAGGACCATCAGCAATTACTTGACCTTTGTGTACTACATCTCCAGCTTTAACAAGTGGACGATGATTTACACATGTTGAAGCATTTGATCTTTCGAAGTTAGCTAAATAATAAGTATCTTTACTATTTGCTACTTTAATTACAATCTTTTTAGCATCAGCGTAATCAACTACACCATCAGCTTTAGCTACAACACAACTTCCAGACGAAGCTGCCGCAATATGTTCTACACCAGTTCCAACAATTGGGGCCTCTGATACAAGTAGAGGTACCGCTTGACGTTGCATGTTCGCACCCATTAGGGTTCTTCTGGCATCGTCAAATTCAAGGAAAGGAATACAACTTGTTGTTACCGAAACAACTTGACTCGGAGCTACGTCAACAAAGTCAACTTGATTTCTTTTCACGCGTACGTTATCGCCATTTATTCTTACAATTACTTCATCATCAATGATTCTTTTATCATCATCAAGAGCAACCGTTGCTTGAGAAATATAGAAATCTGCTTCTTCATCTGCAGTCATATAAATTACTTCGTCTTGAACTACACCATCTTTAACACGATGATATGGAGTCATAATAAATCCATAATCATTAATTTTAGCATAACCAGCAAGTGAGGTAATTAGCCCAATGTTTTGACCTTCTGGTGATTCAATCGGACAGATACGGCCATAGTGAGATGAGTTAACGTCACGAACTTCCATTCCAGCTCTTTCTCTTGAAAGTCCTCCTGGTCCTAGTGATGACAATCTTCTCTTATCAGTAAGTTCCGCAATTGGGTTTACTTGGTCCATGAATTTTGATAATTGGCTTGAACCAAAGAACTCTTTTAAAATTGCAGTAACTGGACGAATATTAATTAAAGTTTTTGGAGTAACATTCTCAATTTCTTGAGTTGTCATTCTTTCTCTAATAACTCTTTCCATTCTTGCCATACCAGTTCTAAATTGGTTTTCAATAAGTTCTCCAACTTGTCTAACACGACGGTTACCTAAATGGTCAATTTCATCTTCGTTACCAATATTGAAGTGTAGTCCAATATAATAAGATAACGATGCATAGATATCTGGAATAGTCAGTCTTTTTTCTTCCACAGTACTATCAGTACCAATTAAAGTTAACACTGTCTTTCCATCTAGCTTATCTAACACTTTTAATGTTTGAATTTTATTATAATCATCTAATTCTTCATTAATTGTTGCTTCTTTTAAATTAAAGCCTGCAGCAAATATTGGTTTTAATTCTTCTAATAAAGCTTTAGTTAACACATCACCTTTACTAGCATAAACTTTACCATCTAATTTTACATCTTCAGCTAAAGTACAACCTAAAATTCTTTCAGAAATATTTAATTTCTTGTTAAATTTGTAACGACCAACTTTAGCTAAATCATAACGGAAGCGATCAAAAAAGCGCGTAATTAATTGGTTCTTTGAACTATCTAAGGTTGCCGGTTCTCCTGGTCTTAATTTTTCATAAATTTCTAGTAATGCTTCATCAGTATTATTAGTATTATCTTTCTCTAAAGTATTCTTAATATAAACATTATCACCAAACATTTCAATAATTTCTTCATCTGTTGATAATCCCAATGCTCTTAAGAATGTTGTTACAGTAACCTTTCTAGTACGGTCAATTCTAACATAGATTACATCTTTAGCATCTGTTTCATACTCAAGCCATGTACCCTTGTTAGGAATAATTTCTCCCCCAATAATTCTTCGGCCATTTTTGTCTATTTCTCTTTTAAAATAAACAGATGGACTTCTTACAAGTTGAGAAACAATAACTCTTTCAGCTCCATTAATGATAAACGTTCCAGCATCAGTCATTAAAGGCATATCTCCTAAAAAGATAGTTTGTTCCTTAACTTCTCCTGTTTCATGAATGAATAATCTTGCTTCAACCTTTAATGGCGCAGCATAGTTAACCATTCTTTCTTTTGCTTCCTTAATAGAATATCTTGGTTCATCAAATGAATATTCCCCAAATTCTAAAGAAATATTACCAGTAAAACTTTCAACTGGAAAAAGATCCTCAAAGGTTTCTTTGATTCCATTTTCCAAAAAGTTTTGGTAACTCTTCTTTTGAATTTCTAGTAAGTCGGCAAGTTCTAGTGTGTTTTTGCTTCTTGCAAAGCTTCTTCTTTCGCGATAGTCTCCGAATTTTTCTTTCTTATAAGCCACGATCTCACCCCATCATCATATTTTTTGGACTATTTCTAATTATATAAAAATAAACACGTCAGCAATATATAATTCTACCAGAGAATTAACAAAAGTGTCAATAGATTTTGCAGCAAAAGATATAAAAACCCTTGCTCTTTTCTACGATTTCAACCTGATAGTGTTCATTTAATATCTTTTCAATACTTTTGGCGCCCTGATCCTTTCTTAAAACGTACCAGAGCTCTCCTCCATTATTCAAATGTTCTTTAGCATTTATTAATATATCTAACAAAACCTTTTTTCCAGCCCGGACGGGAGGATTGGTTATTATTACATCAAATTTACCGGTAACTTTTTCATAGCCATTACTTTCATAGACTTTTGCTTCCACCTTGTTTTGTGATAAGTTTCTTTCTGCTAAATGAAGCGCCCGTCGATTAACGTCGACCATTGTAACATTAGATTGCAGTTTTTTAGCTACCACAATTCCCATAAAACCATAACCACAGCCAACATCTAAAACACTACCACTCTGCTTATAATATTTTAAAAAAGTTTCTACTAAAAGTTTACTTCCATAATCAATATGTTCTTTACTAAATACTCCGTTGTCACTCAAAAAAACAAAGTCACAACCATTGTGTGAATAGTTTATCGTTTTAATTTCACTTTTAAGATTTTGATTATTAGTAAAATAATGGTCCATTAAATTCCCTTTTCCTAAATAAGTAATTTTATTATATTAAAATATGCTCAGCAAGTCAATAAAACTTGCTCCAAAAAAACTTTCATAGCAATAAAAAACGAGTTGCGTATTATAAATAGCTCTCGTTATATTATTTAAATATTCACTCTTTAAAAGTTATAATCCCCCAATCAATAAAAACAATTGAAATTAACGACAATAGAATATATTTTTTATTATTGATCAGCTGTTTTTCTTCGGCATCTAATACCTTATTCCGATATGATCTATATCAAAATCGTTAATACCTAATTTTTCTAAAGCTTTTAACATTTCTAGGACTGCTCTTTTAATTTTATATCTATCTAGGCTAAATAACTTATAACTATTAGCCTTAAATAATCTTTTATAGTATTTATTCTTTTCAAAACTAGATATCATGTAAGCTTCACAGCACGGATAACTTAAAAGCAACAAACCACCTTTCTACTATCATTATAAACCACATTTGTCAATTATTAAAAACAATAATTATCTTCACAAACAATTGATTATCGTCTAAATTTGCTATAAAATAAATAAAAGAAAGGATATGGAAAAATGAGAAAAACATTATTATTAATAGCTACTATGATATTAATTATAAGTGGGTGTGCTAAGAAAGAAGATATATCTAATCCAATAGTTACGATGACAATTAAAGATTATGGAGATGTAATAATCGAACTATATCCAGACATCGCTTATAACACTGTAGCTAACTTTGTAAATTTAATCGAAGATAAATTTTATGATGATAATACAATTCATCGATTAGCCAAAGGTTTTGTTATTCAAGGTGGAGATCCTACTGCAACTGGTCAAGGCGGTCCTGGATATAGTATTAAAGGCGAATTTGCCCTAAACGGTGTAAACAATGGTTTATCACATACTAAAGGGGTTATTTCGATGGCCAGAAGCGAAGATCCAAATTCTGCTGGTTCCCAATTTTTTATTGTTTTAGATGACAAAGCCAAAGCATCGCTAGATGGTAAATATGCTGGATTTGGCAAAGTAATAAGCGGAATGGATGTTATAGAAACTATAGCTAATTCCAATTTAGAAATTACTGATGAAACTTCCGGGATGTTAAAAGAACCTTTGACCATTGAAAAAGCAATAGTAGATACTAAAGGACATACTTATAATGTAGAAAAATATAGCTAACCAAACGAGGTTAGTTTTTTTCTCCTTTAAATTTACGATATAAAGTTTTTATTTCGTCATACGAAAAGTCATCAATGGTATCAATATCAAGTGTTTTTTGATAAATATTTTCAAATTCAATACATTTCATAAATTCACTTTTATTAATTTCATCTAAACTATTATACATTTCAAAAAACAAAGCAAATTTTTTTAATTCTACTCTTTCCTTTATACTTATGACTTGACAATAAGTATTAATAATCACCAGCATTGCACATAAAAAAATCATAAAATCGCGCCTATTTTTAATACTATCATAAAGTCCTAAAGTAAAAATAAAGTCTAGATAAAGACTTATAGTCTCTCCCAACCGGTCAGCCGGATTATCCATTTTTTTCTGTCTTTCTTTCGCTTGATCAAGCATTATTTTTTTGATTTCTTCTACTTTTTCAAAATCGGCACAATAATAATCATTTACACTCCCGTCAAAATATTCAATGTGAAAATAATTATCTTTATAAGTAAATTTCTTAATAACTTTACTTAAATTAGCTTCTGGATAAGTAAACTTCATCGTTTCACCGCCTACACGTGCCATTATTATAACGTATAATCTTGCAAAAGAAAATTAGGAAACTTAATCTTTTTTGGATAATCATGGTATAATAGAATTATTATGGAGGATAGATGAAAAAGATATTAGTTATTGGTAGTTTAAATACCGATTTTTCAATAAATGTAAATAAGATTCCTTTACCCGGAGAAACGGTTAATGCCCAAAACCTTTTAATAAGTAACGGTGGCAAAGGAGCCAATCAGGCCTACACCATTGGTAAACTGCGCGGCAACGTAACAATGTTAGGCATCGTAGGAACAGATATATATGGTAAAGATTTAATAGATAGTCTTAAAAAAGTCGGCGTTAATACAGAATTTATTAAAGAATCTAATCGAAATGAAACGGGTAAAGCATTCATCTATGTTAATCCCGAAGGAGAAAATTGTATTACAATAATTCATGGAGCCAACTATTTAGTCGATTCTCATTTTATTTTAGAACATCAAAAACTTATTGAAGAAGCAGACATTATTTTGATTCAACTCGAA
Organism: Bacillota bacterium; assembly: GCA_015059375.1. Classification (GTDB taxonomy): domain Bacteria; phylum Bacillota_I; class Bacilli_A; order RF39; family UBA660; genus UBA6448. The sequence goes on along the minus strand of SVAN01000001.1, from coordinate 112,370 downwards.
ATTCCGTTAGATACTATTCAAACTATTTTATCACTTGCTCAAGGAAAAATGATTTTACTCGATCCGGCTCCAGCCAATAAAGAATTAATGAATCTAGATTTAACTAATGTTTATTTAATAAAACCCAATGAAACAGAATTACAGACTCTTACGAGCATGCCTACTGACACTATTGAACATACCGTCATAGCAGCACAAAGTCTCATTGCTAAAGGAATTAAAAATGTTATTGTTAGTTTAGGCAGCAAAGGCAGTCTATTAGTAAGTCAAAAAGAAGCATATCTAATTGATGCGTTGCCAGTTAAAGCCATTGATACTACTGCCGCTGGTGACAGTTTTATTGCTAGTATTGCACTTAAACTTTCAATGGGTGAAACCCTAATTGAAGCTATTAAATTTGCGACAAAAGTTGCAAGTATCGTTGTAACTCAAAAAGGTGCTCAAGCAGCAATTCCTGAACTGGAGGATATAAGATAAATGAAAAAAAGAATTATTCTTGATGTCGATATGGGCTCCGATGATACCGTATGTCTTTGGCTGGCAATGCTTCATCGCAAAATAAAAGTTGATGGAATTACACTCGTTCATGGAAACACCACAATGGAAAATGTCCGAAAAAACATTTTTAAAGCTTTAGATATGATTAATCAAAATGGGAAAGTAAAAGTCTATGAAGGAGAAAGTTCTCCGATTAAAGACTATGGCTTCAATACTGATGATGATGCCCATGGAAGTAACGGTTTCAGCGGTCTTATCTACGATGAAGTTCCTGGCAAAATCGAAGAGATATCTGCTATCGATTATTTAATAAATCACGTTAATAATAATCCACACAAAATTACAATTATCGCTGTGGGACCACTTACAAACATTGCTAAAGCTATTTTAAAAGACAAAAATTTTGCTAAAAATATTAAAGAACTAATTATTATGGGTGGCGCGGAAAATTATGGTAATATTACCCCATATGCAGAATTTAACTTTTATAAAGACCCTGCTGCAGCCAAAATTGTATTTAATGCCCCAATTACCAAAATTGTGATGATGGGATATAATATTACAAAAAAAGTTTTCATTGATCATCAAATGGAAAAGCTTCTCAAAAATAGCACTAATCTGAAAGCGCGCTTTCTTTATGATATATCCCGTTCCTGTGCCAAAATTAGTATTGAATCTGGAGCCGCTAAAGGCGCAACAATAAATGATGCCATAAATATTTGTTATTTGATTAATAAAAGTTGTGTTTTACTCCAAAAGTGTTCTATTGATATAGAAACCCAAAATTTAGAAAGGCTTGCTGAATCCAAAGTAAATTATCCCAAAAAAGGCAATTGTTTTATTTTAAAAGATGTAAACAAAAGAAAATGCCAACAGATTATTTTTAATACCATCTTTCCCGAATTAAAAAAAGAATTTAAAAAAGTTATATAGCTCAACAAAAAAAGCGATTTTAATCGCTTTTTTTAAGGAATAAATTTCATTAAATTGTTTTATTTGTTACCATATTTTCACCTGTAAATAACGCTTTAGAGTATTTTGTGGTGCAAATCAAGCATTTTTTGTTTTTGTAATTATTTTCTTTCTAATTTAATACCAACTGCATAATCATTTAATGTTAAATCTTTTTCTATCATTTCATCTTTTACGAGCTCAATAGAAAGTGTTTCATTTTTAACATAGTCAGTATTTGCTTCGATTGCTTTAGCAAATTCATCATCAGCATTATAAGTAGTAATGATTCGATCAGCAATATCAAAGTTATTATCTTTACGTAACGCTTGAACTTTCGAAACAAATTCTCGAGCATTACCTTCCATTTTAAGTTCATCAGTAATTCTCGTATCAAGAATAATGAAATTACCATTTTCCATTCCTACATTAAAGCCTTCTTTAGCATCATAACGGATTTCAACCATGGATGGACTAATATCATATTCTTCACCAGCAATAATCATTTTAATATTTTCACCGTTTTGTAATGTATTAATATCACTTGAATCAAGTTCTGCAAGTTTCTTTTGGTATTCTCCCATATTTTTACCAAATACTTTACCAACTTCTTTGAAATTAGGTTTAATTGTAAAGTTCATATATGTATTTAAATCCTCAGCAAAGGTTACTTTTTTAACATTTAACTCTTCCATAATAAGATTAACTACATCGCTAAGTACTTCCTTATTTTTACCATCAATCAAACCTTCAGAAAGTGGTTGACGAACCTTTATTTTATTTTCTTCCCGAACATAGCGGCCAATAGAAATAATACTTCGAACTAAATCCATTTTCTTTTCTAAACTTTCATCAATTATACTTTCATCAAAAGCAGGATAATCCGCTAAATGAACTGATGCTTCGCCAGTTAAATTACGATACAATTCCTCGGATACAAAAGGTACAATCGGCGCAATTAATTTAGATAAGCCTACTAATACTTCATATGTTGTAATATAAACACTCTTCTTTGAATTATCTAAAGTACTACCCCAGAAACGATTACGATTTCTGCGAATATACCAGTTAGATAAATCTTCGGATACAAAATTTGATAAATAATGAACTACTTTATTTAAATCATATTCATCAAAAGCAGCACGAACATCTTTAACTAAACGATGATATTTTGAAAGTAACCATTTATCAATTTCTTCACGATTTTCATATTCTACATAACAGTCATTTGTATCAATTTCATCGATATTAGCATACATCGCAAAGAAGCTATAAGTATTTTTAAGAGGATTAAAGAATTTAGAATAAACTTCTTTTAAACCTTCCATATCAAATTTAAGTGGAGTCCATACTGCAGACACATAAGGTAAATAGAATCTTACCGTATCAGCACCATACTTTTCAATTGTACTAAATGGTTCCACGATATTACCACGACTTTTACTCATCTTCTTGCCATTTGCATCAAGTAATAAGTCATTTACTAAAACATTTTTAAATGGTGAACAACCTTTAACAAAGGTTGATATTACCATTAATGTATAAAACCAACCACGTGTTTGGTCAATTCCTTCGCAAATGAAGTCGGCTGGAAATTGATTTTCCCAAAGTTCTTGATTTTCAAATGGATAATGATATTGAGCAAAAGGCATTGCCCCAGAGTCGAACCAACAATCTAAAACATCAGGAATCCGAGTCATTTCTTTACCACATTTTTCACAAGTTAAATGAACGTTATCAATATATGGTTTATGTAAATCAAAATCCTCACCAATTTCACAAGTAGCCATTTTTTTAAGTTCCTCAACAGAACCAACCATATGTGCATGACCGCATTCACATTTCCAATATGGAATTGGACTTCCCCAATAACGAGAACGAGATACATTCCAATCACGTGCATTAGCTAGCCAATTAGCAAATCTTTTTTCACCAACATAAGCTGGATACCAATTAACATTTGCATTAGCTTTAACTAAGTCATCAGTCATTTCACTTACCTTTATATAATAACTTGGCATTGAATAATAAATTAATGCAGTATCACAACGCCAGCAATGAGGATATTCATGAGCAAGTTTTTGTTTTTTAAATAACTTATCATTTTCTTTTAAGTAAGTTACAACCTCTTCATTTGCATCATGAACAAACTTACCTTCCCACATTCCTCCTGTATAACAACCATCTTTTCCAACTGGATTTAAATATGGTAAATCATATTTTTTACCTACTTGAGCATCATCTTCACCAAATGCTGGAGCAATATGAACAATACCTGTACCATCTTCCATCGTTACATAATTATCACAAGTTACAAAGAAAGCTTTCTTATCTACTTCGAAAGATGGAATTAATTGTTCATACTCAGTATATTCTAAATCTTTACCTTTGAAAGATTCAAGAATATTTGCTTCTTCTCCTAAAACCTTTTCTACTAAACTTTTGGCTAAAATAAACTTAGTACCTTTAGATTCTACTAAAGCATATTCTTCATTAGGATTAACACATAAAGCAACGTTAGCAATTAATGTCCATGGTGTTGTAGTCCAAACTAAAAAGTAAACATCTTCATCCTTCTTTTTAAATGGAACATAAACAGTTATTGCCGTATCAGTTTGGTAATTTTGCGCAACTTCATGAGTAGCAAGACCAGTTCCACAATGAGGACAATAAGGAACTACCCTTGTTCCTTCATAGAACATATCTTTTTTAAACATTTCTTTTAAAATCCACCATTCAGTTTCAATATAATCATTTTTATAAGTTAAATATGGATTTTCAACATCAAAAAATTGTCCCATTTTTGAAGTTAAGTTTGTAAATGCATCTTCATTAGCTCTAACACTTTTCCGACATTCTTCATTAAATTTTTCAATTCCTAAAGCTTCAATTTCCTTCTTTGATGAAATACCCAGTTTCTTTTCAACATGATTTTCAATCGGAAGTCCATGTGTATCCCAACCAATTTTTCTAATTACTTTTTTACCATTCATTACATGATATTTAGTAACTGTATCTTTTAAATTTTTAGATACCATATGATGAAGCCCTGGAAAGCCATTGGCAAATGCTGGCCCATCATAAAAAACAAAAGTTTCGTTATTTTCATTTTTCTTATTTTGAGCATCATGCATAGCATTAATACTTTCCCAAGAAGTAGAAATACTTGCTTCAACTTCGCTAACTGGTCTTTTGTCTAATTCCTTAAAATTTTTCATATTCCCTCCAATAAAAAAAGATGGTTACCTAAGGGCGATTATTATCCGCGGTACCACCTTAATTGTTTCTTTATTCTCTTAACGCGAGATTACGTCTTATTCTATTTACTTAAATAAGCAATTCCCAAGTGATCTAAGTTACTTTTTCATCTGCTAGCTTTCACCTATCCTAGCTCTCTTTTAAAACTTCCAAATAACTTCGTCTTGTTCATAATCTTTTAAAGATTAATTTGATTATATTATAAAAAAATATAAAATTCAAGCTTTAGTTCTTTAATAGATTTTTTGGTGTTGGCAAAGCCTCAGGCATTGTCCCTCCTAACTCTCATGTTTATCCAACCAAATTATTTTATTGTGATCCAGGGCATTCTGAACAAACTATTTTAACCTAATATACACGCAATATATCATAAACATCTAAATTGAAATTTAACTTTTCATTTGAGTAATTATCAACTTTTATATGATTTTGCATAAGCAAAAGGAAGAGCATTGCTCTTCCTTTTGAAAAACTACTACCAAGTGTATAAATACACCTGCAACAATCTAAAGTACTTTAATTATACCATTTTTTTAAATCACGTCAATACTTTTTCGCGTTTTTCCTTACGATTGCTTTGTTTTAATTCTGTTGTATTTTTTATATTTATTTCTTCAAAAGCATAATATTTTTTTATTATTTTCAGAATATTATCATTATCTTTTTTAGTAATAGTTCCTATTTTATTTTTTATAAAATATGGTTCTTTTATTCTATTAGAACTTATATTGATTAAATTTTCTATTCTTGCAACTCCAAGATTTTCAGATTCTAAATCATAATGGAAATAATAATTATCTTCTTTGTGTTTAGAAGTTAACGGAATAATTGTCCACATTTTTTTATTTGATGAGCTTCTCCAAAGTATAGCTGGTCTTAATTTACGAAGTTCATTTCCAACATTATAACCTAAATCTACCCAACAAATTGCTCCAGCTTTAAAATCTATTTCAGTGTTTTCTTTTTTCATTAATTCTAATTTGTCTCTACACCACTTATTATATGATATTCCATCAGCAGTATTATCGGTATTACTTTTTACATAATTTAGAAAAGAATCTTTTGATTTAAATAATATACCATTAAATTCATTATTATTTATTTTTAATGGTTTGACTTTTATATAAATACATCTTTTAATATTTGTTCTATTATAATCAGCAATTTCATCTAATACTAAATATTTATTTATAGATTTTATAAAAATTGTATTTTCTTGTTCTTCATTATAAACTGGTAGTCCAACATAATGATTTTTAGATATGTCATATAGTATTAAAATCCATTTGTTATCAATTTCATATATTTGTTTCCAATTTATTGTAAGCATTTTATGTTCACCAACTTTCTTCTTAATTTACTATTATGTCACTTTATCTTCTAATTCATCGATAGTATCATTTGCAATTGCTAAATCATCTTCTAGTTCTTCAATTCTAACATCACGAGGTTTATTCTTCTTTTTTAGGTTTCGTACTTCATTAGAATGTTCTTTTATATCATCTTCATATTTTTTTAAAATAATATTTATAGAATTTGTAGTTAAGAACAACTTCTTCTAAATCATTTATTTGTTCATAAATTTATAGTCAATAATTGTTTTAGTAGTAGAACCGGCTAATACTATTTTGGTGTTTACACCAAAATTGGAATAAATGTTGTTATTACTTTGAGAGCACGCAACTTGTGCTTTTTCTATAACGGCAGAAAAATATCGCCCTTCTTTATAATCTAAAATTTGTTGTAGTCCTCCTATACTATATATTACCTACTACATAGCCAATTTCCTTTTTTTTAGAATAAAAATTGCAACAATGTTGCAAGTCGCTTTTTCACTTTCCACAAAAGAGACATTACTACAGAGTTATTTAAAGCATGACTTCGCCGGCACATACTATTTTTTATGTTTTTTTCTATTACAGAAATACTTTAATGATGTAATTGCATTTCCATTTACTTGAATTTCAGCTAAAAATAATGCTGGGCAATGTCTCTAACTCTTTCATCTCTCTTCCTTTATTATTAAATTATCACATTTTTATTTCATCAAAAAAGAAGTTAACACTTTAGTTAACTCCCCAGCAAAACTGATGTTATTTTATTAAATCTCCCTCAAAAAGAGAAGATGCTTTATAATATGTTAAAGTTGTCAAAATTCAAATGTATATGAACACTTTTTACTTTTATTTCAACAATAATTTTGAAATCACAATTTTGCCAGCATTTAGTGGATTTAGAAACATAGCGCCGCTTTTTAGTTCTATTTCAATATATATGGTGAAGATAAAGTGCCTTCTCCTGCCTCAATACTGACATTAGACTTAAGATACAAAACAGGACGAACAGCATATTCATCAGTATCATTCCCTCCAATCCCTATTACGCCATCCGCACTTACGATAAATGATGATCGAAGATTTATTGGAGATATTGTCCATTCATCCCCGTTAAACAACCAATCATAATTTACACAACCATATTTAGATGCGCTATAATTACTAATTAATGTTTCGATAGTACAATCATGATTTGTATTTCCTGCATACATTGCATATCCATAATCACTTGGATTCATTAAACCAATATAGTTTTGATGAGGTATTATACCACCAGATGCTCCTCTTTCTTCGATATAGTACCCGGATGCATTATAATCTCCATTCTGAATTTTACCTAAATGCCATGTTGCATATTCTATCATATCTTTAGTATTAACGTTTAAATTATTATACAAGTTATTTGTTAAGTAATAATTTAAATCAGAATCTTGCCATGTAGTACTAATACTACTATCCCATTCGTAATTTCCTATTGAAGCACTCTTGATTATTTTAGTATAATGTTCACCTTGCTCAAGACCAATTGTACTTCCTTCAAAAGTTCCAATGATTCGCCACAATTCTCCGTTATTAAATAACACATAATTATTTGGATCTTTTCCTTGATATTTTACACCAGGATTTCCAAATGGTACGGTTTCTTCCATCTTTTGTAAAGTAATAGATACGCCAGTACCTGAGGCTCCCCCCTTCATATATTCAAATCTCACGCCCTGACCCTCAGTTATATCCCCTAACCCACGACAATCATTACCAACAACACTTGTTAATGAAATGGTACTTTTGGAATTGGCATAAATACTAGAATTTTCATCAGTTATATATACTTTTAACTTATTACTACTACTACCATAGTGAGTTGAAAAGCAATACCTATAATTACCACTTTCTTTAATTGGAATTACAAGATTATAATAATCGCCATCATTTCCACGAACATAACTTTTTTCCCAAAAACCTTCGCTACTATCCCAAGTATATATGTTTGATGTTAAAGTACCAGCGCTAAGTAAAGCACCACTTTCTGAAGCTTTATATTCTACTACACTTCCATATTCATCCTGAGTGAGATTTTTATATATTGTAAAATTCGGGGTGGTTACTTCAGGACTAACCACTCGGTATACTCCGCCATTTGTTTGAGCAGATTGTCTCTCAATACCACTGGCTAAGGCTAAGATTGTATCAGATAAGGTATCAGAAGAGCTATCTTTGGTTTTTTTATAAATTTTATATGGATCATCCTCTGAACCTTTTCCACTTATTATTAATACATCCGCTTCTAAATATAATGCAGGTCTAAAATACGCAGTAGAAGTAGAAATATCATACATTGTTACTTGACCCTCAGAAGAAATCATCGAAGGAATTAGTAGGCTTCCCATTTTACCATACGATATTAACAATTGATTAACACCTGAACGATATAACCAATTATATTGTTTACATGAAGACATATTAGCACGTGATGGAAAAACACATGAATCATCATTACCACCATCATAAATTGCATATCCATAATCGCTTGGATACATTGAACCTATTGCAGTATATAAGTACCCTTTCTGTCTTTCGTCAGAATAAAAATCGTTAGCAGTTTGAGTATTACCTGTCAGATAACCTTTTGTATACCACTTTGAATATTGATTATTAAATTTAGCAATCATATTTCGTGCAGTTTCATTTAAACCTTTATCCGTAGACGTACTAGAAAATTCACCAGCTTGATTTAAATAATCATTATTTAATAAAGCATTTAATGAAGCATCAGCCCATAACTCGCTCCATTCATCCCTGTCAATCAAACCATTACCATTTATATCATCCCAATCCCATGGATATGCAGTGCTAAATGGATTGCTTCTGATTATCTTTGTATATTGTTTACCTTCCTCAAGGCCAACATCAGAACCATCAAAAGTTCCGATAATTCGCCATAATTCATCATTATATTCCACATAATTATCTGGGTTAGCGCCTTCATAACGATAACCAGCATCGATTTGTGTTATACCATCAGCAGCTGTAAATATCTCATGTTCTACTTTATATACACTACCATCTTTTTGAGACCTTTGATCTCCTAAAGCAGATAAAGTGACAATAGCATCAGAAAGTGTTGTATCTAGGCCACCACACTCTGCATTATGTATTGCAATTTTACCACTATAAATAGCTCCGGCATGGTTATCTTGAACTACATTAACATTATAAAAATTAGCAATAAAGCTCCAATCTTGGATAATTGTTCCACCCAAAGTAAATATTTCATAAGAACCTAAATCTAAACTAGCCCCATAATTACTTACTTGTACTTCATCAATAGTATTGCTTCCATCAGTTCCTTGAATAGTAAATTCTTTTGTAGCACCAGTGGAAATTGTGTATTCATTAGGACTATCGTCATTCCAAGACCACACTAAATCATAAGTACATATTACCGGTGAACTACTTGTTAAATTAACTGTTATTGAGGTATTATCTGTTCCTGCTACTGAGCCAATTCCATCATTTAACATCTTATCGCCAGATACATCAATTGTTAAATCTTCATCTCCTGTTACAGTAAATTCTGCCGATATTCCCTCTTCAATCGTTACATTAAGCGCTAAATTATTTTGAATATTTGGGTCATTAGCAAAATAGGCATATGCAAAAAATACACCTATTGCCATCAGTAATATCGTTGTTATCCCAATAAAAAGGATAGCTTTTAAACTTTCTTTATTCTTTATAACATCATTTTCCATATCATATAAAGTATAACAAAAAAATAAAAAGAATAAAAGTCTATTTTATAAGATTTTTATTCTTTTATATCTTTTAAAGATAATGCTAATTTTTTAATACTTTCGCCCCGTGAGTCGACTTTTTTAATAACACCAATACTCTCTATCAAGTCATTATCAATTGATATATAAACGGCACTAAAGATATCACAGTTTTACAAAAAAAAGCAAATTTTACTTTACAATTTGAGAAAGATTTATTTTACAAAAAAAGCAACTATATATTATGTGCAGCAAAAATTTTTGCACTTACTCATAAAGTTAGTTATAATAAGAATGTATTTAATGAGGTGAAATTATGTTTACAAACAAAAAAATTCATATGATTGGAATTGGTGGGGTATCAATGAGTGGTATTGCCGATATACTTCTTTCATATAATTGTGAAATTACAGGATATGACGTAAAAGAAAGCGAACTTACTAAAAAACTAGCTTCCAAAGGCATTAAAATAAGTTATGAAATTAATCTTAAAAATATAGAAAATGCTGATATAGTCATTTATACAGCCGCTATCAAAGATGATAACGAAGAACTGGCTTATGCTAAAAAATTGAACAAAGAATTATATGAGAGAAGTGTGTTCTTTGGGTTAATGATGAAAAATTACAAAAATGTTTTATGCATCAGTGGAACTCATGGTAAAAGTACCACCAGCGGAATGGTTAGTTCAATATTTATGGAAGCTAAATTAAATCCAACGATTCAAATCGGAGCAATCCTTCCCCTTATCGGAGGTAATGACCATGTTGGTGATAAAGAATATTTTATTGCCGAAGCTTGTGAATACGTTGATAGTTTCTTAGACTTTTTTCCAACAGCGGAAATTATTTTAAATATTGATAATGATCATTTAGATTATTTTGGTAACCTAGATAATATTATTAAATCATTTAACCGGTATACAAAGCTACTTCCTGATAATGGTATCCTAGTTATTAATGCTGATGACGAAAACACTTTAATTGCGACGAAAGATAGCAAAAAGAAAATTACTTATGGGATTGAAAACAGCGCAAATTATATGGCTAAAAATATTGATTTTGATGAAAATGGGCATGCAAGATATGACTTATATATCAATAACGAAATGAAGATTAATGTTTCTTTAGGAGTAAGTGGAATTCATAATGTTTATAATTCTCTTGCCGCAATTGCTTTATCCCATCAATATATATTAGACCTTGAAATAATTACTAAGGCTTTAAGTAATTATCATGGTGTAGGAAGACGATTTGAGTTATTAGGAACATTTAATAACTGCCCAGTATATGATGATTATGCCCACCATCCAAGTGAAATTAAAACAACTTATGAATCTGTTAAAAAGACAAAACACAAAGAAAATTGGGCAATCTTCCAACCCCATACCTATTCTAGAACCAAAGATCACTTAAATGAATTTGGGGAAGTACTTGCAAAATTTGATCATGTTATTATTGCCGAAATTTATGCTGCGCGCGAAGAAAATATTTATAATGTAAGTGGCCAAGATATCGTTAATTTAATCAGAAAAAATGGTAACGAAAAAGCAATATACATTGAATCGTTTGAAAAAATCGAAGAATATATTAAAGAAAATGTTCAAGAAAATGATTTAATTATTACCATCGGAGCCGGTCCGGTTAACGAGGTTGCTAAAGCTTTAGTAAAGTAGGAAAAGATGAATAAGAGTAAAAATGGGAAATACATAATTATCATTGGGATTATTGGGGTCTTATTACTAATCGGTATCTTTCTAGGATATCGAGCTTATTTAAAGCAAGAATTTGATAAACTATATAACAGTGATAAAGTATTAAGTATTAGTCTCGGAGTTATCCCTCAAAAAGATATTTTAATGGAAAAGAATTCTTTATTTAAAAAAGTTAATCAAGATAATAACTTTTATTTACATATCACAAATGATAATACATTATTTACTTACTATTTAGACTGGTACTATACAATCGATCCTTTGAAAGGATATAAGTTAGTCCAAAAAGAAATTCTTTCTGAAGATACAGTTCAAAATATTTTAAAAGATATTAATAAAATTAAAATAGGTAGCTTAATAGCAACGAACAAAAACGAGTATGTAACAATTACCAATAATAAAAAAGAACATTACATAAAAAAAGAAGAATTATTATCAATCTTTCAAAAGTATAATATTCTTCTTAAGATATAGGGAACACTACAAGTGTTCTTTTTTTACTTTTCATTTACAATTTATGAAAAACTACCCTTTAAATTTATTTCAATCATCAATATTGATGTTGAAATCCTCAAAATACCCGGCGTCGGGCGGACCAACGAGCCGCCAGCGCCGCTTGCCCTATCGGGCCGTTCTATCCTAGTTCATATGGTAAATCATATGTTCCTTGCCCCTCTTTTTTTTCTACGCTAGCTTCCAGATACAGGACAGGACGGACCGCTAAGTTCTCAGCGTCGACGAAGGTGAAGCCGACATGGCCACCGTAGCCACCAAACACACCTGACGCAAGGTTGGAAGTGCCAGTAACCGGAGATATTAACCATTCGTAATAATAACCTTCATCCGGATTATAATACATTAGCCAATCCACTGCTGCACATGTGTTGTAATTGTTTAGCGGTTCTGTACTTTCATTGTTACATGTACTCCCATATGCTGCATATCCATAATCACTTGGATACATTAGTCCTATTGCCGCTTCTTTTGCTACATCTGCAGCTCCTGCTACTCCATTTCGATATCCTTTATGTCCTATTGTTATATCCCTTTCCGCTTGGTACATATCTGGCGTATAGTAATTTTCAAACTCAGAGGATGTCGGCCCCAGCAAATGCCATGTCGAATACTGATTATTGTATTTTGCTATTTTTTCTCTTGCTCCTGCTGATAATATACTTGTTAAATATGTCCCATTTAAGTATTGATATAACGTAGAATTTACCCAGTCATGCTCATGCGGGCTTGTGCTATCCCATGCCATATTCGCAATTGGTGTACTTCTTGCTATCTTGGTATAATTTTTTCCTGCTTCAAGTCCAATATCCGCTCCATCAAATACTCCAATGATTCTCCATCTTTCACATGTTGTTGTATCATTATCATCTGTACAATTATACCATACATAATTATCGGGATTTTTCCCTTCATATCTTACGCCATTTTGATTTACTACCCGATATATAGTACCATCAGCTTTTGAGGTATAATCATCACTACTTTCTAACGCAAGCACGTAATCCGATAAATATTCTTTAGGAGGAGCTTCATAATGAAGTTTATATGGATTTTCTTCTGAACCATTTCCATCTTTTACTAAAACATCTGCTTCCAGATACAAGACAGGACGCGCCGCAAACTCGTTGTAGACGCTGACGTAGTCGACATATCTACCGTAGTCGACATACACAAAGAACGCATAGTCGGAACGGCCAGCATACGGAGATATTAACCATTCATTGCCTTCCGAGTATAATAACCAATCCACTGCTGCACATGAGCCTCCATAATTATATAACGTTTCCGTACTTTCATTATTACATGCAGTTCCATAGGCTGCATATCCATAATCACTTGGATACATTAGTCCTATTGCATATTCTTTTGCCGCATCTGCGGCTCCTGCGGTACCATTTCGGTATCCCGGAGTACCTGTATTTTTTTCTATTTCATACCATCCTGCTGCATATTCATAAGTGGTGGAATCTGGTCCCCTTAAGTGCCATAAAGAATATTTATTATTATATGTTGCTATCATTGTTTGGGCTGTTGTTGATAGCGAGCTTAAGTACTCTCCGTTTAAATACGCATTTAACGTAGAATTCACCCAGTCATTTTCGCCTCCAGTATCCCATACCATAAGTGTTTCTAGTGGTGTACTTCTTGCTATCTTGGTATATTTTTTACTTGAATCTAGTCCTACATCTGCTCCATTGAATACTCCGATTATTCTCCATCTTTCACATGTTGATGTATCATTATCATCTGTGCAATTATACCATACATAATTATCGGGATCTTTTCCTTCATATCTCACACCATTTTGGTCTACTACTCGGTAGATAGAGCCATCTTGACTTGATGTGTAATCGCTACTACTTTCTTTGGCAAGTACAGCATTAGCTAATGTAACAGTTCCTCCTTCGGCAGCAGAATAATCAGAAACAATTAATCTCGCATCAAAGATTGTATTCATTGTTGAATTATTTAAATCACCGCTTTGATTCTTATCACCTTCATAATAATCAACCCACAAATACAAGTAGTATGATTTTGTACTTCCCGCATCAATTGAGGTATTAAGAAGTTCATAACCAGTTTCTATATCAACTTCATATCCTTTTTTAGCATCGCTAATTATTTGTTTAGTAAACATTTTTTCTGGATTATTAGTTAAATATAACCCCTGGGTTGGAACACTAGCAGATTGCTCAATTAAAACATATTTTAATGCTCGATTAGGCATTGTTGAGCCATTTACTGGAGCCAGTGCAATTTTTAAATTTGACGCTTCTCCGCATGCATTAGAAACAGTAAACGAATATCGATAATTAGTAGAACTTAAGGCTTTAACATCACTTATCGGTGCGGCACTATCTCCGCTTAAATTAATACCGGCTCCCGTCATTGAAAGAGCAATACAATCTGGAATATCGGCAGTTGTAGAAAGTTCTAATGGTGTGCCAACTGTAAAAGTGTAAAAAGCATATGATGCTGATATAGCTGTACAAATTATTAACAACAGCGTTATAGCAGATAACGTAATTTTCCTTTTCCTACTCATATATATAACCCTCGCATTCTTTTAAATATAAACAAGGAGAAAACAATTATTATTACCCATACAAAAAATCTTCTACCCTATGTTAAAATTATAACAAATACATAAAAAAAAGACAATTACAATCGTCTTTTTTTACCGCTTATTTTCAATTAAGTTTATTTCATCACTATATTTATATTCTAATGCGTTATCTTTAGTTACAATCGACTCTCAGAGTCTAGTTTCAATATCTTTTCAAGTATTATTGGCAACTTGTCCACCTTCTTTAGCAATTTTTCTATTTTCATCAAGCCCGATGGGTTTTATTCTCGAGCCGTAAGTTCTCCGATATCCGCTAGAGCGATTTCAATATCACTCATATTATCTATTAAAGACTCTTTACGTAGCCCCTTATACTCTTTGGCAGTCATCCCAGACCATTCTCTATAGATATCATTTTAAAAATCGCATATTCTAAATCACTTTCTATTCCTCCCAAGGCCCACACATCAGTTAGCTAAGGATCAATAATAGGTTCTGCATTTTTAGACGGAATCGATTCAATTATTCGAAACATTCCATCATTATCTACAACATCAGTGTTATAATATTTACCATATATTCTGCTTTTCATTCTTTTAACAATCACTACCATCATATTTTATTTTCGATTTTCTTAGAATAATTATAGGATTTAGATTGCAATTGGTGAACCAAAAAACTAGAACATAAAATTCTAGTTTTAAAGAGTGTTATTTAACTATTCCTTATTTATCTATTTTAACTGTAATATATTTTTGATTTCTTGCATTCACAGAATTTTTATTGACATATTCTAACTTACCGCTTCTAATTAGAGGATTTATGATTTTAGAAGAAATATATTGTCTCGATTTTATATCTAAAAAGACTTTTATTTCATTAGATGACTTGGGTTCTACACAAAACTTCAATACTTTTGATTGTTGCTTTTCTATTGTTGTATTTTGTTGTCCACTTTGTTGTCCATTTTGTTGTCCACTTTGCAATGAATATATAATATTTTTATTATTTCGAAAAACTACTTTAAAGCAGTTTTTGCTTCAATTTTAGAAGTTTCAGTATTAAATTTTCTTATTTCATTTATTGCATTAATTATATCTTTTCTTTCCATATTTCTCCTTTTTTTACAGATTTAATTTATTATTTCTTTTAATCTATCTTCCATTATTGAATATAAATACAATTTAATATCTTTATCAAAAAGCCCTTTTAAATAATTAAAATATACCTTTAATTGCTCTTTATATTTTTCATCTTCAATATTTTTAAGTTTATAATCAACAATTTTAATTACATCTTCTTCGATTAATACTAAATCAATAATTCCATGATAATTTACCCCATCTTTTTCATAAATAAACTCATGTTCTTTATACACTTTAGTTTTATCAGTAATATTTAATTTTTTAGTAAAGTCAAAAAGAATATTATAATATTTATCATTAATATCTAAATTTAAAAAATCACTATTTTCAAACACTTCATGCATCATGGTTCCATAGCTTAAAGTATCTTGAACTTCACTACTAATTAACTCACCAATTACTTTCGATGCATGTTTTTCCACCACCTGTTCATTGGGAATATTTATTGCCTGATAATTAATTATCTTACTATCTTCATATATTTTTTCTTTAATACTATTATTAAATAAATAATCCTTGGTTAATTCTAATGTTTTTAAATCCACTGTTTTAGTATAATCCTTTAAACTGACTTTTATTGAATTTAAAATACTTAAAAAAGAACTATATTTTTTACGAATCGCATAGTCGACTACGCCTTTAGTTAAACTACTGTCATTTTGGTCTAAGGAAGTAACAATAATCATCTTTTCTTTAGCTCTAGTAAGAGCAACATAAAAAAGCCTAATTCTTTCAGAAATATTATCAATAATATATTTATTTTTAAGAAGATCTTTTAAAATTAAAGTTCCAATTCCCTCTTTAAAAAACGGGGTTATAATTCCGTACTTATTATCATATACAAACCTTTCTTTAATATCACTAGTATTAAAGGCTTTATGATAGCCTGAAAAATAACATACCGGGAACTCTAATCCTTTCGATTTATGAATATTCATGATTTTAACACTTGGCATTCCCGAAGTTATAACTTTATATGATATTTCATAGTTACTACTTGCCATCTTAGACAAATAATCTTTTAACATTTCAGGGGTATAACCATTTTGCGAAAGATTATTTGCAATGGATAATAAATTATCTATTCTAACTAGCATATCATTAATATTACCCATTTTAATTGCTTTTTCATAAAAATTAAACTGATCAATTATTTTCCGAACAACCTCAAAGGCATTTAAATGATCAACTTCTTTACTTAGCGACTGACAAAGTAAATAAATCTCATTATTTTGATAATCTTTTTCTTTAATAATCCGGAATATTTCGGCATCAGGGATTTCCATTAAGAAGCTCCGAGCAACGCTAACAAAGGCATATTTAAATTCTACATCAAATATTTGCCGATTTATTTTTAAAAGCAAAATCAAAATATTATTAATAAGAAGAATGTCAGTTTCATTAGTAAGTTTCTTATCTTCATAAATTACTAAAGGTATATGAAGATATTCAAAAATTTTTTTATAGGTCATAAAACTACTTCCACGATCCATAATAATGCAAAAATCTTCGAATCTAGCCTTTCTTAAGGTGCCACTTTTTTTATCAACCACTTCATACCCATCAGCTATTTTTTGCTTAATATCTTTTCCAATAATAAAAGCTTCAATTTCTTCTTTTGTAAATTTTCCTTCTTCATCTTGATAATTAAGAACCTCTAAATCATAGTTTTGATTTTGATTTTTATTTTCTTCATAACTCATATTTCCAAAAATCATTTGATGACTTTGAATATAATTGGCTCCACCTAAAAAATCATCCATAATTAAATTAAAGATTAAGTTAATTCCATTTAATACTTCGCCTCTTGAACGAAAATTCTTCAGCAAATCAATTTTTTTACCGCCCTTATTATCGCTATATGAATCATATTTATTTTTGAAAATACTTGGGTTAGCATTCCGGAAACCATAAATTGACTGTTTAATGTCGCCTACCATATAAACATTTTCATTAGCAATTAAGGTAATAAATTCTTCCTGCAGGTCGTTCGTATCTTGATACTCATCAACCATAATTTCTTGATAAAATGTTTTTAATTCATCACAGATATCCGGATTATCTTTCAAAAGTTTAATTGCCATCAGTTCAATATCTGTAAATTCATACAAATCATTTTCTTTTTTGTAATCACTAAGCTCTTTATTAAACTCCTGAATAATTTCAATAATTGCTTCGACATAATCTTTTGCTATATTAAATGAAGTAAAGATTTCCTCTTCATTTTCGTATCTTAAATACTCTTTAATTTGTTTAAGGGAAGTATCAATACTTTCCTTGTATTCCTTAATATCATCACTACCTCTTGGTCTTCGCGGTAAGGTAACATTAATTCTTAGTTTAATTTCATCATAAGTTTTCGCTTTAATTAATCCCTCAAGCGCTTTTGACATCTCTTCATAATATTCATAATAATCACTATCACTAATTAAATATAATGCGGTTTCTATATCTTGGATTACTTCAAAAATAAGACTCAAATACTCCTGAACATAACTATTAATAAGTCTGTCGTTAAAGTTATCATTAACATAGTTTTCTAGATACTCACTTTTATCACTTTTTAATTCTAAAGCATTGATTATTTTTAGAACCGAGGATTTAATAGCCTTATCATTCTTAATACAAAAATCATTAATTAATTTTAAAAATTTGGGATTTTGTTTATTATAAAAGGAATCAAATACTTTTTCTAATATATCTTCCTTCATTAAACTAATAATACCGGAGTCAACTATACTCAATGATGGAGAAACATTAAGTAGATAATGATATTTTTTAACTAAAGACAAAGTAAAAGAATCAAAAGTAGTAATATAGCTACTATCTAAATAATCAAGATTTTCCTTTAACTGTGGATATTCACTAATTTTTTTGCGTATCCGATCTTTCATTTCCCCTGCGGCAGCATTAGTAAAGGTTAAAATTAAAAGTTCATTTATTTTAATCCCCTTTTGAAGTTTGTGAATTACCCTTTCGGTTAAAACTGCGGTCTTACCTGACCCTGCTCCGGCAGAAACAATAATATTACTTCCATCTTCTTCGATAGCCAACATTTGCTCTGGTGTCCACTTAGGCATCTTCATCACCTCCTAAAAAGCTTAAATCATTTACTTCTTCATATATTTCATAGTCATCTTCCTTATGGAAACATATATCTTTAAATTTACAATATTGACAACCAACATCATTAAAATACCCTATTTTCTTTGGATTAATTGTAAAATTTCCCTTTGTAATGTTATCAATTGCATTATCAATATTTTGTTCTGTTAATTCAATAAGTTTATCCATTTGCCTTTCGTCCAAAACTTTAGCAGCACTAGAAAAATTTCCATCATTTTTGATTTTCATGGCTTTAATCAACTGGCTATTAGCAAATGTATCATCAAATTTTTCTAAATAGTCAGAATCTTTTATTGAATATCCCATTAATTTCAAATTATCTTTCTTTTGTTCGTCATAGCTTTTGTTTGCCAAGCGCAAAATATCTTTATCAAGAATATATTGCAAATAAAAACCGACAAACTTCGGATTAATAAAAAGACCGGAGTTTTTAACCAAATATAAGTAAATTGGTAACTGTAAAGATAAACCATAAGGAACATATTTAAGTTCTATATCTATAAATCCAGTTTTATAATCAATAATTGATACTAAAGTCGAATTTCCCATCTCTTTATATAAAATTTTATCAACATAACCTGTAAATTCAATCTTTAAATCATCTTTACTTTTATCTATCACAATATTTTTTTCGTACATTGCCCCATCTAACCCAATGTGACTATTTTGCTCTTTTAAAACATCTATTACGTAGGTAATGTCATTTATAACTTTATTTACAAAAAATCTTTCCTTCAAAGACAATTCTTTATTTTGCTCTTTAATATAATTATTTACTTCAGAGGCAACATTTAAATTATAGATAAAGCACTTTTCTAAAACCGCATGAAACAGTGATCCAATAAACGCTTCGAAATTTTCTTCGTATTTATCTAATCGTAAAATATGGGCTAAATAAAAACGAAATGCACACTTATGATAATTATTAAGCGAAGAATATGATAAAACTAAGTGATTATTTAAATAAGACTTTAACATTTTACCGTCAATTCCACTAAATTTATTGTTATATGAATTATAGCCAATATCTTTTAAAGTGTTTTGGTATAAGTAATAATCACTATCAATCTCACCATATTTAAGAAAGTTATCAATTTTTCGAGCATAATTAATTTTATCTAATGTGATAGAATAACTGTTTTCCAAATCAATCGCTATTTTTTTGACTTCTAAGTTTAAATCTCCAATTAAAAAAGATGGATAAAATTCATTTTTTTCCGATTTTAATTTATAAGTAATCACTAAATTTTGAATGCTTTTAATCTTAGATATAGTATATTCTTTAATTTCTTTATTAATTTGTATTACACTTTTAGCATTTATTTCATCCTTAATATTATCCGTAATATAACTTTCATCTTTCTTTAAACAAGGGATACTACCAGTATTAAAGTTCATTAAAAAAACATATTCATTTGTATAAGCCTCATTTAACTCTGTAATTTCAATAAAATTTTTTTGATTAAAATTATTTAATTGAGATTTTTTCATATCACTAATAATAAGTTTTTTAGCAACATTTAAATCGTCTGCAAAAACATACTTATTACAAATATTTATAATTTTATTAACAATTGTAGCATCTTTTTTCTTAACTTTTTCTAAGGCACTACTTAAATCTCCATTTAAATTTTTCAGAAATTCTTGGCTAATAGGATTACTATAAAGGCTATTTTGAAACGGGATTTTAATTGGAATATTATAAAATTTAAAAATACGGTCAAGCGTATAATAATAATCTTCATTTACGCCAGCTATTTTAATCGCGTTAATATCAATTCCTTTTATAATTAATTTACAAATTTCCCTCGCGACATAATTTACTTCATCTTCCATGGAGGCAAATTCATAAACCGCTTTAGGCAAAAAGTGAGCTTCTTCCTCAAAGATTTCCGCTTGCAACGCATCAAAAACAGCTTTTTCATGATTTTCTAAACATTCATATCCCCAGACAATTATGTGTTTTTTCGAAAGACTTGTCCGAAAGTTATTATCATATGTTAACAAATTATTTTCTATAAGCTCTTTTTTTAGATTGACTAGTTTATTTAACTTATTAGACTTATAGTTTAGGTTTTCATCAATATAATATAGATTATTTAGTTGCATATAAGCAATATCAACTTTCATTTGATACTTTTGAACAAGATAATAAATTGTTTTTTCATCGTATGAAAAAAAGTATTTTTGAAAAAATTCTTTTTTACTATAAAATTTAACATTTAAAAAAAGTTTTTGATCAGTTAGTTTTCTCAAAAGCTTTTTCTTATAATTGTTTTCACAAATAATAATTGTATTATCTTTAAGTTTACATAGTATTTTCATCTTTAATTACTTCCCAATATTTATCTAAAATATTTATAATTTCTTCCTTAGTTTTGGCTTTGCAAATTACATTTTTTATTTCTGCGTTACCAGGCATTCCTTTTAAATAATATAAAAAGTGAGTTCTAATCTCCAAAACCGCTGACTGCTCACCTTTTTCTTCAACTAAATCAAGTAAATGTCTTTTCATCATCTCTATTTTTTCTTGAAAACTAATCTTACAAGGTGCTTTACCATTTTCTAAATACTCGACACACTCTTTCACAAGCCAAGGATTTCCCAAAAGGCCACGGCCAATCATTACAGCTGCGCAACCAGTTTCATCAAGCATTTTTTTTGCATCATAACAAGATATTACATCCCCATTACCAATCACTGGAATCTTTACAGCTTGAACAACTTTCTTTATTAAAGCCCAATCCGCTTTTCCTGAATAACCTTGGGCCCTAGTTCTAGCATGCAGTGTTATGGCACTAGCTCCAGCTTTTTCACAAATTTTAGCAACCTCTTCGCAGTTAATGCTTTTTTCATCCCAACCGGCTCGAATCTTAACTGTTACGGGCACAGGAATAGCTTTTACAACATTACTGACAATTTCATATATTTTATCAGGATTTTTTAAAAGCGCACTACCAGCCTGATTTTTAATAGCCACCTTCGGAACTGGACATCCCATATTAATATCAATAATGTCAGGATGCATTATGTCATAAACTCTTTTGGCAGCTTCAACAAAACTATCTAAGTCACTTCCAAATATCTGCTGAGAAATTGGTCTTTCTTTTTCATCCATTTCTAAAAGCTCCAATGTTTTTTCATTTCCAAACATAATTGCCTTATCTGAAACCATTTCTCCCACGACTAAAGAAGCTCCGAATTCTTTACAAATCATGCGAAAAGTTTTATTAGAAATTCCCGCCATCGGAGCTACAATAATTTTACCTGGAATTTCTACATTCCCGATAAAAAAACTCATACTATTAAAGTTCCTTCATTATCGTTGCCAAGCAAAAATGCATTCGAATCATCGGTATCAACGTGAGCTTCGAAATAAGCATTATCCGAAATTTTAACAAAAGCATCGATTATGCCCGAACGTTCTCCACCAATTCTAATACCAATTTTTTGTTTATCTTTTACGCCTAAGCTCTCGGCTTTTTCTGGGGACATATGGACATGTCTTTGAGCTAAAATACAAGCATCCAAAGTAACCTCTCCTTTATCTGTCTTTAATGTTATTGGAGCAGCGCCAGTTAAATCACCACTTGCTCTCACCGGCGGATTTATTTTTAATGTCATTGCATCTTTACGAGATATTTCAACCTGATTATATTTTCTAAAAGGCCCTAAAACTCTAACTCCTGTAATTTCTTTATCACCATTTACTAGAGTCAGTTTTTGAAAGGAGGCAAATTCACCAGTTTGTTTTAAATCTTTTTCTTTTGTTAGTTCTTCATCAAAAAGCATATCATATACTTCTTTGGTTAAATGCACATGTCTAGCGCTTACACCAATACTTATTTTTTCTTCCATAAATTTCTCCTTGTATTTACAATAATTATACTATAATTTTTAAAATAGAAAAAGATGTGTTATATAAATGAAAATAATTTAATTCAAGCTTAGCGCTTGTTCTTAACTGTATAAATAATCTTAAATTCAAATTAGTTGCGGGAACGTTTTGTACTCTATGGATTCCTTTTAAATATCGATTTTACTTAAATAAAAATCAGTTTCTACTACAATATTTGTTTTGTTATGCATTTAATTTCCTAATAATAAATCCACAATCAAAAGTTCTTTTTTATTATATATATTTTTTTAATGCCGGAATTTTTTTTAAGATAAAAACTAAAAATAAACTAGTAATTCCTAAAATAATTAAACCAATCGGTACACCAATAAATGAATTTATCCTTTGATAAGGAAAATATTCCATCAGAAGATTAAGTAAAAAACCATGGACTAAATATACTCCAAAAGAATACGGCGAAATCTTTGATATAAACTTACATTCTTTTTCGGAAGTATTAAAGTAAATGAATATAAAAGCCGAAAGTGAAGATAGGATTATTAGTAAACTTCGATATGCTAAAAAACTATCAATATATCTATTTTTATTCACAGAAGCATAAAAGCTTAAAATAATTGTTATTAAACTAGCAATAGTAAAAATACTAATCCAAAGATAGTTATATTTTTTATAATCAATTTTATCTTTATACTTATAAATTAAATAGCCTACTACAAAATATCCTAAATAGTAAGTTCCACTTATAAAAGGAACCAAATATTTTAAATCAATATTTATGCAGATATCAAGTAAATAAAATCCCCCATTTAAAATAATCCATAGAACGACAAATCTTTTCTCTAAAGTTTCACTCATCCCATCAACCAGAATTTTAGTATAAGGAAGAGCTATATAAAGAGCAATGATGGCATATAAAAACCACAACATACTTCTTTTAGGACTAGTTAATAAACTTATTAAATTTCCAAAATCTTTATGCATATAAAACTTATCCCAAAGTAAATAAAAAATAGTAAATATAGTAAGTGTAATAATTATCCTTTTAATTCGTTCTTTATTTTTATGTTCATCATATTCTTTACTTAATAAAAGGGCACCACTAATCATAAAGAAAATAGGAACGCTTATTCGCGCTAAAGCATTAAAACTAAGTGCCCCCACATAAGAAAAAGTACTTATATCACTATAAGCACGACAATAATAATTAGCTAAATGAATAACAATTACTAAAAACATTGATAGTACACGTAAATTGTCTAAACGAAAATCTATTTTTTTCATACTATACTATTTGTGTTAAAACTTTAGCTAAAGCAATTCCAAATAAAACCATTGACCCTGAAAACACAATACTTAAAACTATATTCTTTTTATCTGTTTTATTCATATTAAATCCTTTCTATAAATCAATTACTTCCATATCTACGATTTTGCGATCCTTAAAAGTTACTTTTACAATATCACAATCTTTTTCTAATTCGTTATATACAACCTTTTCACCAAATTCGACTACTAAATTATCATCAAGATTATACCCAGGATTTCCGTGTTTAATTAGATAACCAAGCATTGTTCTTTTATGAGTAAAAACTGCTACTTTTCTCGTTCCCGTTATATAAATGATCTTATTTATTACTTTTTCGATTCTGCTTCCTACTTCTTCGAGTGATTCACCATTATTAAGTTTAATATTAAAGTCATGATTTTGCATAAACTTAACCATTTTTAAACTTTTATTACGTAAATCACCTACTTTACAATCATTCAAATCTTCATCAACCAAAATATTTTTATTAATTCTTTCCGCTAAATATTTAGCCGTTGCTAATGACGAAGAAAACATTGATGAGTAAATCAAATTGACATCTGAAAATTCGTCATTTAAGGAAAGTTCCTTTGCTAGGGCTTCGCCTTCCACAGAAAGTGGCCTAGTCATTTTCTTTTTTTCAATATCATGCTTATCAGCATAAGTTAAATTATTTTCAAATAAATTGTTACAAATTAAATAAATTTCCATATTACTCCTCTTTTAAATATTTAAATGAAATAACAAAACCACCAACGAATAATAACAATCCAACTAAAAACTCAATTAAGTTAAATGAATACCCAAAAAGCGATAATCCAACATTAATAATTGAAGCACTTACAAAACCAATAATTGCAAAATAAGTTTTAGTTTCAAAACGATCTAAAAAATATTCCATTATTTTAGAAAACAATAAAACGCCTACTATCATTCCCGCTCCAAATACACCAACAATCAAAATATTAGTTATTAAATCTTCAAACTTGACAAGGGATGATATCACCTCTAAAAGTGGTTCATAATATCCTAAAATAACCAGCATAACAGAGCCGCTTACCCCCGGAACTATCATACTGCCGGCGCCAACAACGCCAACACCAAATAATGTCAAAAGTCCTATTGCACTTGTTTTAATAACGGCATCATTACCACTGCTTATAAATGATAAACCAGTTAAAATTCCAATTCCCACTAAAGTAAACAAAATATTACTTACTCTAAAATCCCGATTAGTCTTTTTAAACAGCATTGGCATTCCGCCAATAATTAAACCCACAAAGAATAAAAGGGTTGCTATCGGGAATTTTTTAAGCGTAAAATTTAGTAATAAACAACTTACTAAACAAGAAATTACTACACCTAATCCCAAAGCTAAAATAAATTTCCATTCTTTTTTAAAACATTTAAAAATATTATTGACGACATTGAGGATTTTCTTATAAATTCCCATAACAATCGCTAAAACACTAGCGCTAATTGGGAAAATAATTCCTAGTCCAATAATAAAGCCTCTTAAAAAGGTTATTAAAAATCCATCTTTTTTCATTCTTTCGTTTCAATCTCCTTTAGGTCCACTCGATTTATTGAATCAAATCGTTTTGAAATTTTTTCTGTTGTAGTGGTAATTTCATCAACCGAGTTATTAACTGCTTTAATATTTTTAGAAAGTTTATCCCAACGATCTTTATACCTTGTAAATTCAACACTTAATTTATTTAATTCTTCATGAATTACTTTAGCGTATTTATCTCTTTCAATATTTTTAATAATCATTGATATTGTTGACAATGTAGAAATTAATGTTGTCGGTCCCGTAATCCATACATTATTATTATAAGCATATGTAATAAGCTCTGGATGATAAGCATTAATTTCGGCAAATATTGCTTCGGCAGGTAAAAACATAATTGCCTCATCTGAGGTAACCCCAGGAACAATATACTTTTCTTTAATATCATTGATATGTTTTTTAACATCATTTACAAATAACTTTTCTGCCATCATTCTTTCTTCTTTACTTTTAGTTCTATCCGTCATTTTCTGATAATTCTCTAAAGGAAACTTACTATCAATTGAAATAGTTCCGAGCGGAGATGGAGCAAATAAAAGCGCATCAACAATATACCCATTATCAAATTTATATTGAGTTTGATATATACCATTGCTACTAGACCCAAAAGCGTTATTTAAAATATATTCTAAATTTACTTCACCAAAAGTACCACGAGTCTTTTTATCAGTTAAAACACTTTGCAAAGAAATAATATCTCCAGATAAATCATCAATTTTCTTTTGCGCTTCATCAATCTTTGAAAGTCTTTCTAAAACATTCATAAATGTTTTATTGCTTTTTTCGAAGTTTTTATCAAGCCGTTCATTAACTGTGTCATTAATATAAGAAAGTTTTCTTTCGATATTCATATTTAATTTTTCAAAATCTCCGGTTAAATCTCTTGAAAAGTTAAATTTAAATTCACCTATTTCCTTGGTAATATCAGTTTCAAACTTTCCTAGTTTTTCAATTATTTCATAATGATTACTTTTTCTAGTTAATAAAATAATTATTAATATAATGCAAACTATTAATAATCCAATAATTATATATTCTAGCATTTCTTTTTTCCCCCCGTACTATTGATTAATTTGATTAATACTTCATCCATTTTTTCTGGACTAATAAATATTTCCTGTTTACTATTTTTTAAAAGGATACCAATTCTTTTTTTACTAGTCGCATAACTTATCCGATTATTTTCTGTTATATAACTTTTCTTAATATCTTTTAAAGCAATTTTCTTTTTAAAAAATCCGATTCGAATAACTAATGAGCTTCGAATAAAGCGATAACTTCGACCATAAAAATGAAGCATTAACATAATTATAATGACTAGCATAATAAAACCAAGAGCTAAATAAATTTCATTAACATTTAATAAAATAACAAGTAGTGATAAAACAATCCCCAAAATAAAATAACAATTTGCAATTACAAAATAATTATTATCAATATAATTTTTAAACTTCATATTTATACCTTCCTATTATTTTATTATACTAAAAAACCCCTTTCAATAAAAGGGGTTAATTTTTAATAGATTAGCATTAAACATCAGTATTTATAGCAAAATACGTGCCATAATACCATCCACTTGGTTTGTATCCTTCTTTTTCAAATCTAAAAGCAAAAATGCCTGAGCCTGCATACATGTTTGCTACAGCAGCGGTGACAGATCCATTCTCTGAAAAAGTGTGATTATTAGTAGCTTGCTCTATCACTTGCATTCCATATCCATAAGCTTTTATATTTGACACTTGTTGATTATACACACAATATTCCGAATGTTTTTCACAAAAATCAGAACCTATTTCTAAATCTGAAACTTTATCACTATCAATGTAGTCACCAAATAATCCCGCACCATATGCAGGATACATATCTATATATGTAACGCTATCATAATCTTCGGAAACACGGAATTGATTTTTCCATGTTACAGACGGTGTTTCCGGATTAATTTTTTCACCATTCAAATATGTATTAACTAAATTTCACTACCATTGATTAATATGTATGGGGTTTCTTCGGAGCCATTACCTCCTACTATTTCAACTTCACTTGACAAATATAAAGTAGGACGCACCGAAAGATAGATGTCTCCGACGGAGTAGCCGGCGTCGGAGACATATCCACCGTCGAAGCCATACACGGAGAACGCACTGTCAGAATAATCAGCAAGCGGAGATATTAACCATTCCCAGCCGTCGTATAATAACCAATCCACCGCTTCACATGAGCCTTCATAATTAAATAAGGTTTCTGTACTTTCATTATTACATGCAGTTCCATAGGCTGCATATCCATAATCACTTGGATACATTAGTCCTATTGCCGCTTCTTTTGCTGCATCTGCGGCTCCTGCCACTCCTCCTCGGTATCCCGAAGTACCCGTATTTCTTTCTATTTCATACCATCCCGATGCATATAAAGTATAAGAAGTTTCCTTTTCAATTCCCCTTAAATGCCATAGGGAATATTCACTATTATATGTTGCTATCATTCCTTGCGCTGTTGTTGATAGCGAGCTTAAGTACTCTCCGTTTAAATACGCATTTAACGTAGAATTCACCCAGTCATTTTCTCCATCGGCATCCCATACCATTTCTGTTTCTAGCGGTGTACTTCTTACTATTTTGGTATATTTCTTACTTGGATTAAGGTTCATATCCGAACCATTAAATGTACCAATAATTCGCCATAATTCACATGTAGAAGTATCCGATTCATCTGTGCAATTATAATACACATAATTATCAGGTTTTTTACCCTCGTACCTTACCCCATTTTGATTTACTACTCGATAAATAGAACCATCTTGACTTGAGGTATAATCATTTTCACTTTCTAAAGCAAGAACTGTATCTGATAAAGTCATTGGCGGAGCTTCATAATAAAGTTCGTATGGGCTATCTTCGGAGCCATTTCCATCTTTTACTAAAACATCTGCTTCCAAATATAACGTAGGACGAACCGACTGCTCGTAGCGGACGTTTTCGATATAGACATACCCACCATCGCCGCCAGCCACATAGAAAGCAGAGTCGTAACCGGGACCCGGAGATATTACCCATCCCGAGTAGCCCGAGTCGACTAACCAATCCACTGCTGCACATACTTTATACTCATATAACGATTCTGTATTTTCATTATTACACGAACTTCCATATGCTGCATATCCATAATCACTTGGATACATTAGTCCTATTGCATATTCTTTTGCGGCATCTGCGGCTCCTTCGATACCATTTCGATATCCCGAAGTACCTGTATTTCTTTCGATATCATACCATCCTGCTGCATATAGGGTTTCAGGCGTGTCGCTATCGAAATCTGCTCCCCTTAAATGCCATAGCGAATATTTATTATTATATTTTGCAATTTGCCCTTGAGCAGTTGTTGATAGCTTGCCTAAGTACTCTCCATTTAAGTACGCATTTAGTGTTGATCTCACCCAGTCATTTTCATATGGTGATGTACTATTCCATGCCATATTTGTTTCTAGTTGTGTACTTCTTACTATTTTGGTATATTTTTTATTTGGATCAAGGTTCATATCTGAACCATTAAATGTACCAATAATTCGCCATAATTCACATGTGGAAGTATCCGATTCATCTGTGCAATTATAATACACATAATTATCAGGGTTTTTACCTTCATATCTCACACCATTTTGGTCTACTACTCGGTAAATAGAGCCATCTTGATTTGAGGTATAATCTTCGTTTCTTTCAAGTGCTAACACTGTATCAGAAAGCGTCTTTATTTCGGTTACTCTAACAAGTTTATATGGATCATCCTCTGAACCATCACCATCATATTGGTAAACTTCAGCATCTAAATATAATGTTGGACGCACTGCCAAACTAGCATCATTAACTCTATAATAAACAAGGCTTCCATTAGCATATTGTACTCCAAGATAATATGCTTCATATGCACTTGCCGAATACGGAGTTATCATCCATTCGTTTTTATATACTCCTGTACTATCTAGATACATTAGCCAGTCTACTGCTGAACAAACTCCGGAATAAGAATTTAATGTTTCTGTACTTTCATTGTTACATGTACTTCCATAGGCTGCATATCCATAATCGCTCGGGTACATAAGACCTATCGCTGCTGTTTTTTCAGGAGAGGCTTTATTATATACACCATCCTTATAACCAGCAATACCGGTAGTTCTCTCTATATCATACCAACCTGATGCATATAAAGTTTGATATGTACTATGATTAGTTCCTCTTAAATGCCATAATGAATACTCGCCATTATATTTTGCTACCATCGATTGTGCTTTTTCAGAAAGAGATGCAAAATATTCGCCATTTAAATATGTATTTAAGCTTGCATTTTCCCAATCGTTTTTGCCACCAGTATCCCAGTAATATTTCCCTATTGGAGTTGCTTTTATTATCTTTGTATACTCTTTATTGGGATCAAGATTCATATCTGAGCCATTAAATGTACCAATTATACGCCATAGTTCACCATTATACTCAACATAATTATCTGGGTTTGCGCCTTCGTATCTTACACCATTTTGATTTGCTACTCGGTATATTGTACCATCATCTTTTGACGTATAATCATCATTACTTTCCAAAGCAAGAACAGTATCCGAAAGTTTTTCCATTCCTTCGACAGTTTCACACAATACATTTCCTACCTTAACTGTTCCTTTATAGTTTTTACCGGCATGAATTGCTTGGTCAACATTTGCTAAATTATAAAATTTTAAAGTTATATTTTCGGTTTTAACAGATTCATAGCCTTCACTAACAGCCGCTATTGTTCCTGATGAAATCACAGTTTCATTTGATGAATAATTAGGAAGCTGGGTTTCTGGTCCTCCTGCTGTTATGGTAAATTCTTTAATCCCTGATTGAGAAATATTGTATTGATCAAATGCTGAATCCCAAACCCATAATAAATCATAAGTACATACTCTTGCTTGGCCGTCAAGATTTGTTAAAGAAAAATTTATCTTTTGATCGGCGCTTCCCACTAAAACATCTTCTTCTTGGCCAAACATCGAAAGAGCATCTATATTTAATTCTACTTCATCAACATCATGTGATGTTTCAAAAATATAATCATCAAATCTTAAACTAACATCTATTCCCGCCGTATTAGTAAACGTTCCTAAAAAATACGCAAAAGAAAAGCCAATTACCGCAATTAAAAGTATAGCAATTGACAATATATAATATGTTTTCCTGTTTTTTGCTTTATCCATATAACCTCACCACTATTATTTTTATCTACTATATATTCATTTTATCTTAAAACATATAAAAGTTCAAGTGAGTTTAAAGACTTCTTGATACCAAATTAAAAAAGCATAAATGCTGTATAACACTTTTGAATAATCCTTCTTTTGTTCATAGGTATAATTTAACATTTTTAAAAGTCTTTTCTGATTAAAGAATTTTTTAGCATCATTACTACTAAAAACTTTAAGGAATTCATTATAATACTCTTTTGTACATATCCATTTGCGAAAAGGAACTGGAAAACCCAGTTTTTTATTTTGATAATAATCTTCCGGAAGATACATTTCTACTATCTTCCTTAAAATTGCTTTAGTTGTATTCCCATTAATTTTAAAGGAAGATGGAATCGCAGAAGCAATCTCTACTACTTCCTCACTTAAAAATGGCATTATAACTTCTAGATGGTTAATAGCACCCATTCTTTTAGTCGCAGAAATTTCAGCATGTAGCCAAAATTTTAAATCAACAATTTGCTTTTGGTGTAAAATATCTTCTTCACCAGCAATAACTTCATTAATTTGAGAAATATGACTTTTTCCTTTCACCTTCAAAAGTTTATTTAAAGTATGTTCATTAAAAATTCTTGATACTCCGGTATAATAATCTTCAACATTACAAATCCTTCGTAGTAAAAAATTAATTCCTTTTACTTCCGGAAACAATAATAGCATTTTGGTAATCACTTTCCGAAAAGGAACATGATTATATTTTGGATATTTAACCGTATCAAGATAAGTATTATATCCCCCAAAAAGTTCATCAGCGCCTTCACCAGAAAAAACCTTTTTATATTTTTTGCTTGCTTCTTTAGCCCCAAAATAAAGAGAAACAACCGCTGGATCTAAACAAGGTTCATCTAAAGCTTTTTGGATAATAGGAATAGCTTTTAAAAACTCTCTTTTACTTAAAGTAACTATATTATTTTCTATTTTTAAATAATTACACAAAACAGATGTAAAATAGCTTTCACTATATTCTTTTTCATGATATGCAACTGTATAAGTATCCTTGACTTTACATAGTGTAGTAATTAATGAAGAATCAATCCCACTTGATAAAAACGAAGCTGTATTTTTCTGCATTTGAAAACTATCTAAAATACTTTGATTTAACTTTTCAAATACTTCATTTTCATCATAAATTAAGTCTTTAAAGGTAAAAGTGTAATATCTAAATACCTCAATATCTTCCTTGATAACGACATAACACCCTGCCGGAACACGATAAATACCTTTGAAAATAGTTTCTTCATGAGGATTAGTCAAATATAAAAAATAATCTTTTAAAATATTTAGATTGAGTTCTTTTGGATATCCATTTGCTAAAATTCCCTTAATTTCCGTTGCAAAACAAAAATTATCTTTGGTATAAAAAAGACTATTAGTGCCAAATTTATCGGTAACTAAAATTATTTTTTTAGTTACTTTTTCATATATTGCAATTGAAAAAGATCCTTTTAAACTAATAAAAGAATCCTCTTTTTCTTTTTTATATCTTTCAAGAAAATCTTTAGGTAATAAATCTCCTGTCGATATAATTACATATTTATCATCTTCATAAAAATTATCCTTATCACTAATTTGTCCAAGATGAAAGTTATCGTCAGAAAACTCATTAATATTACTTCCATAATAGCTCATTATTGCTGCTATTTTTTGAACATTTAATTGATTTGATTTTCCTCCGGCAATTGCTCCCATATTCTATAATCCCACGCAATCTTATAATAATTTTTATCCATTATATACTTACTCATCGTAATTTTATTTCGAACAATTTGATTCATTGTTTTAACATAATCTTCATTAACTTCTACTTTTGGAACAAATTTTCCCGAAGAAGCAAAATAAGTTCCCTTATCAGATACCCAAGAATTATCACCAAACATTGCAAGGCCCATTTCATTTGATAATATATCTTTACCAATAATTAATCGTGAATCATATTTAAGCCCAAAAATGTTATAAATTGTTGGTAAAACATCAATTTGACTACCGACTTTCGCAATATGTGTTGTTTCAACATTAGGGTTCCATAATACAAATTTACTCCGGTTAATTTCGACCGTTGCATCTTTTTCATAACTTGCAGCTTCATTAACCTGAGCTGCAGTAAGTTCATATGGATAGTGATCTCCGACAAAAGCTATAACAGTATCCTCAAGCTTACCTGCTTCCTTTAGTTTATTAACTAAAAGTTCAAGTGCCCTATCAAATTCCATTTGGGCCGCTAAATAAGCAAGTACACCTTCACTATATGGAAGATTTAATGCCTCGATTTCAGCGCGATGTTTTCTTGACATTGCATTTCCGCCCCAAGAATATCCTGCATGACCAGATACCGATGCATAAAAGACCATAAATGGATCTTCAGAATTGATATAATCTAGATAGGTTGTCTCAATCATCTCTACATCACTCTGAGGCCATTGCTTACAGTTAATTAATTTTTCCATGCCGTTATAACAACCTTTAAAATTATCAAAACCTAATCCTTTTAAATATGTATCCCGATTTTGAAAAGCATAAGAGTTATTATGATAAGCAAAAGTTTTATAGCCTTCACTTTCGAAAAGATGAGCTATTCCCATTGGGAATGAATTTTTTCCACCTCTAAATTGAGAAAGTGATGTAAAATTAGCATACAGTCCCGTTAAATATTGAAATTCTCCCCCAATTGTACTATAAATTGTCGGCGAATAAAAATTATCGAAAACAAAACTTTCATTAGCCATTTTATAGATTGTTGGCGTCGTATCTTCCCTGACAGCAATTTCATTAAAACTTTCTGCCATTATTAGTATTAAATTTTTTCCTTTAAACATACCTGTATATTGATTTTGCAAAGTACCTAAATCATTTTCAAAGTATTCAGTCATTGTTTTAATCGTTTGATCTTTAGTTTCATTTTTTAATTTTTCTAAATCTATATCTAATTTATTAGCTTCATATACTATTTCTTCAGGAAGCGGCTCTTTTGGAACTACTTCCTGATTAAGAATTAATTTTTCTTCGAAACCAAATATTAAACGATATGTATCAAGACAAAAAGTATTTAAAACCCCAACTTTTTCCATATTAAGAGACGGATTATTTATATGATGATATAGTTCGTACGGAGAATAGTCAGCATTTTTATTTAGATATAAGCTTGCATAGTAAAGACCAAAGGCCAAACAAGAAATACCTAAAAGTAAAATAGTTTTCGCTGGTTTGTGTTGCTTAAAATTAATTTTTTTGCGAAAGATTACGGCCATAATAAGAGGTAAATACATAAGAGCAATTCCCCAAAGTCTTTTTAAGGTTTCCACTACGGCTTTATCTAAGAAATCTCCAACCTGATCAGCAATTTGTAAAATCGAAAAAGAAATATAAAAATCAAAAAATGATTTAACAACAAACTGAGCAGAAAACCATAAGCCAATTATTGCCATCAATGTATAAAAAACGATTTTATTTCCTTTTTCTCTAAATACTTTAGAAAATATGTACATTAATAGTGCAAAAAACAAAATAAATGCAATCATATTAATATTGGTAAGTCGAAAAACGCTATCCATTACTAAAATACGATACAAAAATTCCATGTATATAAAACTTAATACATAAACTAATAACAAACTTATTTTTTTCATTTTACCTCACCATTTAATTATATTTTACTCCTCCGGCTTTAAAAGTGATAGAGAAACTTTTTCCTTTTCCAAATTGACGTCAATTACATAACAATCAATAATATCACCTACACTTAGAACCTCACTTGGATGTTTAATATACTTATCACACATTTTAGAAATATGAACCAGTCCATCATTATGAAGTCCAATATCAATAAATGCGCCAAAGTCAATTACATTACGAACTGTACCTTGCAATTTCATACCAACTTTTAAATCTTTAGCTTCTAAAATATCACTTTTCAAAAGGGGTTTAGGCATTTCATCCCGTGGATCACGATTTGGTTTTAAAAGCGATGAAATTATATCTTCTACAGTATATTTATCACTACCTAGTTCATTTGCTAATTTATCAGCATTCTGATTTTTTAAAGCAACTGCCATTTTTTCTGTACCAATATCTTCTTTACTTAAACATAATTTTTCTAAAAGATTATTGGCAACTCCATAACTTTCTGGGTGAATATCCGTTTTATCAAAAGCATTTTCACCATCCAAAATACGCATAAATCCGATTGCTTGTTCAAAAGTTTTATCACCAAGTAATTTAGCTTTTTTAATTTGTTCACGCGAAGTAATCTTTCCTTTTTCTTCCCTAAAAGCAATAATTTTTTCAATATTTTTTTTCGTAATTCCTGAAATATATTTCAAAAGTGATGGACTAGCCGTATTAATATTAACCCCTACACTATTTACTGCTTTACTAACGACAAAATCTAGGGATTCAGATAGTTTTTTACCTGCTACATCATGTTGATATAAACCAACACCAATACTTTCTGGATCAATTTTAACTAATTCCGCTAAAGGGTCTTGTAGTCGTCTTCCGATACTTACAGCACTTCTTTCTTCGACATGTAAGTAAGGGAATTCTTCGATGGCCAATTTCGATGCACTATATACACTTGCTCCAGCTTCGCTAACAATAATATATTCTAGCTTTCTATCTAAACTTTTGATAACATCAATAATAAATCTTTCACTTTCTCTTGAGGCGGTTCCGTTTCCAATTGCCACTATATCAATATGATATTTATTAATAATATCAACCGTTTTCTTTTTGGCTTCATCATACTTGTTAACAGGCTCATGGGGATAAATTTTTTCAATTAACTCTACTTTACCTACCGGATTTAATACGGCAAGTTTACACCCAGTTCTAAATGCAGGATCCAAGCCTAAAACCATCTTTCCTTTCATCGGTGGGGTCATTAACAAGCTTTCTAAATTTTGCGCAAAATTTTCAATAGCAATCACTTCAGCTGATTCGGAAAGCTCACTTCTTACTTCTCTTTCAACACTTGGACTAATTAATCTTTTATAAGCATCTTTTATTGCATTTTTTACTAAATCACATACAAAACTAGCCTCATTTTTAATAATTTTAGTTTCTAAAAAGTTTAAAATTTCCGTTTCATTAACATCAATATTAACACTAATAATTTTTTCTTTTTCAGCACGATTAATAGCTAAAATGCGATGTGGTTTAATTTCTTTGACTTTTTCACTATAATCATAATACATTTCATAAGTCTTCTTTTCATCAATAGCATCTTTTTTCTTTTTACAAACTATCATCCCATTTTTATAAAAAGAAGTCCGAATCCATTTGCGATAATAAGCATTATCTGAAATA
The DNA here is from genome assembly GCA_015059375.1 of Bacillota bacterium. Taxonomy (GTDB): domain Bacteria; phylum Bacillota_I; class Bacilli_A; order RF39; family UBA660; genus UBA6448. The sequence goes on along the minus strand of SVAN01000001.1, from coordinate 76,169 downwards.
TATTCAGCTATTATATAACCAGCTCCTTCCAAAGCTGATGCCATATCTTTCACTTTATCATTAATAAATTTTTTAGTTAAACTTAAATAATCTCCCGTAGTAGGAAAAGCCATAATCATTTTTGCTAAAGGTTCAAGTCCATTATTAATTGCATCAGTAGCTTTTGTTTTCTTTTTTTCCTTATATGGACGATAAAGATCTTCGACTTCAACCAATTTTTGACATTCTAAAATCTTTAGTTTAAGTTCATCTGTCATTAGTCCTTTTTCATCAATCAATCTAATAACATCTTCTTTTCTTTTTAAAAGATTTACTTCATATTCGTAAACTTCATTAATTTTCCGAATTTGTTCTTCATCTAAAGCTCCCGTAGCTTCCTTCCGATATCTCGCTATAAAGGGAATTGTATTGCCTTCTTCTAAAAGTTTTAAAACGGCAATAACACCACTTTCTTTAAGATTCAAATCATTACATATTTCCTTAATTATTTTCTCATTCATTTTTTACTTCCTCTTTCTTCTTGATAGTACCATATTCCTAATTTACCTTTTGCTAAAACTGGCGCTATTTTCTCAATATTCTCTAAAATCCAAGCATATCTTCCTACTTCATAATAGCCATATCGATACTCATCTGTTTGTTTAACAGATGAAATAAAACTTTCATCCATATAAATGCAATCTTTTAAAATACATTTACATAGTATATATCCCGGCATAGGATTAATAAGATTTAACATCCTTTCTATATCGCTACTACATTTCATTTTGGTTTGACTAGCATGAATATATAATTCGCCCCGATAATTTGTTTTAAAACTTCGGGTTTCAATCTTTTTAATACCAGCTTTAATTAAACTAGCATATGGTTCTTTTATACTTAATACTCGCATTTTACTTCCTATCACTTATCACCTAATAAATATATCATAATAGAAAGAAAAAGTGGGATTTTTCTAGAATCCTACTTTTGTTTTTTTACAAAATTGTATGCATCTTTACACATTTGTTTTATATCTTTTTCCGCTTGCCAATTGAGAACCAATTTGGCTTTCATAGCATCTGCATAACATGCCGCAATATCTCCCGGTCTTCTATCAACAATTTGATATTTTACTTTAACATCATTTACTTCCATAAAAGTATTTACCAACTCTAACACACTATATCCTTTGCCTGTTCCTAAATTATACGCATCAACGCCTGAGTCTTTCAATACTTTTTCAATTGCTTTAACATGTCCCTTAGCTAAGTCAACAACATGAATATAATCTCTTACTCCCGTTCCATCCGGAGTGTCATAATCATTACCAAAAACACTTAAAACCTCCAGCTGGCCAATTGCCACCTTAACTATATAAGGCATTAAGTTATTTGGAATATCATTAGGATTTTCACCAATTAAACCACTTTCATGAGCCCCAATTGGATTGAAGTATCGTAAAAGCGCTATACTCCATGTATTATCTGAAATGTATAAATCCCTTAAAATATCTTCAATCATTAATTTGGTCGATCCATACGGATTAGTCGTACTTAATGCAAAATCTTCTTTTATAGGCAAAGATTTTGGCTGACCATAGACAGTAGCGCTTGATGAGAACACAATTTTTTTACAATTAAATTCAGTCATTACTTCTAATAAAGATAAAGTTGAATCCAAATTATTACGATAATATTTAAGTGGTTTTTGAACTGATTCACCAACAGCTTTAAATCCAGCGAAATGTATTACAGCATCAATTTTATTTTCTTTAAATATTTTATTTAAAATATCTTTATCACACACATCGCCTTCATAAAAAATAAACTCTTTTTTCGTAATTTCTTTTATTTTTTGAACCACTTCGGGTTTTGAGTTACTAAAATTATCAATAGCTACAATTTCATAACCTGCATTTAATAATTCGACACAAGCATGACTACCAATATAGCCAGTACCACCTGTAACTAATATTTTCATAAAATCACTCTCCATATTAATCATACACTAATTTTACATAAAAAGAAAATGGAAAGATTACTTCCATTTAAAATTTTGAATTCCGGCTCCTAATTCAAAATGATATTTAACAATTCCAAAGTCTACTTTAGCAAAAGGTCCAATTCCGACTTTTAATGATACAACATTATTTTCGTGAAGTTCAAATTTAAAGTTCTGCCTATTCATTGACGTCGGGGCTAAAAGCGCATATTCAATCCCTCTAGAATACCAATCTGGTGCCTTTGACGTAACAGACACCTCTTCATATGTCTTACTAGGACGTTCTTTGCCCGGATAAGTGCCATAACCTAGAGCTATGACACACACTAGTCTTTCCCCACGATTTAATTTTATATTTAATTTTTTTCGACTATAGCCCGCGCCTACCCAACATGTATTTAAACCTAGTTTTTGAATCTCTAAAACTATTTTCTCGCCATAATATCCAACTAATTCATCTAAATTTTTGCTTTGTTTATTACCAATCAAAGCAATATAGTTTGCACAATTATAAATCTTGCCATAATGTAATTTATAAGCCGAAAATGTTTCTTTATCATTTAAAATAAGCTGAAAATTCAAATTAGTATCGCTATTAATCTTGGCCAGTTTTTCTTTTAGAAAAAAAACAATGTTATCAGGAATTAAATCATCTTTATATCGTCGAACTGAATGCCGAGTTTTCACAATTTCGTTAATATTTGGCATCTTAATACCGCCTTTCCTACTACATTTATAACTATGTAAATACCATTACTTAATTAAATGCTATTACTTAAATTTTCCCAGTCTTGCATTTTTGACGCAAGTAAATCTTCGTTATTTTTTAGTTGCTTTTGTAAATCATTAATTTTTTGATAATCTGTATAATTGTCTTTTTCTAACATTAATTTCTGAATATTACCAATCTCTTTTTCCAAAGCACTAATTTCTTTCTCCACTTTTTTTATCATCACTTTAATATTTTTAGGATTATCAACCTTACTATTTTTGACCTTTGGCATATTAACATTTTTTTGCAAAGAGTCTTTCTCATTAGTCTTTATAATATATTCACTATATGTTCCATTAAATGGTTTTATAATATTATCTTCGAATACCAAAAGACTATCAGCAAGTTTATTAATAAAATAACGATCATGGGAAACAAAAAGAATGGTTCCTTCATAGTTTTTTAAAATTTCTTCTAAAGTTTCTTTACCAATAATGTCTAAATGATTTGTAGGTTCGTCAAGAAGTAAAAAGTTGGGTTGAGAATACAAAATTTTGCATAATGACAATCGTACTTTTTCACCGCCAGATAGAATCTTAATTTTTTTAAAAATATCATCGCCTGTAAATAAAAAAGCTCCTAAGAGTTTGCGAATAGTCAAAGGATCAGTTTCCTTTATGCTTTGAATTAATTCATCATATACGGTGTTTTCATCATCTAAAAATTCCATTTGTTGATCAAAATAAGCCGTTTTAACATTAAAACCATAAGAATATTTACCACTAATTTTAGGAATTATTCCCATTAACGTTTTTAAAAGTGTGGATTTACCTTTGCCATTTTCACCAATTACCCCAACTTTTTGACCTTTAAAAAGTTCAAATGACCCTTTCGAAAGAATCGTATTATTATAACCAATTGCTAGTTCTTTTACAGAAAGAACATTATTACTGCTTTCCTCTTTAATTTTAATTTGACCTTTAAATTTTTTACTATCGGCTTTCTGAGGTTTTTCTACAATCTGCATCTGTTGGATTTTTTTTAGTTTCGACATGGCCATTGATGCTTTACTCGGCTTATATTTAAACCTTTGTGCAATATCTTTTAATCTTTTAATCTCCTTTTGTTGATATTCATAATCAGACAACTGCTTTTCGTAGTTCATTTTCTTTTGCTTTTCATAAGACGAATAATTTCCCTTATACTTGGTCAACGAAGAGTATTCAATTTCATATACTTTGTTAACTATTTTATCTAAAAACATTCGGTCATGAGAAACCACAACTATCGCTTTAGGGTAATTGCTTAAATATTTTTCAAGCCATTCAATTCCCTTAATATCTAAATGATTTGTAGGTTCATCCAAAAGCAGAATATCCGGTTTACTTAATAACAATTTCAAAAATGATATTTTAGTTCTTTGACCGCCAGAAAAATCTGCTAACAACTTTTGTTTATCTTCTTTAGTAAAGCCGAATTTTAAAAGAGCAGTTTCATACTCTTTTTGGTAAGAATATCCTCCTAAAACTTTATATTGATCTATGGCTTTAAGATAACTTTCTAAAATTTCATCATTATTTTCTTGTTCAAGTTTTTTTTCTAGTTTTTCAATTTTCTTTTGTAAATTAACTAAAGGCGCATATACTTTTAAAATTTCATCACTTAGTGTAACATTTAAGTTTGTAAATGCTTCTTGCATTTGGTAGCCAATAACTGGATTATTACTTTTAATAATCTGCAAATTATCCTCTCCAAGACCAGTTTCCAGCATCTCATTGTCTAAAAGCGACTTTAAAAGAGAAGTCTTACCACTTCCATTACGACCAACAATAGCTATTTTATCATGGTCATTTATTTCAAAATTAATTTCTTCTAAAACCGTTTTATCTCCAAATGATATAGCACCATTAATAATTTTGTATTGCATAGCAAATTTCCTTTCCAAGACATTATATCATAGCAAAAGAAAAAACGAACTTTACATCCGTTTTTTACTTGTATTATCTAATGAATTATCATTTCCAAAAACTTTATTACGCATTTGTTCTACAAAGGTAAATCGCTCTTCAAACGTCAAATTTTCAAAGTAATTTTCGTTTTCCAGATAAGTTAGATGATCCATCCCCGCTTCCCAATCTCCCATAAATGACAAATAGTTTTTATTATCTGTGTAGATAAACGTTCCTTTAATAAATTCCTTTGGAACATGAGCTGCGAACACTACACCCGGAGCATCAAATTCAATAGTGGTTAAGCTTCTCAGTAAAAGCTCTGTGGCATTTTTGCAAGGTATATTATTTATCCAGTTTTGATATTCTTCATCACTATATCCAAGCATCTGTTTAAAAAAAGTTTTTGGCACACTGATTATAACATTTGCAGCATCACCAGCAGCATTTTCCTTCCAACCATATGTACATAGCTCTGGAACATTTTTTGAAGTATGCATCACCATACTAGTTCTTGTATAATTAAAACCTGTTTTCATAATACTTAAAGCATTATTAATTGATGTTCCATGTTGGGCAATAACATCTGCTCTCTCTAAGATTTTTTCGCCAATTTCAATAATTTGTTGCTTAGTCATTTTTTCCATTTAAACGCCTTCTTTCATCAAAAATATATTATAGCATAAATTTCTTTTTTATTATAATAATTCTTTATCATTATACCTAATGATAGTCAAAACAAGGAAAAACAGCGACAAACAGATGCTGATAATAATCATTATTGGATTAATTGATATTTTTAAAATAACATTACGAATGTCCGCTAAAGTAAAAATAGAAATATACTTTAAAAACTCAGTTGCTTCAGACATTGATGATAACATTTGAAAAAAATAACTAACTAATACAATTCCTAAGCTTATTCCCGACATCTTTTTAGTTTTATGAGTAAATGTTGATAAAAATAGACAGCCAAAATAAATTACTAACGAAGAAAACATAGGCGTAACACTTAACAAAAAATATTGTTTCTTATCAAAGTCTCCACTTAAAGATAAGCCTATATAATTAAAAATTCCTAAAATGACAATCATTAGAATTATATAAATGATGCCCACAGTAACTTTACTTGAAATTATTTTACTTCGAGTGATTGGTAAACTATTTAAATACTCAATTGTTTGATCATTTTCTTCTTTTAGTAAAAGATTTGAACCTAAGATTCCCGAATAACATCCGATTATCAAAAGAACAAATACAAATCCCTCCGATTTTAACCAACCATAGGCACTTTCCATTGATGAAATATCAAAGTTAAAGGCTTTCAACATTTCTTCGGGAAAAACGCTCATTAACTCATCCATCATTTTAATATTATCACTGTTAATAATCGAAGGATACATCAAAAATGTAATTAAAAATACCGATAATAACACCGATAACCAAACAATAAAACTTTTAAAATTTATTTTCATTTCTCTTTTAAACATATAAATCACCTATTTATAATAATGAAGCAGCACTTCTTCGAGCGTTGGTTCGTTTATTAAAAGCGTATCAATTGAAAAATCGCTTAATACTTTAATTAATTTATTAATATCACTATTGTTTTTAAAAGTAATTTGATTATTATTACGACTAATCACTTCCACTTCCAACCTTTTAATAATTTCGTCAATTTGTTTAGTTTCAATAGTAACTGTTATTAAGTTTTTATTTTGTAGTTCTTCGATTGTTTCAACATTCAATAATTTACCATCTTTAATTATTCCTACTCGATCACATATTTTAGCTATTTCACTAAGAATGTGTGTTGAATAAAAGATGGTTGTGCCCTTTTCTTTTTCTTCCTTGATAAGTTCAAAAAAAACATTTTGCATAATTGGATCTAATCCGCTGGTCGGCTCATCTAAAATTAATAAATCCGGTTCATGCATAAACGCTAAAACAATCCCTAATTTTTTCTTATTTCCATATGATAAATCCTCTATTTTTTTTGTTTCATCAATCTTAAGTCTTTTAACCAACATTTTTCTTCTTTCACAAAGTTGCTCTGAATAAAATGATTCATGATAATCTAACATTTCTTTAACAGTTAAATCATCATATAAATGAATCTCACTAGGTAAATATCCAATTAACTTCTTTAGGGATATATTATCCTTATCAAAAGCAGTTCCATTAATTAAGATTTCACCATCGTTTTTATTGATTAAATTCATTATACAACGAATAGTAGTCGATTTTCCCGCGCCATTTGGACCAATAAAGCCAAAAACTTCTCCTTGGTTTAAGCTTAACGATAAATTTTTAACCGCTAAAACATTTCCATAATATTTTGTTAATTTTTTTATTTCTAAAACTCTATTTTTCATAATCATCTCATTATTTTTCTACATTTTCTAAATATATTTTTTTGGCAAAAGTTCCACGCTTATCTCTTTTTATTTCACTAACTTTTAAAATATCATTTATCTTTTTATTTTGTAATTTAGCTAGGCACATTACTACCTCTAATAGATCTGCTAACTCTTCAACTCGATCATTGCCATCAGCATTAATTACTTCATTACATTCTTCTAAAAGCTTCTTTTCCAATTCTTTTTTATACTCTTCATCAGACAAGATTCTAAAAATCGGTTTTTCTCCATTCTTGGCAATAATATCTGGAATATTATCTCTAACTAATTTTTTATAAGTCATTTTTATCCTCCATTTTGAGTATACCATAATTATTTCAAAATAAAACAGACCAAATTAAATTAATAATTTTGAGGTCTGTTTTTATAATTACAAATTTATTTTCTTTTGTTTGACATTAATTCACTTGCTTCATCTTTTGGATCAACATAAACATAACCATCAGAATTTGACATTGGAGATAAAGCAATTTTTTCACCAAAAATTTCCTTTTGAATGTCGACAAAGGCTTTTACATCATCCCAAGTATTAATAACTGTATATAAACCAACACCTTTAAGTTCTGGATGCAAAGATAACACATAATTCTTTGCTATTTCTGATACTCTTGGCATTTGATGTGTATGAATAGTACCCCCAGTCAAATAATTTAAAACATCATAGATTTCGTCATAATGAGCAAAGAGTCTTCCTGTTGTGATAGTCAAAATCACACCAAGATCAAATTCTTTTATTTTTTGTTCCATGATAATATCACTTATTATGAATATATAATAATTTTTTTATTTGTAAAGTTTCAATATAATATATCAAGCTTTGGATGTTATTACTAAATTCATTTAATTATTTAACAATTACTATTTAAATTTTTTCTCCCTAATTAATTAAATCATCAGTGGCATTAACCCAAGATAAAGTACACAATATTTGGAAAATATTATGCATTTCAAATAAAAACCTGAACAACAGCTGTGTTCAGGTAATAACCTCATGGTGCGGGTGAAGGGACTCGAACCCCCACGGATAATCCACTAGATCCTAAGTCTAGCGCGTCTACCAGTTCCGCCACACCCGCATATGGTGGGCCTCATAGGACTCGAACCTATGACCGATCGGTTATGAGCCGAGTGCTCTAACCAACTGAGCTAGAGGCCCTCATCTTTGCGACAAAGTAATTATATAATAATTAAGCTTAAAAATCAATAAAAAAATAAGACATTAAGCCTTATTTTCCTTGAATCATATTTAATAAATCAATTTTAAACATATCTTTTGAGGCATTTTCTTTAGAAATCATAATTCCTTTATAGGTAGTTAATTCACTTCTATGTCCTTCTAAAAGAATATCTTCCGGAGTTAATGTTTCTAACATTGCAACGCCTTGTTTTTTATGAATTGTATAAATTAATTTAACTTCACCATGAATTTGAGCAAATAGCTTATCACTTGGTAATTTAAGTTCATATGTTTCTGTTCCATTTTTCTTATTACTTGAAACCATTTCCCCAATAAACTTACCATTTCTAATTGATGGGTAATATTCAAAATTTAATTTTTTGAATGCCATCATATTATACTTCTTTAAAGCCCTTTCTAACTTTCTAAATTCATTCTCATTAACGTAATCTAAAACGTATCCCTTCATAATTATTTACCCCCTTAATTACGATAAGTATAGCACATTTGTTTGCAAATGTCAAATTTGTGTCTAATTATAGTTTTCCACGATGGGATTAAATTATACTACCTATCTAATTTATTTGTCAAGAAAAAATAAAAAAGTGCTTTTTAAGCACCTTGATATGAAGTTCCTCTTGAATATTCAGCTGTTTGTTCTAGCTCAACTTGTTCAACATTAAATGTATAATCAATATTATATTGCATCGCCAACATATTTATCATTTGGAAATATGTATACATTGCCATTGGCATATTGCCAGACTTTATCAAACTATTTACTGTAGCAAGATATCCTGGTTCTAAAACATCCCTTATAGCCTTTAGCGTTGCTTCTTTTGTTTCTGAATTAGAATATCTCTTGCGAAGTTCTTCGGCAATCATTAATCCATAAACATCGTAAGCATCAATTAGTTTTTTTCCTTCTGCAAAACTTTCCATATATTCACTTCTTAAACGTTTAAAATTCGTTATATATTCATGATTATATGGCATTCCCAAGATTTCACATATCGCTGTTGTCACATAACAATCAGGACGCGGATCATATCCTCTTCTTAAAATCCACTCAACAGCATCTTCAATCGAAGAGTTGGATCTAATACGATCCTCATCATATTGATAGCAATGGCTATCCATCGCAACTGGGCGTAATAAACGTTTACAACGAAAACCGCGTACTGTAGCGTCAGATTTACTATAAATATCATATTTTTTACAAGTAAGACATCTATCTTCAAATTCTTTTTTATAATCTCTAGACATATAATTTCCTCCGTATGTAGTTATATATTTTAACGCAAAATAAAAAAATGTCAAATTTTTAATTCGACAATGGTTTGGCCTAAATTCCAATTATCTAATTTAAACGATTTAACATTCTTATTATTCATCAAGACCGCGTGAACTTCTTTAGTTAATATATTTGTGCTTTTTCCATGAATTATTAGTACAACATTTTTCTTCATTTTAACATTATCGTTAATAAATTCTTGAACCAAAACTTCCACCATTGATGTTATTTCCCCATGCAAATCTAGAGTTGGCGTCATTTTTGTAACAATGATCATAATACTTATAATGTTTCTGGTCCAGTTTCAGCTACCGGCTGTGTAACACCATATTTTTGATTGAAATAACTCATTATTTCATTTAAATCAGGAATCGATTCTTTCGTTCCCACTTTTGTTACCGAAAGACCGCCTGCAATATTAGCAAATGTAATCGCTTTTTCTAAATCATAACCTTGTAATAAAGCGTAAGCAAAGGCCCCGCCAAAAACATCCCCAGCTCCCGTTGTATCAACAGGTTCAACTGTTAAACCAGGCATTACTTTGATTTGGCCATCTAAAATATATAATGCTCCTTTATTTCCAAGTGTCACGATAATTTCTTTTTGAACAAAACGATTTAATAACGCAGAAAACACAGTAACTAAAGATCCTGAATTATCAAAATCTATTTTGCTTCCGCTTACCCATTCAGCAAATTCCTTGGGAGCAATAATATACTTACAATATTTACATAACTCAACCATTTCCTTAGAACAAATTTTGGCATTAATAATCGTTATTTTTTCATTATATTTATTGTATGCTGCTAACGATGCGCCATAATCATATCCATCACTATATACTAAATCCGGCGACATTTGAAATTCATTTTTCTTTAAAACTAGTTTATCTTTAACTATATTGTAAATTCTCTTTTCTTTAGTATCCTTTTTCGTTAATAGTAAAGAAATTGATGTTCTTTTATCGTAAGCAGTTTCCATGTATTCCGTATGAACACTGTTTTTTTCTAATTCCTTTTTGATAATATTCCCAAATGTATCATCGCCAACAACCGAACCTAAATAAGTTTCAATTCCTAATTTTCCTATCGTGGATGCCGCGACAACACCATTTCCACCCGCACATTCACTGACTTCCTTTAGAGTTTGGTTCTCTACGTCCGTCAAAGAATCAACTTGTGCATTAAAATTATAATCACTTCGTCCTATACATAAGGCTTTCATTCTACCAACCCTACTTTCTATCATTAATTATACAATAAAATCTAGATATTTTAAAGCATTAAATGTATAATACTATTAGGTGATTAAAAATGAGAGAAATTTTTGAAAATAAGACATATCGTCATTTTAAAGGTAATGTATATAAAGTATTACATATTGGTTTTTCTACCGAAGAAACTGATAAAAACGGCGATTTAAAAAAGATGGTAGTTTACCAATCAAACCATGACGGAAAAGTATTTGTTCGGCCTTATGAAAATTTTGCATCAAAAGTAGACACAGAAAAATATCCTAATGCTGATCAAGATTATCGATTCGAAGAAGTGGATTAAAACCCACTTTTTTTGATGATAAATATTTTTTGTTTTTTATAAAATGCATAAAAAACATTTTTTAATTCAACATTCTGATTAAGCAAGATATTTTCTAGCCATTGTCGATTTTTCCTTAAGTATTTAAGCGTAGTATCTTCAATTTTCCCATCCAATATAACAGGCATTGGGTAGTTTCCCCTCATTTGAAAAGGTTTATATTTGAAAATAGATAGTTTACCATTCGATTCCAAAAAAGCATATTCTACTTGACTTATATCTTTAATTTCTTTTTGTCTTAACTGTAAAAGCAAATCATTTAATGTATATCTTTGTTTAATCATTTCATGATAGTTGATTGTCCCATTACTAATTATTAAAGATGGTTTACCTTCGAGTAAGATTCTTATTTTTTGGTTTTTAACAGAAATATATGCAATAACAATTTCTAAAAAAACCAAAATTGATAATGGAATAATTGTTAAATACATGGGATCTTCAGTATTTTCAATTGATATAGCTACTAATTCTGCCATTAAAATTGATACAATTAAGTCAATTACCCCCAGTTGACCAATTTCCCTTTTTCCCATCAAACGATAAGAGATTGTAATAAAGATATAAAAAAACAATGTTCTGATTACAACGCTAAACAATTCCATTTGATCACCTAATAGTATTATGGATAAATACATATTTTTTTAATCATTACATATGTTTTACTAGGTGATAATTATTAAAAAAGTTTGGAGTACAATTAAATATTTTAGCATTTTTACTTTATTAGAAATTTTAATAGCCTTTATTATGGGTCTTTTTAATCTTATTGGTCTAAATTCTTCATTAACTAAAATTATTATATTGATAATTAATCTATTAGTATTTTTCTTTTTTGGCTTTCAAAAAGGGAAAAAAACCAATAAAAAAGGATTTTTAGAGGGAATAATTAACGGTATTATTTTAATAACAATTCTATTTACTATTACAATTATTTTTTTCCATCAAATTTTATCTTTAGCAACCCTATTTTACTATATGGCTCTCATTTTTGCTTCGGTAGTGGGTTCTACAATTGGGAAAAACAAAAAAATAGATTCTACTTTTGGGGATAAAAAGTAGAATCTTTTTCTTTTATTTCAACATAAGAATTTTCGTCATAAACTATTTTAGTAACTGGATCAATTACTTTTTCAGTAATATATTTTTCATCATAAAGCATCTTCAAAGTAACTTTATTAGTTTTACAAACACCTTGATTATAGCATCTTTGTGCTTCTTCGATTATAAGCTTATTGGTAACAAGATATAAACGTCTATGGTTTTCTTTAATTACCTTATAGAAGGTTGGACACCCAACAATGATTACAATCGAAATAATTGTTAAATAAATGACAATTTTATTGATATTCATATCCTTCTCCATAATAATTTAAGATAAATTCATCGCGAAATTCGCTAAGAGTTCCTTTTTGAATGTTTTCACGAATTTGTTCCATTAGCTTGGTAAGAAATCTAATATTATGAATTGATAATAACCGAGCACCAAAAGTTTCATTAGCGGTAATTAAGTGTCTAATATAAGCCGCCGTATAATTTTGACAAGCATAGCAATCACAAGTTTTATCAATAGGTTCAAAACACTCTTTAAATTTACTATTTTTAATATTTATTTTCCCCATTTTGGTATAAGCGTGACCATGCCTAGCTAGACGCGTCGGGGCAACACAATCAAAGATATCAATTCCCCGCATAACATTTTCAATCAAATCAATTGGGTCACCAACTCCCATTAAATATCTGAGTTTATTTTTAGGTAGATATTTTGTAGAATATTCTACCATTTTATACATTGTTTTTTTATCTTCCCCAACCGAGGTTCCTCCTACAGAATAACCATCAAAGTTCATTTCTACGAGCTTCTCAGCACAATACTTTCGTAAATCTTCGTATTCACCACCTTGAACTATTCCAAACAATATTTGATTTTCTCCTTTAAAAACATTTTTTCCTCTTTGGGCCCATCTCAACGTTCTTTCTACTGATTGTTTAACATAATTATATTCACTTGGCCATTTAATACATTCATCAAAACTCATCACTATGTCACTACCCAACTTATGTTGAATTTCAATAGATTTTTCTGGTGTCAAAAATAAATTATCACCATTTAAGTGATTTTTAAACTTAACGCCATCTTCGTTAATATCTTTTGGCTTAGCCAAAGAAAAAACTTGAAATCCACCACTATCAGTTAAAATTGGGCCATCATAATTCATAAATTTATGAAGTCCGCCGGCTTTTTGAATCGTATTTTCACCTGGTCGTAACCATAAATGATAGGTATTAGAAAGGATAATTCCACTTTTAACCTCTTTTAGTTCTTCAGGGCTTAAGGTCTTTACTGTTGCCTCGGTTCCTACCGGCATAAACATTGGAGTTGGATATTCTTTACCATTAAAAGAAACTTTTCCAAGTCTGGCTTGGGTATTTAAATCTTCATAGTTTAAATTAAATTCTACTTTCATAACAAGTCCTTCCCAAAGAGATTATAGCATATAATTTGACAAAAATAACCTTTTATTATAAAATATATAACCATTAAAGGGGAGGTTTTAGATGGTAGCATTACCAAATAAAAGTGTAATTTTAAATTTTTATCGTTCAGTTAATAACGTAGATTTTACCAATTTAGACTCAGATAAAATGATTGAATTAGATGAGGCGGTAGAAAAATGGCGTTATTATTTTACTAATAATAGCGCTGGCCTAATATCATTTATGACATTTACTGCGGAAAGATTGTTTACATCTAATGGCCGTTATACAGCTGTAACACCTACAGAAAAAATTTATTTTTATATTAAAATGGTTGATCCAAACTTTTATTTTTTAGAAGCTTATGAAGCAGGAAATACTAAGGATGAAATAAAAAACTTGTGTCTTTCAAATTTTCGAATATATGACCATTTTTTAATTCATTATGAAAAAGAACTTTATTCAACTTTGCTTGATGTTCCTGATGATTTATGGGCTCTAAATCGTATAAAAAGGTAGAATTTTATCAAACTCTACCTTTTTTTATTTTATTAACATTGCATCGCCAAAAGAAAAGAAACGATAATTTTGCTTAATTGCGTGGTCATACGCTTTCAACATATTTTCTCTAGTACTAAAAGCACTTACGAGCATTAATAATGTACTTTTAGGTAAATGGAAATTTGTTATCAAACCATCAATTGCCTTAAATGAATACCCAGGATAAATATAAATATTTGTATCCTCTTCGCATTCAACAAATTCTCCATATTTAGTCATTATTGATTCTAAAGTTCTAGTAGAAGTAGTTCCTACTGCATATATTTTTCTTCCTTCTTTTTTAGCCTTATTTAAACTATTTGCCACTTCCAAAGTCATCTTATAGTGTTCGCTATGCATAACATGTTTAGTAATATCTTCTTCTTGAACAGGTCTAAAAGTTCCTAAGCCAACGTGTAATGTAACATATAAAACTTCAACTCCCAATTGTTCGATTTCTTTTAAAAGTTCTTTAGTAAAATGAAGCCCAGCGGTTGGAGCAGCCGCACTTCCTAAGTATCTTGCATAAACAGTTTGATAACGGGTTTGATCTTCGAGAGTAGTATGAATATACGGAGGTAACGGCATCAAACCAAGGCGCTCAATGATTTCAATAAAAATTCCTTGATATGAGAATTTAATAACAACTATTCCCTCTTCTTTTTTTTGAAGAACTTCACCAATTAATTCATCACCAAATTTAATTTTTGTTCCAATATTTAGCCGTTTAAAAGGTCGTGATAAACACTCCCAATTATCACCCTCGATGTTTTTAAGAAGCAAAATCTCGATGTGCGCATTAGTGTCAATTTTATTGCCAAAAATTCTTGCAGGTAAGACTTTTGTATCATTTAAAACTAAAACATCACCCTCATGAAAGTAGTCTTTAATATCTTTAAAAATTTTATCTTCGATTTTACCTGTCACCTTATCCATAACTAACAATTTAGATTCACTACGATTGTCAATTGGCGTTTGAGCAATTAATTCTTCAGGCAAATCATAATTATAAAGTTCTATATTCATCTTCTCTCACCTCCCATAATTATAAGGAAAATTCCGCAATTTGTCTAGGAAATATCAAATATATTCTCTTTGCAAATATATGCTTTTTAAGATATAATTGTTATGGTGAAGATAAAATGGCAAAAAAAAAGAAAAGCAAACAAACCTCTGAAGGTTTTTCATATAGTGTAGAATTTGTTGGATTGATTCTCATTTTAATCGGAATCTGCGGTCTAGGCAGACTTGGTTTTGTAGGATTATTTATCGAAGAATTTGCGATGTTTTTAGGTGGTGAATATTGGTTTATTATTCTCTTATCTTTAATTTATCTCGGGGGCTATGCTCTCTTCAAAAGAAAACTTCCCAATTTTTTTACGCAAAGACTTATTGGAATATATTTGATTCTTCTTATCATCCTTACTTTAGCTCATTTAGAATTTTTAAATAAAACTCAAGATTTTGAAGAGCTTATTAATATAACCTATGAAAATTATATGGAAAGAATTGGTACTATCACCAATGATGGCAGCATTCTTTCTAGCGGAGACAATACAATTGTGATTGGTGGTGGCGTAATTGGTGCCATTGCAATTGGAGCTACAGCCGCTTGCTTTGGTAAAACTGGAACAATAATTTTTTTAATTATCGTTGGCATATTCGCTGCCATTTTAGCTTTTAATATTACCTTTGCTGATTTATTTAAAAAGCTTACATCTGGTCTAAAGAAAGAGAAGAAAGAACCCAAAACTACAGCTCATAAAGAATATATTCTCGAAGGCGACGAATTAGTAGGCATCAAAGGTGAAACTCCTATTAATAACACGGTTAATTACGAACCTACTACAACAAGTATTCCTAAAGAAAAAGATAATAAAATTGTTATAACGAGTATTGATGAATTGAAAAGTATTAATACTGAACCCGTTATCAAACAAGATTCTTTTGATGATGAAGTCAAAGAAGAAGATGTTGATACTACAAATTATCGGTTACCTAAATTTGATTTATTAACCCCTACCCCTAAAAATAAAACTAATAGTGAAGAAGCATTTATCCGGAGTAATCAAGAAACCCTAGAAAGAGTTTTAAACGATTTTGAAATTAAAGCTCAAGTAGTTGAAATACATATTGGGCCAGCAGTAACAGAATATGAAATTACAGTTCCTAATGGTACAAAAGTTAATCGTATAACAAATATCAATAAAGAAATTGCTTTAGCGATGGCTGCAAAAGACGTCAGAATTCAAGCTCCAATTCCCGGAAAAAATACGATTGGAATTGAAATACCAAATCGAGAAATTGCTAGTGTCGGAATCCGAGAAGTTTTAGAAAGTACAATGAATACTAAAAGTGACAACAAAATCCTTGTTGCTCTTGGAAAAGATATCATGGGTAAAGCTATTTTAGCAGATTTAGCAAAGATGCCACACCTTTTAGTAGCAGGTTCTACTGGTTCTGGTAAATCTGTGTGTATCAATAGTATTATTGCCTCAATCTTAATGCGATACAAACCTAATGAAGTTAAATTAATGTTAGTAGATCCGAAAAAAGTTGAATTATCAAATTATAACGGAACTCCTCACCTATTATGTCCTGTAGTTACCGATCCGAAAAAAGCTAATGCTAAATTACAAAAAATTGTAGCCGAAATGGAAAATCGTTATGAACTTTTTGCAGAGAAAGAATTTAAAAACATTGCTGGATACAATGAATGGGTTGAAAGAGAAAATAAAAAACATCTTGATAATAAAATGCCAAAAATGCCATATATTGTAGTAATCATCGATGAACTTGCAGATTTAATGTTGGTAGCCTCTAAAGAAGTTCAAGATTCTATAATGAGAATTACACAAATGGCTAGAGCTGCTGGAATTCATTTAATTGTTGCAACACAAAGACCATCAACTGATATCATTACTGGTGTAATTAAAAATAATATCCCTTCTAGAATTGCCTTTGCGGTATCATCCTCAATTGACTCTCGAACAATATTAGATGCCGCAGGAGCGGAAAAATTACTTGGTCGTGGTGATATGTTATATGCCCCAATGGGACAAAGTGTTCCAACAAGAATTCAAGGTTGCTTTATTTCTGATGGAGAAATTAGCAAATTAATTGAATATTGTAAAACTCAGGCAACAGCGAAATACAACGAAGAATTTACTAATGAAGACATTCACACCTCCTCTTCTGGTAGTTCCAATAGTGATGGCGGCGATGACGATCCAATGTATGACGAAATCGTGGAATTTGCCATCCAAACTGGGAAAATAAGCGCATCTTTAATTCAAAGGCGATTTCGCTTCGGATACAACCGAGCTGCCCGCATGGTGGATTTGTTGGAAGCCCGAGGAATTATCGGTCCTCAAAACGGATCTAAACCCCGTGAAGTTCTAATCAAAATGCAAGACGACACCCAAGAATAACATTGTAAACTTTGTTTTACATTTACTTTAAAATTATAATTTGGTAAAATAAGGGAGGTGATGAATAATGCAAAAAAAGATCAACAATAACAAATATATTCCCAGCAGAAATTATATTTATGGAGCTTTTCTAATTATTGCCATTATTCTACTTATTTGGTACGTTCTTAGCTGGTACAACGTAAAACAAACAGAGAAATTCATGACAAGCTATCTAATTTCTACCAATACAATTGCCAATGAAATAAGCGATATAAATGAAATCGTTCAAGTTTTAAAGGAATCTCCGAGTGAATATTTTGTATATATCAGTTATAATAATAACGAAGATATTTATAAACTGGAGAAAAAACTAAAAAAAACCATTGACAGTTATGCTTTAAAAGATGAATTTTACTATATTAACATTACCGATTATCAAAATGACAAAGACATAACAACCAAGCTAAATGATGCGTTTAATACTACAAAGATTAAAAATACACCATGTATATTATATTTTAAAAATAATCAAATCGAAAAAGTAATTATCAATTCCAAGGGAATTTTTGACAGTAGCGAATTTGAAGAATTACTTAAAGAATATGATTATGAAAAATAAGCCAGTAATGGCTTTTTAAATGGAGATTAGAATTATGATAAATATTGTTTTATTTGAACCAGAAATTCCTCAAAATACAGGAAATATTATGCGAACATGCATCGCTAGTAATGCTAAGTTGCATTTAATTAAACCTTTAGGATTTAAACTTGATGACAAAACTGTAAAAAGATGTGGAGTTAACTACATTGATAAGTGTGAATATATAGTTTACGATAATATCGAAGACTTTTATAGTAAAAATCAAGGAACGTTTTATTATTTTACTCGCTATGGCCATAAACCACACGATTCATTTGATTATTCAGATAGCGAAGAAAATTTATTCTTTATCTTTGGAAAAGAAAGTACAGGAATTCCTCCCGAACTTCTGAAGCCACACTTAGATCATTGCATGCGCATACCAATGACTGCAAATGTTAGAGCGCTTAACTTATCCAATTGTGTTGCCATTGTAACTTATGAAGCCCTTAGACAACAGGGATACCCTAACCTTCTTTTTGATGAACCGCACAAAGGAACTGATTTTATTGAACAATCATAAAAAAAGATTTTGAATTACTCAAAATCTTTTTTGGGGTTAAAAACAAGAAAAAAATACCAATCTAGGATTGATATTTAATTTACTTTATTGCTTAACCAGTCTACCAAGAGATTTTTTTCGGCACCGCCAATAAGACCTGCTACTTGCTTGCCATTTTTAATAACCATTACCGTTGGTGTAAAGCCATATTCATGAAGGAAATACCCATATGTTTCAGTAATCTCTTCCCCACTGCCATCTTCCGTCAATGTTTGTGTTGATTTCATCGTTAATTTAGCTTTTAATTCATACCATTCATCTGAAGTTCGATCAACTTTTTCAATATCTAAATATTGAGTTATATAGTTATTTTTTATCTGAGCTTCTTTCAAAGCAGGTAGTATTTTAACACAAACACTACAGCTTTTACGCCCAACATACAATACATATGTTTCTTTGCTAGAAAACATTTCCAAAACATCATGAACTGTTACTTCTCTCATCATCGATATATCATAATCAACTGGTTTATTTGAACTATCTTTACTGCTTATTATTAATAGCATTAATATAAGTAGACCCAAAATAATTGCTAATAAGATTTTCGACAACTTATTCATCTTATATTTCCATTAATTCAGTTTCTTTTTTCTTTATTTCTTCATCAATTAACTTATTATATTTATCAATTTGTTCTTGCAAATCTTCAATATATAATTTTTCTTCATCCTCAGGATATTTTGCAGCAGTTATTTCTTCTTTTGCTTCTTGACGAATATTTCTTAACGCTACTTTACCTTCCTCGCCAATATTCTTAGCTAATTTAACATACTCCCGACGACGTTCTTCTGTAAGTTCGGGAATCGTCAAAATAACCATTTCACCATTATTCGTAGGATTAATGCCAATATTTGCTTCTTGTATTGCTTTTTCAATGTCTTTTACACAACTACGATCAAATGGTTTAATAAGCAATTGTCTTGCTTCCGGCGAAGTGATGTTAGCTAAACTTTGTAACGGAGTAGCTACACCATAATATTCCACCATAATTCCATTTACTAATGCTGGATTTGCACGTCCGGCTCTTATTGTTGTTAATCTTGTCACTACATTTTCTAAAGCCTTTTTCATTTTATTATCAGTATCCATGTATTTCTCCTTAATTCAATATTATAACTTCATTATAATCTTTTTGGTCACTTTTTACAAGAATAGTTATTGATAAACGACCAATTTTATCAACAAACAAATTCAGTTCAGTAATTTCTGCTAAAGTTGATTCGATATCTAATACTTCTCCTTCTTTGGCAATGTCCTCATCAGCAAGATGATTAGCAATTTTTGTTCGAATATTTTCCTCAGTTAAATCATAATCATCTAATAATTGATTACTATTGAGCAGATTTCCAGTTGTTTTATCAAAAATATAAGTTTTACTTTTTTTTGCCGTCACTAACGTTTCATAGTGATATTCATAATAATCGACGATCAAAGAAATATATTTATCATATGTGAA
The DNA here is from genome assembly GCA_015059375.1 of Bacillota bacterium. Lineage (GTDB taxonomy): Bacteria > Bacillota_I > Bacilli_A > RF39 > UBA660 > UBA6448. The sequence continues at coordinate 55,953 of SVAN01000001.1, read as the reverse complement.
CGTTGTATATATTTTATATTGAGCACTTATTAAATTATCATAAGGAGCATCTTCAACTGTTTTATCGTAGGTTAAAGTTTGTTTTAATTCAATAGTTTCATCATTTAGTACCTTAGCTACTCCCTGCTTATCTTGAAAATTTAAATTAACATTTTTATATATTAAATCTAATTCATGAACAATTTCTTCACTATCAGTATAATAAATATAATCTTTTGTCTTATCCAATTTTATATCTTGGTTAGTATCTTCAGAAACTAGATTATTATTTGATGATTCTTCCTCGAGTTTTCTAATACTCTGATTCATCAAATAATATCCTCCCACAATAAATGTAATAAGAACAATTGTAAACAACCAAGCCTTAATACCGGCACCTTTTTCCATTTTATTCCTTCCTTAAATAGTCTTCTAAAGCTATTTTTAATGTGTTTTTTTTCAATCCAGTTTGATAATTTGACCAATACTCTTCAGCTGTAATATTCCCTTTGATTATTGCCGTTTCGTCATCAAACATCGTAATTATTCCATTCTTTTTAATTACCATTGTCGGTCCATATAAGTTCATTTTCCCGTCATCCAAGTAAGAAATATAATTTTTTAAATACTGAACAATACTTTCATAAGTACCGTTGGCTTCTTGGCGATCTTCAGTAATATCATAATAATAAATTTGTGTAATCCCGACTTCCTTGGCCACTTCATTTAAAATGTTTGCATAATAACCAACCCAATTACTATTTTTTATTCCAATAAGAAGCAAAACATCATCTTTTCTTACATAATTATAGGCATCTGCGACATTGATATAGGTAAAAACATTGTCTTTTACAACTTCTTTATGTTCACTAACAAATTTATCACTATCACTTATTTGATTCACGCTATAATCTTTTTTTCCAAAATAAATAAAACCAATCATAAATAAAATGAAAAAGATAATTGAAAAAATCATTTCACTTTTACTTTTAAATATCCAAATCTTATTTTTCTTCATTTGTTCACCATTATAATTTTAACATATATTGTTAGCAAAAAAAAGACACCCTAATAATCGAGTGTCAATTTTATTAATTATTTTCCATTAATTTGATTCATTACTTCTTCAGCAAAGTTATCATTTCTTTTTTCCATACCTTCGCCTACTTCATAACGAACCATTGATTTTATTTCTCCACCATTGTTAGCTACATATTTACTTACAGAAATGTCACCATCTTTGATAAATGGTTGTTCTGCAAGGCAAATTTCTTTATAATATTTTTTTATTCTTCCTTCAACCATTTTTTCAGCAATATCTGCAGGTTTTCCTTCATTAATAGCAATTTCCTTTTGAACTTGTCTTTCAGCATCAAGAACATCAGCAGGAACATCTTCAGCAAACACATATAATGGTTTCATTGCAGCAGCTTGCATTGCTACTTCTTTAGCAACTTCTTCTGATGCATTTTTAATAACAGTTAAAACTGCAATTTTACCACCCATATGAATGTAAGCACCAAAGTTATCATTATCTTCTTTCGTAACTTTTACAAATCTTCTTAATGATAATTTTTCACCAATTTTTGCTGTTTTGGCAATTACTAAGTCAGCAATAGTTCCTTCTTCACAAGCTAATGCGTTTGCATCTTCAACTGTAGTAGCATTTGAAGCTAAAATTGTATTACCAATTGTATCGATCATAGCTCTAAATTCTTCATTTTTACTAACAAAGTCAGTTTCACTATTTACTTCAACAATAACAGCATTATTACCATCAACATAAATATTAGCAAGGCCTTCAGCTGCAATACGACTTTCTTTTTTAGCAGATTTAGCAATTCCTTTTTCTCTTAACCAGTTAACAGCTTCATCCATATTTCCATTACATTCACTTAATGCTTTTTTACAATCCATCATTCCAGCGCCTGTAACTTCTCTTAATTCCTTTACTAAACTCGCAGTTATTTCCATGTTACACCTACTTTACTGCATTAATTAGGTCTTCTTTTTTCATAGTAGAATAACCTTTAACGCCTTTTTCTTTTGCCATTGCCTTTAATTCAGACAAAGTTTTAGCACTTAAATCAACTTCTTCTGTTTCATCTTCAACGATATCTGTTACTGTATAAACATCATTAGCTTTTTCAGCCTTAGCATTTTTATCAACAACTTCGCCTTTGATTAATTCTTCCATTGATTCTTTTTCTTTAGTTTTATTTTTATCATCTTCGGAAACGTAATCTACCATTTCTAAACCATTGGCTTCACAAATAGCATTAGTAATTACACCTAATAATACTTTGATACTTCTTACCGCATCATCATTACCAGGAATAACAAAATCTACATCATCTGGGTCCCCATTAGTGTCTACTACGCCAAATACTGGAATACGTAACTTTCTAGCTTCTTTAATTGCGTTGTATTCTTTCTTAGGGTCAACAATAATTAAAGCTTGAGGTAATTTAGCCATATCTCTAATACCGCAAAGTAAACGATTTAATTTTTCATATTCTTTCTTAATACCAATTACTTCTTTTTTAGGTAATACGTCAAATGTACCATTTGCTTCCATTTCTTCGATTTCTTCTAATCTTTTTACTCTTCTTCTAATTGTTCTAAAATTAGTAAGAGTTCCACCTAACCATCTTTCAGTTACATAGTAAGAATTACTTCTTAAAGCTTCTTCTACACATACTTCTCCTGATTGTTTCTTAGTTCCTACAAATAAGAACTTTCCTCCGTTTGTAGCGATTGTCTTAATTTCATTATAAGCTTCTTCTAACAAACTTTGTGTTTTTTCAAGGTCGATAATATAAATATCATCTCTTGAATTAAAAATATACTCTTTCATTTTTGGATTCCATCTTTTTGTTTGATGACCAAAATGAACTCCAGCTTCCAATAAATAACTCATTGAAACTACGGCCATAAAATTTTCCCTCCTTCGTTAATTCACCTTAATGCTTCACCCTAACTCTTCACCCTCTTCGGGCACTCGAAGACATTAGTCCACATTAATGTTTATTTGCAATTTCATTGCCAAAAGTATTGTATCAAAAAACACTTGCTTACACAAGTATTTTATTCTTCAATTCCAATTACGTGGCTAAAATGACATCCACAATAATTTTGACGATATAAATTATATTTCTGTGAATACTCAATTGATTTTTTGTACCCATCTTCTTTTTTAAAATCACTGTATAAATAATTGATCTCATATTTTGTAGCAATCTTGTCGCCAATTTGATTGATTATAGTCGAATTTTTATAGGGGCTCACTGTTAACGTAGTTCCAAAAAAATCAAACCCTGCGTTTTTAGCTGCTAGAGCAGTTTTAGTTAATCTTAATTCATAACATCGATGGCACCTACTTCCACCTTCGGGCTCCGTCTCTAAACCCTTTGCAATATCTAAAAAGGCTTCATTTTCATAATCACAATCTAAAAAATCCAACTTATTAACCGATTGATATTCATTAAGAAAACGAATTTGTTCTTTTTTTCTTTTAACATACTCTGCCTGCGGTTCAATATTAGGATTATAATAAAAAATTGTAATATCAAAATAAGGAGTTAGTCTCGAAATAACTTCCGTAGAACACGGACCGCAACAAGAATGGAGCAATATTTTGGGAACCTTTTCTTTCGAACAGCCATCGATAATTTCTTTCATTAAAAGATTATAATTCGTCTTCATTTTCATCTTCCTTTGGCACATCTTCATTGACAATGCCATCCTTATCAAAAATATAATTTTTACTACTGCTATCTAAATATAAAATGCCTCCGGTACCAACACTTGCAAAAATTGTTTGATACTTATTTAATTTTTCAATATTAACAATATTTATATAAACAATATTTCCATCATTCATGCGAAGCAAGAACCGTTCATCATCAATGATAACATCATTATATTTATCTGGACTATACTCAATTTCACTAATCATAGATACGATGTCACTATCAATTTTATTTAACCCCTCAATAAATTCATCCATTATGTCACTAGGAACATAATTTACTAAAGTAGGATAGCCTAAATACAGATTTGTTTCATCCATTGTAGAACCATCTGACAAATGAACCTTTCCAGTTAAAACATTATAAAATAGAATCTTATTTTCTTCAACTGTTATTGTAATTGTTCCTAAAATACTTTTTTTAATTTTCGTCTTAGATATTAAAGCAATTTTATTTACTCTTTTTTTTATCGAAGAAGAACTAGCTTTAAATACCGATGATTTTACATTAATGTCTGCTTTAGCAATAATTTCTTTTTCCTTTACTAAATAATTACCTTTAACAACAATGCGTTTAATAGGCATTGTAAAAAGATAATACCCAGACATAGCTATTATGTAGATGACTAACAAAAGTAAAATTAAGCCACTAATTCTCAGTCTTTTCTTCTTCTTTGTTTGTTTCATATTTCTTCCCATTTAATAATTGTTGGTTCTGCGACTAGGTTAATATCATATTTTTCCTTAATTTGTTTTTTAATTAGGTTAATTAAACTTACAACATCATTAAAGGTTGCATTATTCTCATTAACAATAAAATTTGCATGTTTTTCACTTATCTTTGCTCCCCCTATTTGATATCCTTTTAATCCCAAATCCTCAATTAATTTTCCCGCTGATAAATTTTCTGGATTTCGAAAAATGCTTCCAACATTTTTCTTTTCAATTGGTTGCGTTGTAATTCTTTTTTCATTTCTTTCACGAATCTCATTTAATTCTTTAATTGGATCGCCAAGCTCTAAAATAAATGTTACATTTAATATAATATATTTATCCTTTAAAGTTGTGTATCGATATCCGAAAGAAATTTGATCCTTATTTAAAACTTTAATATTACCATCCTCATCAAGGACAGTTACTGCTTTTACATACTCCATAATCTCATGGCCATAGGCTCCAGCATTTCCTACAACACTTCCGCCTACTGTACCAGGAATCATCGAAGCAAAAGCTAACGATACAAATGATTTTTGCAAACAAACATTAACTAGCATAGGTAACATTACACCCGCACTTACAGTAACCTCATTACCATCAAAATAAATATCTTTTAAATTATCTAACCGAATTATTACTCCATCAAAAAAATTATCATCAAGGATAACATTTGATCCATTGCCCAAAATGTAATAATTAATTTGATTTTCTCTTAGATATTTTATAAGACTGCATAAATTCTTTTCATCATATGGTTTAACTAAATATCTAGTAACGCCACCAATTCCAAGCGTTGTATATTTTTTTAATTCTTCATTTTCAAAAACTTCACCAAACTGATTCATTTTAAAATCTCCTTAATACTTTCGTACACTAGTGTACTAGCATGTTTCATATCTAACTTAGAAAGGTTTTCTTTCATCATCTGATACTCATTATTTTCCTTTTTCATTAAATTACAAACTTTTTTATATAAATCTTCAGCATTTAAATCTTTTTCTTCTAGCAAAATACTAACGTTTTTATTTTTTAAATCAAGAGCATTATAATATTGATGATTATTTGCCACATATGGTGAAGGAATTAAAATACTAGGAATCTCCATCGCTAAAATTTCCGAAATAGTACCCGCTCCTGCTCTTGAGATAATCAAATCAACATCACCAAATAATCCCGAAAGATTATCTAAAAAAGGCAAAACTTTAACACTACTCGAAAACGATTTCCCCTTAACAAAGTCTTCATAATAGCTTTTACCTGTAATATATACTACTTCAAAATTATCAGTCTCATTAATTAACGACAAAAACTTAGTAAAATAATTATTAATTGTTTCACTACCTAATGATCCTGCAACCATTAAAAGAAGTTTTTTATCCTTTTTTAAACCTAATGTTTCTTTAGCTATTTTTTTAGTTGTTAAAGCATTTTCTCCACAAGGATTTCCTGTATAAACCACCTTTTTAGCTGCAGAAAAATATTTAGTACTATTTTCATAAGAAACACAAGCTAAATCAATATTCTTACTTAGAAACTTATTTGTCTTTCCAGGAATACTATTCTGTTCATGAATGACAGTAGGAATCTCTAGTGATTTTGCGGCTGCAATAACGGGCATTGTTACATAACCGCCTACCCCAATTACAACATCAGGTTTAAATTCTTGCATTATTCTTTTACATTTATCATAAGCTTTTTTTATCAAAAAGATATCTTTAATATCGCGAAAAATCTGAGTTTTACTAAAACCATATATTTCAATTGCTTCATAAGGAATATTTAATGCTGGAATAATATCTTTTTCCATTCGATTATGTGTTCCAATATATAAAACCTCTAAGTTTTTCTCTTTTTCTTTAAATTTATTAATAATGCCAATGGCCGGATAAATATGTCCTCCGGTTCCACCAGCGCTGATAATAATCTTCAATTTATATCACCTAGTTTAATTATATCGCAAACCGCTTAATTTTTACAATTATAAGCCATAGTTTTGACATTAATCCACAATATAATATGGATATGAGTCAATAATATCTTCTTTTTTTACTCCGTAAACAAATAATTTTTTGTTTCTAGTTTGATAATCATGTATAATTTTTGAATTTAATATAGCATTTAACACACATAAAAAATCATAGTCAAAATGCTTAGTCTCAGTATTTAAAACATAATTTAAAATTCCAACATAATATGTTCTTTTAAAAGCAAAAAGTTTTCTAATCACATTATCATAAAAAGACATTACAAAGATTTTTTTGTTTGGATATTTATCTAATACTTTCTGAAAAAGCTCAAGGTTGATAAACGGATCTTTAATATCAATCATCATAATTTTTTCCGTTTGAATACCAAGAACATCCTCAAGTAAAACAATATTTTCTTTTTGGAAAACTTCATAATCAAGAGTTTTGACTAATTTACCTTTAAATAAAGCATCATGATAAATCACAAATTTTTTGTCTTTGGTCATCCTTACATCACACTCAAAACCAACATATTCACCATTTATAGCATCAAAAAAAGCAGCTAAAGAATTTTCTTCGCTACTTTTCTTTTCCCCACGATGGGCAATTAACTTATACATATTTAACATCCCTCTTTATAATAAAAATATTATTTTTTACGAAAGATAATACTAAATAATACTACGATTGTTAAAAAACAACAAACACCAATCCCTGGCGTTATTAAGTTTTGATACCACGAATCGGCTCTTATTTCAACTTTTTGTGACGTGTCAATTAAATTACTTGCTTCTTGAGATATATTTTTATAAACATTTAATGTATAAGTAATTAACTTTTCATCATAAACTTCAATAAGAACATGATTTTCTCCTTCTGTAAGATAATCATTTCCATAAACCGTCACTACGGCTCCATCACTTGCTTTATAATCAAGGATTAATGTTACTACATTTTCATCCACTGTTACGTTGTATTCATAAATGTCACTTTGAAACAGGGGATCTATAATACCATTTACTACCTCAAAACTATTAAGCATTTAACCATTCCTTTTTATTAAATTATTTTGAGTAAAATTTCATTCATTATATATAGTTTATCTGGATTTATGTATATATTCCCATTTTTATAAATTAAATCTTTACATTCTAACAATTCTTCAATCATATATTTACTCTGAATATTAACATGATACTTATCATAAAAAGCCTTTACATTAATTCCCGAAGTTTTACGAAGTCCTAAAATTATCTCATAATCCATAATTTCTTTAGGTCCTAAAATTTCTTTTTTTAATATATGATTTCCTTTGATATAACTTGTTAAACTTCGAGTATTGTCATACCTTATGTTATCTAAATATCCACTTGCTCCAGGACCAAAACCATAATATTGTTCATTATTCCAATAAACTAAATTATGTTTTGATTCATATCCAGCTTTAGCAAAATTACTGATTTCATAGTGTTTAAAACCCCGTTTTTTTAAATAAGAACAAATAAATTTATACATTTTAGCATCTAATTCTTCAGAAATTGGCACGATTCTTTGATGCGATAACATGGTATTATCTTCAATCATAAGACTATATGTACTAAGATGGTTAATATCTAAACAAGTCATTTTCTTGAGATCTTTTTTCAAAGATACAATAGTTTGGTTAGGTAAAGCATATATTAAATCAATATTAATATTATTAATTCCCAACTGATGACATAAAGTTATTTTCTCCTTGGCATCATTATAATCAGCTTCACGATTTAAAAAAACCAAATTATCATGATCAAAAGATTGAATTCCAACACTTAATCGATTTACGCCATTTTCATAAAGAATTTTTATTAAATCTTCATTTAAATCATTTAAATTGCACTCAAAAGTAAATTCATAATCTGCTGATAAGTCAAATTTTTTAATTATATCAAATAGCTTCTTTAAAGCTGAAGTTTCTAATACACTTGGAGTGCCACCACCAATATAAATTGTTTTAATTTCTTCATCCATGTACCGATCTTGAATTTCTTTTTCTAAAGAAGATAAATAGTCCCAAATCCATTTTTCATTAGCATAAAATTTACAAAAATCACAATAAGAACAAATCGTTTTACAAAACGGCACATGAATATATACTGATTTTTGTTCAATCTTCGACATTGCAACTCCCCCAATTATTTTTTAGCTTTATTTTCTTTCATTTAATAATTGTTCTTGCTTATTTTTTAACATTGGTGAATTAGCAATACTATGATTTGTTAAGGCTTTTCGCACTGATTCATAATATTGATCACTTAAATCTTTGATTTTTGGAAGTCTTTTGACCAAATCAATATAAATTGTCCAACTACCCACTTCAAGTTTCGAAGCAATTTGAGCAATTGTATAATCATTTTCTGTTATATAAGCAATTGCTTTGGCAATTCGCTTACGAACCTCTGGATCGTCAATCGTCTTTTCCCGTCTTTCTTCGGCTTCAGTTCGTACTTCTCGATATAACTCTGGATCCAATTGCGATAAATACTTATCAAACCAAGATTTAATTGTAACATAAGAAGTGTTGTATAACGGGGCAACTTTTCTATAAGATGCACCTTCCGCAAGATAATCATAAGCCGCTGAGATTACCTTTTTTGCGAATGTTTCATCATTATATATATCTATTTTTTGCATTTACTACTCATCCTCACTTAAAATAGCTAAGAACGCTTCTTGCGGTACTTCTACAGAACCTACCATCTTCATTCTTTTCTTTCCTTCTTTTTGTTTTTCTAATAATTTCCTTTTGCGCGATACATCTCCACCATAGCACTTAGCTAAAACATTTTTCTTCATAGCTGGTATATTTTCCCGGGCTATAACACTCGAACCAACACTTGCTTGAATTGGCACCTGAAACATTTGTCGAGGAATTAAAGTTCGAAGTTTAGCAGCAATATTTCTTCCTTTCGCATACGCAAAATCTTTATGAACAATTACTGATAAAGCATCAACAGCTTCCCCATTAAGTAAAATATCCATCTTAACTAAATTACTTTCTTTATAACCAGTTATTTCATAATCAAAAGAAGCATATCCCTTTGTTGAACTTTTTAATTTATCATAAAAGTCATATACAATTTCTCCGAGAGGTATTTCATAATGAATATTTACTCTTGTTTCATTAATATATTCTGTCGTTTTATAAATTCCTCTTTTGTTTTGGCAAAGAGTCATAATAGGACCAATATACTCTGATGGAGTAATAATATTTGTGTATATATATGGCTCTTCGATTGTTTTAATTTTGGCTTTATCCGGCATTTTATTTGGGGAATCAATTTCTACTACTTCCCCAGATGTTAAAGTAACTTTATAAACAACTGAAGGTGACGTTGCTATTGTATCTAAATTAAATTCTCTTTCTAATCTAGTTAAGATTACATCCATGTGGAGCAAGCCTAAAAAGCCGGTTCGAAAGCCAAAGCCTAATGCTACAGAATTTTCAGGTTCAATAGTTAAAGAAGCATCATTAAGCTTCAATTTTTCTAATGCTTCTTTAAGTTCATCGTAACGATTTGATTCAGTTGGAAAAATTCCCGAAAAAACCATTGGCTTCATCTTTTTATAACCAGCTAAAGGCTCTTTTGCCGGATTATTTTCTAAGGTAATAGTATCTCCAACGGCAACCTTTTCTATATCTTTAATAGCAGCGCAAATATATCCTACCATTCCAGAATTCAGTTCCGGAAGAGAAACGTTTCCCATCATATTTACCCCAACCTCTGTAACTTCAAAAACAGATCCTGTAGCCATCATTTTAATATGATCTTTTACTTTAATTTTGCCATCAACAACTTTAACCAGTAATACAACCCCGCGATACGAATCAAAATAGCTATCAAAAATCAAGGCTTTGGTCGGACTATCTAAATTAATTTTCGGAGGGGATACTTTTTCTACTACAGCATCTAAAAGTTCTTTTACTCCTTCTCCCGTTTTTCCACTACAAAGTAAAATTTCTTCTTCTTTAAATCCCAAAACGCTCATTAGTTCTGATTTTACTTTAGGAACATCCGCATTTGGCAAATCAATTTTATTAATAACAGGAATAATTGTTAAATCATCTTCCATTGCTAAATATAAATTTGCAAGTGTTTGCGCTTCAATCCCTTGAGATGCATCAACGACTAAAATAGCACCTTCACAAGCAGCTAAGCTCCGCGATACTTCATATGAAAAGTCAACATGTCCCGGAGTATCAATTAAATTTAATGAATATTCTTCATCTTTATAAAAATAATTAAGCTTAACCGCATTAAGCTTAATAGTAATACCCCTTTCCCGTTCTAAATCCATATTATCAAGCATTTGATCTTGCATTTGGCGTTTAGAAACAACATTAGTAATTTCTAAAATTCGATCTGCAAGTGTACTTTTTCCGTGATCGATATGGGCTATTATTGAAAAATTTCTTATATGCGACTTATCCATTTTCTCACCACTTAACATTATACACTAAAACTAGCTAATAAACAAAGATTTAATAAAATCCCAAAAGTTTTCTGCCTTACTATCCAGAATATTTCCAAGAGTACTTGAGATGGAAATAGCACTCTTGGTAAAAATATTAGAATAATCTTCTTCATTAGGTAAATAGTCTTTAATATCCACCACCATATTATTAGCTACATCTTCTTCAAACTGTTTAATTTTTTCTTCGGTCATTAAAGTTCGATCACGGACCGTTTTTTCATAATAACCAGTATGAAGAGAAATAAATAAAGCTACATAGATAATAAAAAAAACTGTCAAAATTCTAAAAAACCAATTCCCTTTTTTCTTTTTTTTCATTCATCCTCCATAATATATTCATAAAGGATACTAGCTAAAACTTTCAACGTATTATTTGCTTCATTAATTTCATTATATTGGCCGCCGATTTCTAAAAGAATTGTATTTTCATGAAAATCTTGATTATATTTTCCATCAACACCTTCCCCAGACTTTTCCAATATTCCGCGACTAAGACAAGGATTAACTGCCTTTAATTTTTCATTTAGTTTTTCAGCAAACGCTAAATTTAAGGCATAATTTTCATGTTCAAGACCAATTACAAACAAAATCTTAGCATAATTTTGACCATTTATTTCACAAGTTGTTTTTTCATATATTGATGAATCACGATGTAAATCAATAAAATACTCTAAAGTTGGATATTTAACAATGCTTTGTTCTAATAAAATACGACTGGCTTGATAACTATCTTTATACTTTAAATTATTATCAAGTAAAACTTTACTCACTAAATTAGTTTCAACAACACTGCTAATATCATATTCATCCAGATAAGATTGTAATATATAACTAGCAAACATAACTGAATAATCTATATTATAACTTGTTAACTTATTATATTTATATTTTTCCGTTTGATGCGTATTATATAAGTAAACAATTGGAACAGATTCTTCTTTAAAAACTGGAACATCTATCAATGTAGTTTCTTCTTTATTTAAAAGATTTGTCCCCAAATAATTATATGTCAGGTATTCTAAATATTTAGTATCTATTTTTACTTTTTTAATAAAGAAGATAATAAAAAAGATAATAATTATAATAAACAACAATTTAAAAAATTGTCTTTGTTTTTTTCTCTTTCGACTGATTGTCTTAAAATGCCCCATTTTTATTCACCAGCAAAAGTATAACTAAATAATTTCAAAAAAAATGTCAAAAGTAGTCATATTACAACTTTAATTAACAGCTAATTTTTATTCTTGCTTATTAAATAAAGTTTTGATACAATAGTATACGTATTGAAGAAGGGAGATTTATCATGCCAAATATTAAAAGTTCAAAAAAAGCGGTTAAGGTTATAGCTAAAAAAACTGAAAATAATCATGAACCACAAGCTAAAGTAAAAAATCTTATTAAAGACATTGAAAAAGCTTTAGTAGCTAATGATGTAACAAAAGCTAATGATTTATTTAAAAGCTTTCAAAAAGCATGCGATGAAGCTGTTAGCAAAGGATTAATTAAGAAAAATACTGCTGATAGACAAAAATCTAGATTAGCACAAAAAATAAAAAACACTAAGTAGCCATTTGAGCTACTTTTTATTTTCTATTAATTTAGATATATGTTAAAATTATTATAACAAGGAGATATTGATGAAAAAGATTTTTATTCCTTTGCTATGTACTATATTAATATTATATACGTCTTTTAATGCTGGAAAAATAAGTGATTATATCGCTCACGTAATTGGTGATAATCAAAAGCTTATTATCAAAAAAGCTAACGAATATGCAAAAAAGGAAGATTTTTCCTATGTTACATTTTCCAAAGATTTTATTCCCTATTCATATAATGATCTTCTTAATATTATTTTTACAGTTATTAATAATGGCTGGGACTCTTTTACTTTTTACTGCCCATCCGAGTATAAAAATTGTGTTAATGATTTTAAAAGAATCAGTAATGACGATATTACATTAACTCATATCAACAATTTTGTGCATCCTTTTAATAGCTTTATTGATTTAAATACAATAATCGATAACGGACAAATCACGATAGAGATTATCCGTCTTTATTCAGAAAGCCAAATTGAAGCTGTTAATACAGAAATTGATCGATTAATGACTTTACTAATTAAAGAAAATGAAACAAGTTATAACAATATTAAGACAATTCATGATTATATTATTAATTTAACGAAATACGATTTAAGTAAAGATGCAGAAAAAGAAAAAGTTCACCCATCAGATTTAGCTTATGGAGCTTTATTTAGTCACTTAGCTAGGTGTAATGGATATACAGATACAATGGCAATTTTTCTAGATAAAATGGGAATTACCAATTATAAAATAACCACTACGCAAGAAGACATTAGTTATGAATCAGACGGCCACGTTTGGAATGCTATATACCTTGATGGAAAATGGTTACACCTTGACTTAACCTGGGACGATCCGGTTAGTGATGATGGTAAAAATTACTTATATCACAAATATTTTTTAGTAACCACGGAAGAAATGGCTAAAGCCGATTCAGGTGATGTTAATTTAGAAATTCATAATTTTCGTAAGGACATTTACTTAGAATACAAATAAAAAAACAGGATATGATATATTTTCAATAAAACACATCATAGTTCCTGTTTTTATATTTGATAAATTCCACCAATACTTTTGTTTATCTCTTTTTCATTACCAATTATATATTTACCACCAGCGATTAAAATAATATCACCTTTATTTAAAAGGCCTTCATTAACGCGACGATTAACATCATCTAAAATCATTTCTTTCGCTTCTTTTTCTTCATCAGTTAAGCTAACATTTAATCCCCAACCAATTGACAATTGATGATATACTTTTTTGTTACTTGTTGAAACAAAAATTGGACATTTTGGTCGTAAGCTAGCTAAAATTCTCGGCGTATCGCTTGTTTTGGTATAACAGAAAATTGCTTTAACATTAATATTTAAAGCCGTCGTTATCATTGCATGATTAATAATGAATTCAAAATTATCCTTAGGAATCTCTCTAATTTTGAAGCGTTTCCAATAATCAATAGAATCCTCAACGTCAGTAGCAATTTGAACCATTCTTTTAACGCATTCAACCGGATATTTTCCAGTGGCAGTTTCACCACTTAACATAATAGCACTGGTTCCATCATAAATCGCATTTGCCACATCACTTACTTCAGCTCGAGTCGGATTCGGCTCATGAATCATAGATTCCATCATTTGCGTTGCAGTTATAACAGTCTTACCCTTAGCATAAGTTTTTTTAATCATCTCTTTTTGAACAATCGGCACTTGCGAAAATGGGATTTCTACTCCTAAGTCACCACGAGCAACCATAATTCCGTCTGATATTTCTAAAATTTCATCAAAGTTTTCAATTCCTTCTTTATTTTCAATTTTAGAAATAATTTTAATCTTAGAATTATATTTATTTAGAATCTCTCTAATTGCTAGTACATCTTCTTTTCTTCGAACAAAAGATGCAGCAATATAATCAATGTCATAATCAATGCCGCCTTCTATATCTTTAATATCTTTTTCAGTTAAAGATGGCAAATTCAACTTAATATCAGGGACATTAACACTTTTATTACTTGAAATATACCCACTATTAATTACTTTACAAACAATATCTTTATTATCTATCGCTTCAACTTCTAATCTGATTAATCCATCATCTAAAAGGATAGTACTACCAACCTTAATATCATTATACAAGTCCTTATATGAGATAGATACTTCTCTTTCGTTACCAACAATTTCTTCATTGCGTAAAACAAATATATTACCCTCAGTCAAATATACCTTTTCAATAAATTTACCCAATCTTATTTCTGGACCTTTAGTATCTAACAAAATTGCAATTGGTAATCCTAATTCTTCTCTTACTTTTTTTATTAAATTTACCTTTGGCCCTTGTTCATCCCATGTACCGTGTGAAAAATTTACGCGAGCAACGTTCATACCACTTAGCATTAAATTCTTAAGTGTATCGTAATTATCAGAAGCTGGACCAATTGTACAAACTATTTTTGTTTTTCTTAACATATAAAAAACCTCCGAGGACTAATTATAACACTTCAAAAGATAAATGTAAAATCATATTTTCAGATATTTTTTTACACTCTCAATAGTCTGTGAAAAATCAGCATAATTTACCTCAAACCATTTAACGTCCATTTTATTATTAAACCATGTATACTGCCTTTTAGCATAATGACGACTATTTTGTTTAATATTATCGATTGCTTCTTCCAAAGAAATTTTACCATCAAAATGTGCAATTAATTCTTTATATCCAATCGCACTATGAAGTACACGACTTTCAGGATATTTAACATACAGTCTTTGAGCTTCATCATATAACCCTTGTTCAATCATTTTATCAACACGACGATTAATAACCTTATACAAATTATCACGATCAGTAGTTAAACCAATAAAATGAACATTGGAATAAAGCAATTTAGGTTCTACATTAACAGTATTTTTTCTATTTAAAAATCTTATAAGTCTTACACGATTATTTTGATGAATATCACAGTTACCGTCTTTTGCAATAGCTAATTGATATAATTCTTCATTAGACAATTCATCATATGAATTATTATCCTCTTTTTCTTCTTCGAAACGATAGTCCATTAAACCAGCGCATAAATATAAACCAGTGCCGCCAACAATGATAATATTTTGATGATTATACTTTTTAATTAATTCTCTTAAATCTTTTTGGTAATCCATCACAGTATAATCTTCATTAATATTTTTAATATCTAGCAAAAAATGAGAAATACCTTCTTTTTCTTCTTCAGTCACTTTGGCACTACCAATGTTAAGTTCTCGATAAACTTGAACTGCATCACAATTAATAATAATTGCATTTAAACATTTGGCTAATTCAATACTCATTTTTGTTTTTCCAACCCCGGTTGGCCCCACTATTGCAACAATCATAATGCACCTCTCGTTTTCATTATTATAGCATTTGACAAAATGATAAACAATTGTTATATTGTCTTTGGTGATTAACTTGAATAAAATTGGGATAATTTGTGAATATAATCCTTTTCATAATGGCCATATTCATCATATACATGAAATAAAAAAAAGAGAACCAAATAGTATTATTATTTTAGTTCTTAATGGATATTTTTTAGAACGCGGAGAAATTTCTACAATCTCAAAATTTTCTAAAACCCAAATTGCTTTAAATAATAACGTTGACTTAGTTATTGAGCTTCCAGCTTTATTTGGAACGCAAAGTGCCGATACATTTGCTTATACCTCTGTTTATTTATTAAATAAACTAAAAGTTCAAAAAATAATATTTGGTAGTGAAACAAATGATATAAATAAAATAATTACTATAGCCAAAGAAAGTCAAACCAAAGAATATAGTGAAGAAATAAAAAAATTATTAAATAACGGAGTTAATTATCCTACTGCACTTGCCAAAAGTTTAAAGACAAAGTTCACCTTTTTACCTAACGATTTGCTAGGTATATCTTATGTAAAGGCAATTTTGAAAATAAATGATAAAATCATTCCAGAAACGATTCAAAGAACCAATAGTTATTTAGATACACAAAGTTCAGAAAATATTGTGAGTGCTTCAAATATTCGATATAAGCTAAAAAATCACGAAGATATTTCCAACTACCTTCCCAAAGAAGCTAAAGAGAAAATGAATATCATTGACTATGATTTATACTTTAAAATATTGAAATCTACAATTTTGACTAATACTCATTTAAATGAAATTTTAGATGTTGAAGAAGGCATTGAATTTAGACTTAAAGAAGCTGCTTTAAAAACTAACAACCTCGAAGATTTTATAAATTATGTTAAAACCAAAAGATATACTTATAATAAAATCAATCGCATGTTAATCCATATCTTATTAGGAATAAAAAAAATTCATGCTAAAACAGAAATTGATTATTTAAGAATCTTAGGTCTTAATAAAAGAGGTCGAGATTACTTAAATAGCATAAAAAAAGATTTAGATATATCTGTTAATATAAATAAATCTTCTGTTATTTATAACTATGAAATTAAAGCATCAACAATATACGATTTATTAACTAGTCAAAATACATACGAAGAAGAATTAAATAATAAACCTATTATTCACTAATTCTTTTTTTATTTAGATAAAACCAAATGCCTACGACAAAAGGAATTATAAAAACATATGGCATGGCATATCGAAAATAAGTATTTACTGGAGAAGCAATACACACAAGCCAACTTACATATGAAGGTATTAAAATAATGATATAAGATTTTTGTTTTTGTTTCCATAGCCATATCCCCATAGCAAAGATTATCCAAAAACTAAATCCAATATTACTAATTAGTCCCACGATAGGAAGATAAGGAAATATTTTAGCATAATAACTTAAAAAGGTTCTTAATCCCTCTAGATTATTATAATGATAATTCACTAAATTTGTAATTCTCGTATCATACTTAGTATATGTATACCAGTTTATATCTTCGGGATCAAAATAGCCAAAAACATTATTTAACGTAGCATCAATATAGGTCATTGGATGATTTATTAACCCTTTCAACCATACTTTGAAATAATTTTTCATATCTTGACTAGTTGCATACTTATTGTATGTATTTTTTATTGGGTCAGAAATCAAAGGATTGTAGCTACTTTTAATTTTGTCATAGTCGATAATAGCGCTAATAGCTTTTTTATCATCCGAAGACAATTCATCTTCATGGTTGATAACATATCTAGCTGTCTGTTGGAAAAAAATAGACATTTTTTCTCGAACGCTTCCTGCCGTTATTCCTAGCGCTGGCAATAAAAACTTTTGATACGAAAAAAACAAACATATTACTGCTGCAAATACTGTAGCAATTTTTTTAATATTGATTTTTTTATAAAACAAAATAAAAGGGAAAAGGAAAATAGCAATGTAAATCCCATTATTGCGAAAAAGGCAAATAAAAAATAAGATTATAAACCATTTCCACCATTCTTGCCAAGACATTTTTCTCATTTTGGGAGAATCAACATATTCAAATAATAACATTAAAAGCCAAATCATCAGCAATGAATAATAAACATCCTTGTTACCATTAAGGGCATATAACGGAAACATTGGCACCAACGCATAAATTGCGAGCATCAACAGCAAATACTTATTGCCTACTCCCTTTTTCTTAAGTAAACAAATAGTCTGTGACAATGTAAAGGCCATAAAAACACCTTGAAGTAAACTATACATAAACAAGCCTAAATTATCATTACCAATTACCATTCCAAATTTTGTTAAACCACCAATTAATATAGTGTGAAAAACGGGGTGATGATTGGTAATGGTAACTTTATCATTGAGCGTTACAGAATAATCAAGATATTTTGTTCTTTCTCCTAAAAATTGTTTAATTTGATATGATGGGTCTGGAGATAAAACAATTGGATAAAATGCAATATAATAAATTGACCAGCATGTAAATAATACACACAGACAAGTAATAAGAGGATGGTTTGAGAACCTTTTAACCAAAATATTTTTATCTTTTATATTAATCATTAACGAGTGATAATCATAATGAATTAATGAATTAATAATAAAGTAAAGCATTTGATAATAACCAAACATTTTAATAATTGACCATAAAATCATATTGTTTTGATATAAACCAGCTATCGTCCCGTAACTAAGATAACAATTTCCGACTAATAAGCAAAAGGAAAATATGATTGCTAATATTTTAGCCAAAGTTGTTTTTTCAAAAGAATATTTTTTGTAAACCACCGATAATAAAAAAGATAAAAACAAAATAAGGATGATTTTATAATCCACGAAAGCTTTCCAGCCATTAAAATATACACTATTCCAGTTAGTAATTAGAGTAATTGCACTAAATAATGCTAATATATAATTTATAATTTTATTTTTCATAACAAGGTTATTATATCACGCTTTTATTATTTGTATAGTATTATTACTTTTCCCTATTATTTAAAACTTTTGTCGCTTTTTAAAAAGATAGAAAATGTAATAAACAATTATACCACCTAACCCAATCGCCAAAAGGTAGGTAATAATATATAGTAAATATGGCAAATTTGATTGTAAGGTACTAAACACTGGTAATTCGCTATTAAAATAAGGACTAATATAAAACATATTAAAAGTTTCATCCCCAATAATTCTAGACTTATACATAATGATATTTAAAAGTTCTGCAACATAAACAAATCCTAAAAATGTAATGTACCCTTTTAGTAAATATTGCTTTTCAACTTTTATTTCTTTCGAAATTACTAAATATAATGAAACAACCAAGCTTCCACAGTGTAGATACATGGTATGAATATTAACTAAAATATCTTCAACAAAACAACTATCAGGAATAATTACGGTCATTATGCTTCCTAAAATTGTTATAAAAGCCATATATGAAAGTAATGAATCTCGCAATCGCCCTTTTTTTAAAAATAAGGCTAAAATTGATACATAAATTGGTGTTGAACAAAGCTGAAAAGGAAATGCATACCATTGATAATCCCAAACTTTAGAAAGTGTCGCACCGTCAAATTCAAAAGACCAAATTATTTGTTTTAAAATTTCTAAGACTAATGCCCCAATACCATAAATGCCAAGGATATATTTTAATTGCTTTTCATTATGCCGATTTTTTATTTTATAAAGATAGTAAACAGTAATAATAACGAAAAATATCCAAAGGAAATGAAACCATCCCCATGGTTTTGGTTCTACCATATCCTTTTGTAACATTATAATTATTTTTTCTAATTCAGTCATTACTACTTCACTACTACCCTTTTAATTCTAATTGGTGTCCTCGAAGGGATTCGAACCCTTGACCTATTGCGTCGGAGGCAATCACTCTATCCAGCTGAGCTACGAGGACAAAAAAATAATTAAACTAGAACAGTTTAATTATATCATTAATTGTCACAATAATCATCAGTAAAAAAATTAAAGCAAAGCCAATTAAGTGACAAATATTTTCAAATTTAGCATTGACCGGACTACCTTTGATTTTTTCAATTACTAAGAATAATAAATGTCCTCCATCAAAGGCTGGAAACGGTAGGATATTAATGAAGCCAACATTTATCGATAAAAATGCTATAATATACACAATATATTGAAAGGCATCACTAAATGAATATGAAAGCGAAGCACCTACGACTTCATACATTCCTACAGGGCCAGACAAAGCAGATAAATTAATTTTACCAGTAAAAAGTCCACTGATAGTCGCAGACATAGAACTTACCACCGAAGCAAATTTTTGAAAACCATAGCCAATTACCTTAAAAAAGTTTGATGTATCGGCTTGTTTAATACTAATCCCAAACACGCGAGTTTCAGCTCCCGTTTCCTCATTTACAACAACTTCCGGAATGACTTTTATAGTTTCGCGACCGCCGTTTTCCCTTTTAATTTCAAAGGTATAATAATCATTTGGGTTTTTATATTGTAGGATTATTTGAGCTTTATCCCAACTACCAACCTTATAATCATTAATAGCTAAAATCGTATCATTTGCTTTAATTCCAGCTTTTTGAGCCGCTGAGTTTTCTAAAACAGTATTAATTTCCGGCTTAATGGCTCCCCCACCCCAAATAGAGCCATACACAATCAAAAGTAAAATCGCTGAAAGGAAATTGTTCATTACACCTGCAAATAAAATCATAAATCTCTGATACCATGGCCGATTACACATTAATTTTTCCTTTGGAATTTTGTCATCATCAGCATAGACTTCCCCAGCCATGGAAACAAATCCACCTATTGGGATTGCACGAATATTGTAATCAATTTTATCTTTTTTTCCTTTATGCGTATAAATAAGCGGCCCCATTCCGATGGAAAATTCATATATATGAACCTTAAATGCCTTGGCCCAAAGAAAATGCCCTAATTCATGAATCAAAATAATAATTCCCAAAATAAAAATTAATAAGAATAATTTCAGTAAAAATGATCCTGTACTGCTAAAAAAATTTGCAATTGATAAAATATTTAATAACATTATGGTCTCCTTTAAAATAATATTGTAGTCAAAAAAATGTATGTTAAAAAAACTGCTATGACACTGTCTAAACGGTCTAAAATTCCGCCGTGTCCCGGAATAATATTAGAAAAATCTTTAATTTCATTTTCTCTTTTTATTTTGCTAAAAATTAAATCGCCAAATTGTCCTGCTACTGATAATAATAAAGAACCAAGAACAATTTTCCATGTAATTGGATTAATAAAAATTTGATAAAAAATTACTGGAATAATAGTTCCAAGGGCTAAGCCATACACGGCTCCCTCCCAGCTTTTCTTAGGGCTGATTTTAGGGCACATTTTATGTTTGCCAAATAAACAGCCAAAAATCATCGCAAAACTATCTGTACAAATTGGAATTAAAATTAAATAAATAAAAAACGGTAATCCCTTATCCCTTACAACGATTAAAGAATTAAAAGCCAACCCTAAAAATAAGACGGCTCCCATTAAATAAAATGCATCTTTAGTAGTATATTCATTATTTTTATAAAATAATGTTGGAATTAAAAGTCCTAAAACTAAATAAATTAACCTTGCATATGTCGCTCCATATACTAGATTATTTCCATCGAAATTGGTACAAATTAATACTAACATTGCAATCAACGCTAATATTGTTGGAACAATTGGTAAAGACGAATGCGATTTGGGTAAATTAAGAACCTCAATAAAACCTAAAATTGAAATTACACCTATGGCAATTACAAAAAAAGGGCCTCCAAAATATATAAATGGTATAGCTATAGCTGCTACAGCCAAAGCGCTTATTACTCGTGTTTTCATATTACCTCCACTGAAAAAACTATAGTCTTTCATCAAATTTATTTACATCATCCATTTGTGATTCGACTAAAGCAATAAATCTTCTTTTATAACTAATAACTTTCCTTTTTAATTCTTCTGCTTCTCTTTCGATATTTTGAGCCTTAATTAATGAATTATTAACTATTTTTGATGCATTATTTTTAGCATCTTCAACAATTAATTTGCCCTCCGCAACCGCAGCTTTATGAGCATTTGCACTTATTTCTTGAGCCACTAACAAAGTATCGTTCATCGATTTTTCTAATGTTTTATACTTCTCCAACTCGCGATTCAATAATTCCATTTCTTTTGTGCTATTTCTTAACTTCTGCAGAATGCTTTCATATTCGCGTATTACTTCCGATACAAATTCATTTACATCGTCTTTATTATACCCTGAAAAGCTTATTCTAAACTTTCTCATGGTAAAACCTCCCTACCAATCTATATCCTCAGAATCCTTATCGGTTTTGCCTTTTTCATTTTCTTCCGTAATTTTACCTTGAACATTAACATTTTTAGGAGTACACAAATAAATTCCTACACCAATCTTTTGCATTGAGCCGCCGATTGCATAAATACAGCCACTTAAAAAATCGATTATTCTTTTTGCTTGGTCAGACGTCACTCTTTTTAAATTTACCACAACGCTATTACGACTCTTTAAATGATCTGCAATTTGTTGGGATTCAGAATAAGCCCGTGGTTCTAATAAAATCATTTTATTACCAGTACGGTCAGCTTCTTTTAATGCATCCTCACTACTAACAGAATAAAAATCATCCTCGCTTGCATTAACATTTTCTTCTTCACCTTTATCAGTTAACCAATCTTTTAAACTAAAGCCCATAAATATTCCTCCTAGTATCTATAAAATATTGTAACAAAGTTCCCATAAATTTGCAATAAGCATTCACGATAGATTATTTGTTTTTTCCTATTTTTAATAGCTTACCTTCGTAGATTTTTTTAATATTGGGAATTTTATTAAAGTCATGCGGCTTAACCAACTTTACCGGTTTACCAAAATTATGAACACCTGATAATTCCAAAACAGTTGCTACAAATTGACTACATACGTAGTAATTTTCTCGAGCTCTAGCATTAGTGTAAAAATATCTTACTAAAAGTCCCTTAATATCGTAACGATATATATTCATATTTTTTTCAAAATTTCGCAGAACTTTCTTTATTTTAAAATATTGAGGTGTTGTAACTTTAATTTCGTATATAATGCACTCAGTATCCTTAAATTTTTGAAAAAATTCACTTTTTATACCATAAGTTACTAAACCAGCTTTTAAAAAATTATAAACATGTTTTCTCCCAAAACTATATAATTTAGTATAACTATCATCTAAAGAAAGAACAACATGCGTATATTTATAGTGAGTAATCAAGCGAATAGCTCTACTTAATAAAGTTTTAGTATTCATTAAAATTATGTATATGCTTTTCTTTTCCATTTCTTAATTATACCAAAAAACTCACTGATACGTGAGTTTCCCTTAAAATTTAATTTGTTTTTCAACATAAGATTTTATTTCTTCGACTTTAATTACATCTTGTTTCATTGTATCACGATTACGAATCGTTACTGTCCCATTATTTATTGTTTCTTCATCAATTGTAATACAAAATGGCGTACCAATTGCATCAGCACGACGATATCTTTTTCCGATACTACCACTTTCATCATAACTTACAGAAAAATCTTTACTTAAGATATTAAATAGTTCTGTAGCTTTATCAGCATGAACTTTTTTTATTAAAGGTAATATATTAATTTTATAAGGAGCTAAAGCATAATGAAGTTTTAAAACTTCTCTTTCCGTATTATCCTCTAAAGGTTCTGTTTGCATTGCATCAGATAAAAGTGCTAGCAACAAGCGATCCAAGCCTACTGAAGGTTCTACCACATAAGGTAAATATTTTTCATGAGTTTCTGGATCTAAATAATGCAAATCTTCTTTTGAATGACTTTCATGAACTCCTAAATCATAATCAGTGCGGTCAGCAATTCCCCATAATTCTCCCCAGCCCATTGGAAATTTATATTCAATATCAGTAGTTGCTTTGCTATAAAAAGCTAATTCTTCTTTTTCATGATCACGATATCGCAAATTTTCATCGCGCAATCCCAAATCATGTAAAAATTTCAAACATTCAGATTTCCAATATTCAAACCATTCAATATCAGTTCCTGGTTTACAAAAAAACTCCATTTCCATTTGTTCAAATTCTCTTGTTCTAAAAATAAAGTTTCCAGGTGTTATTTCGTTACGGAAAGCTTTACCAGTTTGACAAACACCAAACGGGATTTTCGCCCGAAGACTTCTTTCGATATTTTTAAAATTAACAAAAATGCCCTGTGCCGTTTCCCCTCGAAGATAAACAACATTTTTATTGTTATCTACAACACCGATTTTAGTTTCAAAAAGTAAATTAAACTTTCTAATTGGCGTAAAATCGTGTCCTTTACAGGTTGGACAAGCAATATTGTTTTCTTTAATAAAATCTTCAATCTTCTTTTCATCCCAACCATCGCCAGTAATTTCTCCATTAGTAAAATCCTCGATTAATTTATCAGCACGATGGCGAGCTTTACATTTTATACAATCGATTAACGGATCAGCAAAAGAAGCAACATGTCCCGAAGCAACCCATACATTAGGGTTCATTAAAATCGCCGCATCTAAGCCGTAGTTATATTTACTTTCTTGAATAAATCTCTTTTTCCATGCATTTCGCAAATTTTCTTTTAGCAAAGTTCCTAAAGGACCATAGTCCCAAGTATTTGATAACCCACCATAAATCTCACTTCCTTGAAATATGAACCCATAGGTTTTCGCATAATTCACTACCTTTTCCATCGTTAAATCTTCCATTTTCTTCCTCCTTAAATAAAAAAAACTTGCAAATAATCCTAGGGACGAAAAATTTTCCGCGGTTCCACCCTAGTTATTCACAAGGAATCTCTTTTTACTATATAGCTCTTGGTTTGCCAAACCCGTCATTGCTTTTATTAAGCTTATTATAAACTTACTTTTCTTCTTTTGCAAGTCTTTTCCTTTGTAAAAGTTCTTGTACTTTTTCGCCCGCTAATACATATTTAACATAGCAATCACTACAAAAAGGAACATAGCTTACATTTTGCTCTCCATCTATCGCTACAATGTCGCCATCTCGAGTAAATTTTTGATTTACTAAACGAGCATTAAAATTAGCGACATCTCCGCATTCGCATTTTACTGTTAGTTCAGTTTTATGATCAGCATAACCAAACAAAGCAGTTGTCCCTTCGAATGGAATCCCGCGAAAATCTGTTTTTAATCCATAACAAATGACTTGAATATCAAAAATATGCGCAATCTCCCACAATTCCTCAATTTGTATTGGAGTAAAAAATTGGGCCTCATCAGCCAATATCACTTTAGCACCATCAATCGCCTTAAGATGTTTCTTATCCAAAAAAGAATCTTTTGGACCAATCATAAAATTTACTTTAGCACTATTATTAATACGATTTACCACAGAATCGCCACCCTTCGTGTCAATCTGCGGTTTAACTATGACAACTTTATGTCCATGTTTACAATAATTGTAATTATCCTGTAGTAATTTAGTTGTTTTTCCCGACTCCATTGTTCCATAAATAAAACTCAAATCCGCCACATTATCTCACCCATTATTATTTTAATAAATTACATATAATTCAGCAAGATGCAGAAACAGATTTTACAAAAGTGTTTCTAAAAACTTTTTACTATAAACATATAATCCGGTAAAGGAATCATAATAATCTGAAATAAATTTATTAATGGTATTTTTATATTCCTCTTTGACACTTATTTCATTTATACTTTTTATATCAACATAATAATACATTCTTATTAATTGAATAACTTTTTTATCAACAATGAGTTCATTACGAAAACAATCCTTGCATATTAATCCACCATAAGACGCATCAATCGTAACTATTGATGTTTTATTGCCACAATGGATACATCCATCTAAATTTAACCCTACTCCTAAAAGAGGTAAATACTTTAGTTCCAAAACATTTGTTAAAATCAAAGGATCTAAACCCTGTTCGATTTTTAAAATTGTATTAATAAAATCTTCGTAAATATTGGAACTTCCACTTTCTTTTATCACTTGAGCAGTTAGTTCACTCAAATAAGTAACATAACTAATCTTAGTCAAATCACTTCGAATGTTTTTTAAAGGATTTATAATATCAACGCTGGATAAATTAGAAAGTTTATCTTCCTTGTAATACAAACTAAAAGCCCCATAGGTAAATGCTTGCGTACTTGATCGAAATGGTGATTTCATCGATTTAGCACCTTTGCACATTATTCCTATGAGCCCTTTTTCTTTTGTTAAAACATTAATAATTTTACTACTCTCACCATATGGAGTTTCTTTCAAAATAAATCCTTCGACTTCGATTAACATTATTCCTCTTCTTCAATTTGTTTATATTCTAAATAATCCTCAATTTTCCCAGAATTTTTAAACTTATTCCAAGCCTCTTTCTTATTCATATCATTCACCCTTTCAATTTAATAATGGGTAAAATCAATAAATTTTATTCATCCGAATTCAAATATCCTAAATCCAAAAGATATTTTTCTTTATCCTTCCAATTTTTTATCGTTTTAACATACAGTTCAATATAAACCTTTTTTCCAACCATGGCTTCAATTTCTTCGCGAGCTAAAATTCCCACCTTTTTTAAACGACTACCATTTTTTCCAATTACTATTTTTTTTATAGAATCCCTATCAACAATTATATCCACTAATATATTTACAATATCTTTTTTTTCTTCATAACCAACACAATTACAGGCTATAGAATGAGGTACTTCCTCTATTGTATCATTAAGTAATTTTTCACGAACAATCTCAGATACCATGAAACCCATTGTATTCGAAGTAATCATGTCATCATCAAAATACTTAACTTCATCTTTTAAATATTTTTTTATTACTTCAATTAACCGATCAGTATTATCATTAGTAAATGCAGAAACAGGAACAATATCTGCAAAAGGATATAAATCTTTATACTCATTAATTGTATAAATTAGCATTTCTTTGCTCATTTGATCAATTTTATTAATGACTAAAACTACTGGCGTTTCTACTTTATTTAAAACATTTAAAATATATTTATCGCCGGGGCCTATTCCCTTTTTACCATCAACAACAAATAAAATACAATCAACATCATCAATTTGTTCCATTGCTTTTTTATTCAAAACTTTTCCCAGACGATTAATCGGTTTAGAAATTCCTGGTGTATCTACAAAAATAATCTGATAATTATCCTCATTATATATGCCTTGAATAACATTTCTCGTTGTACCAGCCTTATCAGAAGTAATAGCAATTTTTTGCGTCATTAACGCATTCAAAAGAGTACTTTTCCCAACGTTAGGACGACCTATGAAACTAACAAAACCACTCCTCATGTAATCTTACCCCATCACCAAAGGCCAAACCTTTGGTACAAATATTACCAAATTAACAATTAACGCCATTATACTAGCCATACAAGTGGCAGCACTTCCACAGTCTTTTGCAATTTTAGCCAAGGGATGAAATTGGTCTGTAACCATATCAACGGTTGCTTCAATTCCCGTATTTAAAAATTCAACTTCCATTACTAATAATAAACTTAAAACTGAAAATATCCATTCCATAAAAGAAATATTAAAAATAATGCCCAAAATTACAATAAGAAGCATTGATATCGTTTCAAAAATAAAACTTGTTTCATGCGTAAAACAATAAAACATCCCTTGAAAAGAATATTTAAATTTATTAAATATATCTACGATAGGATTAATCTTTTTCCCTTTTTGTTTTTTTAAATCCATTTAAAATCAACTCCTGTTTTGCAAACATCTTTCCTTCATCTTCTTTTTTCATATGATCATATCCAAGTAAATGCAACAACCCATGAACCGCTAAAAATGCCAATTCTCTAGTCTCACTATGACCATATGCAGTTGCTTGCTCCTTCATTCTAGGGATACATATATATATTTCGCCTAAAATTCTAGTATTATTATACACCCTTTTATCATTATCTTCAAAAGCAAAAGATATAACATCAGTAACTTTATCAATTTTTCGATAATTCTTATTAATTTCTTGAATTGTTTTTTCATCAACTAAAACAACACTAAAAAAAGAATTTTTAACACTTTCAATTTTTAAAGTTCTTTTCAAAACTCTTTTTAAAAAACGATAATTTTGATATTCAAATTCATCAATTATTTCAAATTTATTCATCTAAACGCAATCCCCATAATATTTAAAACGTATAAAAATATACAGATAGTTATTATAATACAAATTAGATTATTAAACCAGTCACTTTTTAAAAAATTAGGTAAATGTTTAATTATTGCCTTAAAACCTACATAACCTAAAAAGCCTATAATACATCCTAAGGTATTTAAAATAATATCATCAATATCAAAACTTCGTCCAATATTTAATTGTACAATCTCAATGGTTCCACTTACAATTAAAGCCACAAACAAATTAGTCCAAATTTTTCGTGGTTTAACATAAGCAGATACAATAAAGCCAAAAGGCATAAATAACGCAATGTTTCCAACAACATTATAGAAGAATAGCTCGCTATGAACATCATAACGAAGGATTTCTGTAAATGGCACTAAATTAATTCCACTTGAAGCATTTATATCTACCCTGGTCACCATTTGATATAAAAGTAACATATAAACAACTGATATTAATGTCCAAAACTCACGATAAAAAGAAAATGGGCCACGTTGATTTTTTAAATACGCAAAACGGATTGTTATTAATGTAACGGTAACAATAACTAAAGAAGGCCACATTGTAATTAAGCTACTTTTAAATAAATCATAAACCATTTTCTGCATCCTTTCTTGTCACAACTTGCTTAGAAATTTCTTCCTCTGCTACTATAAATATATCTATATCCATTGTACTATCAATTATAGTATTTTGCAAAATTTTTTGACTTATAATTTTATCTGAATCTTTTAATTTTATTTCCACTTTTTCTGTAGCTAATTTAATAGCCTTTTCAATAGCTTCTTTTTCCGTGTATGTTTTTAGTTTTTTAATAACCTCTTCTTCTTTTTTTAAATAAATTTTTACACCTAATAAATCAAAAATCAGTTTTCTTTTTTCTTGATAACTTTTAAGACGATCTTTAAATATTTGATGATCAACACCATCATAATTAATAATTAGGTTATTCCGCTCTTTTCCTGTTGGTGTTTCTTCATAATAATCCAAAGGGATTTTAAGATTTACATCGTACCAAACTTCAGCATAAACACTACCACTTGCACACACTTGATTAACTATTTCTTCATTTAATTTTATATCGCCACTAACTAGCAAAGTTCCCTGTTTGACATAATCATTAATATTAATAACGGCTTCGCCATTAAAAACCTTGACTTTAGTTATTAACGCATCTTTCGTTGAATATAAATGACAATATTCTTTAATATTTTCCTTTTTCGTAAGAATTCTTTCTTCAATACGCACAACATATCGCATGCCTACCTTATTAATTTCCAACCAATCAATTTTATCTAAATGCTTATTTTTAATCTCATCTTTAATAATTTCTAGTTGTTGATAATCTTTGCGAAAGCCAAATTTCTTTATCCCGTGTTGATTAAGTTCATCAAGTACTAATGTCACCAGATTTTCATCTTCGTGAATCACATCAATGTCCACTATAATATTTGATGCAAAAGCGACAAACGCAAAAGATAAAATCATTCCTATGAACAAAATGCGATATCTTTTAAACGTTTTTTTAAAATATTCTTTACCCGTATATTTAACTTTTTTAAATTCAAGCATTCTTAAATACTTTTGAATTTTTTCAATATCATTTGCTAAAATTTTAACATACACTATGTTATCATTTTCTTGAACATCAAAAACGCTAACATTGATTCCTGTTAACTTCTGAATAATTTTCTGCGAAGAATAACCTTCAATTTTTAAATATAGAAAACTATTCATATTCTTTCCTAACTGAATAAATGTTACCTTGAATAAGCATTTCTTCTTTATTCATTTGACAGATTAGTAACGCATCTCCGTTTATTATCAGTTTAAAATCTGGCATTTTCAAAATAATTTCTGTAGACGTTAATTTATTTAACTGAGTATATCTGAAAAGATGAAGTTTATTATCAAAAATTGTTATAAAATATTTTTTATCATACAAAAAGTCACTCAAGGCATTATAAAATTTCATCTAATCACCTAATTAATAGTATGAAAAAAGAACAGATTAATTTAATCTATTCTTTATAATTTTACTTACAAGCGCCATATCAGCATTTGTTATTCTAGCGGAAACGTTTTTCATTACCATCCCCATATCTTTCATCGATGTTGGTTTTAATTCTGCAAATACAGAGTCAATAATTTTAACAATCTCCTCTTCAGTCATTTCATCAGGCAAGTATTTATTCAAAATTTCCACTTCTTGTTCTAATTCTTTAGCCAATTCTTCTTTTCCATAACTCATATATTCTTCAATCGAATCTTTACGAGTTTTTACCTGACGTTTGATAACTTTGATAGCTTCATCGTCGGTTAGTTCATGCAACGAGCCTTTCCGACTCTCATTAATAAATTCACTTTTTAGCATTCTAAGTACAGACAAAGTAAACTTATCTTGATTCTTTAAAGCCGACTTCAAATCCTCATCAATTTTTGTAATCATTTAGACCTCTTCACTAGTTATGATTTCTACGACGTGAATTTTTGATGTTTTCTTTCTTTTCGTTTCTTCTCTTTACGCCTGGTTTTTCATAACATTTTCTCTTCTTAAGTTCTGAAGGGACTCCGCTTCGTGCAACTTTGGCTTTAAACTTTTTTAAAGCTAAATCAACGTTACCATTTTGAACTACAACCTTTGTCATCAATATCCCTCCCTTCGTTAACTAGGAATATTATAACACTTGCTTGTTTTTTTGACAAGAAATTTAAATCACCTACTGTTTAACAATAATTACCGGAAAAAATTCTTCGAATTGTTGATCCTAAATTTTGGCCCATTTCATATAATGATTTTACTAACGATGTTGCCGCTGATAAAAGCGCTGCGGTCAGCTTACCACCACCAACATATGCTATAGTTTCCTCTCTACTTAACACCATATGCTCATTTTGAATTGCAGGCTTTGGGATTACTTATGCCATCAATTATCCCTAAAATAAACGAACCAATTGCAGCAATAAAAAGAGCAATTCCACCCGAAATTTTTGCTCCACCACAGTAATTTATTGTATCATTATCTTTAAGTATAACCATTAACTCTCCTTTCTAAAAAATAAATTGTACTATTTTTTTTATCAATCTCTGTTTATTGTAATAAAAGGTTATTTCTACCACTTGATTTTCCTTAAACTTCTCATTTATGTTAATACGCAAATCTTGATAATTAATATAATTTTCTGCCTGAATATCAGAGATTTCTAACACTTCATACTCATAGTTACGGTTCTCAATCATTAAATAATTTCCTTTGATTACTACGTCAGAGTTTTTTAAAGGAACACTTACAATTAAACCATCATTATATATTCCCATAGTATGATAAGAACTATACGTGTATATCACAAACATCAAAACAAACACTAATAACAATATAATTAAAATAACAATATAAAGGATGGAATTTGATGTTTTTATTTTTAAAAGGAAATCATAGTTATTCATTATTATTCCTTAATGTTATAATTCGATTAAATAATCGATCATGATTTTTGTGAGAAATATAGATTAATGTTTTTTCAGGATATTCTCGCTTTATATTGTTAATAATTTTTTCTTCAGATTTAAAATCTAGTTCGCTTAATGCTTCATCTAAAATCAAGATATCACCTCCCCGCAAAAGCGCTCTTGCCAATATAATTCTTTGCTTTTCACCGCCCGAAATATTAGCAAAATTGTTATCAATACCAAAATCATATCTAAATTTTTTCTTATCAACAATATCATTAATTAAACAAATATTGCATACTTTATCAAAATCTTTGCAATCATCTTGCCAAAAAGTAATATTATTACTAATTGTATCGGTGTATAGGTTTTCCTTTTGACCTACATATATAATGTGATTTCGCAAAGTTAACAAACTATAATCTAAAATATTTTTATTACCAACTTGAATAAATCCACTTGTAGGCAGATAAACCCTTTGTAATAATTGACATAAAGTGCTTTTACCACATCCACTTTGCCCTTTAAGCATTACTTTTTCTCCAGACTTAATGGTCAAATTAAACTTCCTAATTATTTTTGAATAGTCATTATATGAAAATTCAACATTTCTAAAACATATATCACCATTATTAAAATGTTCTAAAACACCTAGTTTTTCTTCTTCCAAATCAACAAAATCACATATTTTTCTAAACGATGCTCGTAAAAAATTATATTTAGGAATTAATGCAATAATTTTCTTTATAGGATCCACAAAGAAGCTCAGCAAAGTGTTAAAAATAACTAAATCAACTAGAGAAAAGCGATTAGTAAAAATAAGATAAAAACCATAAGTATTTATAATAAATACTCCAGTTTCATTAAAAAAATTTCTAAAAAATTCAAAAACATTTAAGTTATTTGCAAAAGTAAAATTATCATAAAGTAGCACACACATTTTCTGCTCAATTTTTTCTAATGCAATAGAAGTTTTATTTAAATTTTTAATGCTATTTATCATATTTAAACTATCTATCAAAAAAGAATTGTTTTCAGTTTGGTAATCGATATTTTGTCTTATTCTCCTATATAAATAAGGGTTAAAAACCAATGACATAATTACATAAATAAGCATTGTCAAACAGAGTATCAAAGCTAAATCTTTATTTATATAAAATAGTAATAGAACTGAACCAAAAGATAAAATCAAATCTAAGAAACAAGTAATAAATATTTGACTAAAAATTTCTTTAATACTACTTATCTCGTTGATTCTTGAAAAAATTTCACCTATTGGTCTTTTATTAATAACCTTTAAAGGGAGATTAAAAACATGGGATATAAAAGTCCTTAGAA
This sequence comes from Bacillota bacterium, assembly GCA_015059375.1. GTDB lineage: Bacteria > Bacillota_I > Bacilli_A > RF39 > UBA660 > UBA6448. The sequence continues at coordinate 23,046 of SVAN01000001.1, read as the reverse complement.
TACTTATATCTATATTTTTATTGAGATGGTTTTCATAATTATTTCTTATGAATTCAAACAATACTTTAAATATAGTTATAATTAGAAAAAGATAAATTAGGTATTTTATTGAGTTTATATAACCCCCGGTTTGAATGTATTCATAAATTACTTTAAAATAAAATCCCGAGAAAATAGTCAGTATAGCTAACACAACACTAGTTAACAGCACAGATACACATAACTTTTTATTTTTTCTTATTATATTAAGGAATAAATTATAAATATTACTTTCTTTCTCTAAAATTATAATCTCATTTTTTAATGAAAGCTCAATTACAACTCCAGTAAAGATTTTTATAAACTGATCTTTACATAAAACAACTTTTCCTTTAGCTGGATCCATCAAAAGAACACTATCTTTCATTATTTTATATAAACACATAAAATGTGTTTGCCCATTTTCATACCGAACGTGAACTATAGCCGGACATTGAATATCGTTTATTTGATTATCTAGATATTTTTTTGCAATTGCATCAAAACCATATTTTTGTGCGGCTTTTATTAGATGATACACACTCGTACCATTTATGTCAGTATACGCATGTTCTCTAATTTTTTCTAAAGAAACGTAGCCTCCATAATATTCTATAAAAGATTTTAACGCGCATGGGCCACAATCTCTAGCATCTTGTTGCTTAACAATAACCATTTTCTTTCTCATGTCTATTTCCTCCCTTCATACTATATATTACCTAGTAGATGGTCAATTTCCTTTTTTTTATCACAACTTTTTTAATAATTTTTTTGAATTTCCAATTACACCTAGGAATATTCTAAAAAAAAATTTATATAATTTAACAGATATAGGAGGACATAAAATGATAAACAAACAAAATCTTTGGTTTATTACTTTATTTTCGTTAATTTTAATTTTAGGCATTTATTATGTATCAATGCCCAAAGATGCATTAACAGTCTTTTCAGGAAATGTCGAAGATTCATCTACAACAATTGAAGTAAGTGAATCTGACGTAATAGTAGCTTTAAAAGTGGAAGAAGAAGAAAAAATTTTAGCCCAAATGGAAGATGCTCAAAAAGTATTACTGGACGAGACAACCTCTGTTAACGAAAAAAACGAAGCCTACGAAACACTTCAATTGCTCAATTCTAAAAAAGGTAAAGTTATGGAAATTGAGCAAATGCTTAAAGATAAATACAATCTAGATTCCTGTGTAAAAATCGAAGATAATAAGATTAACGTAATCTTATCTTGTGAAAATCAAGGAACAGAATATGCTAATACAATAATTAAAAGTATCCAAGATTTGTACCAAACCCAAATGTATATTACAATAAAATTCCAAAGTTAATTAGCACGATATCTTGCTCACTTTCATAAAATACTATGAAATAGTATAAGTATGATAAGAAAGTGAGGCTTATGAAAAATAAATTATTAACTAAAAGAGAACAAGAAATTTTTGACCTTTTAGCCTTAAATAAAACCACCAAAGAAATAGCAAAAGAATTGCACATTAGCGAAAAAACAGTTCGCAACCACATCTCTAATACAATGCAAAAACTTGGTGTTAAAGGTAGATGTAATGCCGTTATTGAGTTATTAAAGTTAAATGCAATTTCAATTGACTAAAGCCCTTGTGGCTTTTTTTGAATATAAAAATATAATATCAATATAATTAATTAGGTGATTATTATGCTTCGAAGAAATGCTATTCAAAGAATTATTATGTCTACTCTCGCTTTAACTATAATGTTACTTCTTTGTGTTTTTCCAAAATCTAATGATATAAGTATCCCAGAGGAAATCGTTTATGTCGAAGAACTTACTATGCCGATATATGTAATGGACCAAAATAATTATGTAGCCCGCACTTCTGTGGTGAAAGCAAATAGCGATGATGAAATTAAATATATTATTAATGCCCTTACTATTGGCAGCATAAATGCTCACTATCTACCTAATGGTTTTACAGGAATTTTACCCCAAAACACTAAATTAATAGACTATTCTTTAGAAAATAAATTATTAAAAATAAATCTTTCAAAAGAATTTTTAAATGTTTCAAAAAATAACGAAGAAAAAGCAATTGAAAGCCTTATTTATTCTCTTTGCGAACTCGAAGGCGTTGCTAAAATTATGATTTTTGTTGAAGGTCAATCGCTTACCAAACTTCCAAATTCTCAAAAAAGTCTTCCTTTAATACTAGATAAAAGTTATGGGATTAATAAAATTTATAATTTTGATAATATTAAAGATACTTCCATGACCACCATATATTATATTGGTAAATACAATAATAATTTATATTACATTCCCATCAGTAAAATTAGCAACGATAAAGTAGAACCTGTTGAAGTTATTGTAAACGAACTTAAAAGTACGCCAATATATGAAACCAATCTTATTAGTTATTTAAATGCTTCTTATGAATTGCAAGGATACGAGGTATTGGAAAATAGTATTTCTTTATCTTTTAATAATCAATTAATAGCCAACTTAAGTGATGAGGATATTAATGAAGAAGTTCGATATACTTTATCTTTGTCGCTTAGAGATACTTATAACATTGATAATATCATAATTAACTTAGAATAAAAAAAAGCTTGCTATTTAAAAAAAACTGATATATAATCTAGTTGTGTTGTCCTCGTAGCTCAGCTGGATAGAGCAACCGCCTTCTAAGCGGTCGGTCGATGGTTCGAATCCATTCGAGGATACCATTGAATATAAAAACTCAAGAGTAAATCTTGAGTTTTTTTGTGTTAAACATTAATTAACAAAAATACCATCTAAACTAAAACTTTTAGCATCCGTTATTTTAACATCGACAATTTTACCAATTAAGTTTTCTCCCCCCTCGACATTAACTAATTTCATTGTATCAGTATATCCGTATACTTTGTCTTTATCTTTCATTGATGGACCAACCACTAAAACGGGGACAATCTTATTTATGAGTTTTAAATTGCTTTCTTTAGAGTATTTATTTACAGCTTCATTAAGTCTTTTCAAACGCGATTCTTTTTCTTCTAAAGAAACATCATCTTTCATAAATGATGATGCAGTTCCTTTTCTTTCAGAATAAATAAAAGTATATGCCCCATCATACTTACAATAATTTACTATTTCTAAAGTTTCTAAAAAATCCTCTTCCGTTTCCCCAGGAAAGCCCACTATTATATCGGTTGTAATTGCAACGTTCGGAATCTTTTTTTTCATTTGATCAAATAAATTTTGATATTCTTCTTTAGTATAACGACGATTCATTTTTTTTAAAATTCTTGTACTTCCTGATTGAATTGGTAAATGAATATACGGCATTATATTTTTATATTTAGCAATGACATCAATCATCCTTTCGGTAAAATTCCAAGGATGGGAAGTAACAAATCGTAATCTTGGGATTCCCAGTTGAGCTACCTGCTCTAATAAATCAGCAAAGTCATAACCTAAATTCAAATCGTTGCCATAGGCATTAACATTTTGACCAAGAAGCGTAATTTCTTGATAACCATTGTCCACTAAATTTTTACATTCTTTTAAAATACATTCTATTTTTCGACTACGCTCACGTCCCCTAGTAAAAGGAACTATACAATATGTACAGAATTTATCGCAACCATACATAATGTTTACCCAAGCACTTATTTTAGAATCTCTTTCATATATTATATTTTCAGGTACAATATCACTATTAGAGTATACTTCAATATTTTGTTTTTCCTTTTTTTCAATTAATAATTTTGGTAAATCATAAATATTATTGGTTCCAACTATTATATCAACATAATCATGCTTTGCTCTTAACTCTTCTACAACATCTACTTGACCTACCATGCAACCCATAACAGCTATAATTAAATTTGGTTTTTTCTTTTTTAAATGTTTACATCTTCCAAGATAACCAATAACTTTATCATGAGCATTTTCACGAATTGCACAAGTATTTAAAACTACAACATCCGCCTGTTCTAATGTATCGGTAGCAGTCATTCCTAATTTTTCTAAATAAAAACGAATTTGTTCGCTATCATGAACATTCATTTGGCATCCATACGTTCTTAAAAAATACTTTTTATTTATATAAACAGGATTAATATTATTATCAACATCTAAATATTTAACCTCTACTTTTTCACGATTTTTAGCTTCATCATAATTTGGTAATCTCATAAACTTCACTTCCGGTGCTATTATAGCAAACTACAAAACAAATTGAAAGGGGTTTCGAGTGATGTGGGATTTTGAATGTAGTATGAAGAATAATAAAATAAATGAGTATATGTATGATATGAAATAAATCTATTTGAAAACTTATCTCCCAAAACCCGCTTTCATTAACCATTATACATAATAAAAAAGCCTTAGCAAGGCTTTCGACATTTTCAGACAAAACTAGTCTTTTTTTGCAGGAATTAATTTATCTACTCCACCCATATAAGGTCTTAAGGCTTCAGGAATATTTACAGTTCCGTCTTCATTATAATTATTTTCTACAAAAGCAATTAACGCCCTAGGAGTAGCTAAAACAGTATTATTCAACGTGTGAACATAATATGTTCCATTTTCGCCTTTGGTTCTAATAGATAAACGTCTAGCTTGAGCATCTCCCAATGTTGAACAACTTCCTACTTCAAAGTATTTTTGTTGACGAGGGCTCCAAGCTTCAACATCACAAGATTTCACTTTCAAATCAGCTAAATCTCCACTACAACATTCTAAAGTGCGAACCGGAATATCTAAAGTTCTAAATAATTCAACAGTAGCTTTCCACATCTTTTCATACCAAGTAAATGAATCTTCTGGTTTACACAAAACAATCATTTCTTGTTTTTCAAATTGATGCACCCGATATACACCCTTTTCCTCTAACCCGTGTGCACCACCTTCTTTTCTAAAGCAAGGAGAATATGAAGTAAGCGCAATTGGTAATTGCTTTTCATCAACAATTTGATTCAAAAAACGACCTATCATTGAATGTTCTGATGTACCAATTAAATATAAATCTTCATTTTCAATCTTATACATCATTGCTTCCATTTCAGGGAATGACATTACACCTTCGACAACTGAAGCATGAATCATAAACGGAGGAACACAATAAGTAAAACCTTTACTAATCATAAAATCTCTAGCATAAGCAAGCATTGCGCTATGTAATCTGGCAACATCACCTAAAAGATAATAAAAACCTTCACCAGATGTTCGACCAGCGCTTTCTTTGTCTAATCCGTTTAAGCGATTTAAAATATCAGCATGATATGGAATTTCAAAGTTTGGAATAACAGCTTCGCCATATCTCTCATTTTCAACGTTTTCACTATCATCTTTACCAATTGGAACGCTTTCATCAATAATATTAGGGATTATCATCATCTTAGACTTTATCTCACTAGCTAGTCTTTCTTCTTCAACTCCTAAATTAGTTATTTGCGTATTTAGTTCATTTACTCGCTTTTTAGCATCATTTACTTTATCAAATTCTTTATTTCGAACAAATTCACCGATTGAAGCACTTATTTTATTTTTCTCACTCCGCAATTCATCAGCAGATGATTTGGTTTGACGATACTTAATATCTAGTTTTTCAATTTGATCCACTATATCAAGTTTATTATCCTGAAATTTCTTCTTTATATTTTCTTTTACTAACTCTTTATTTTCTCTTATTAAATTTATATCTATCATTTTATAATTTCCTTCCTTCTTTATTGGCTAATTTAATTTCTAAGTCTTCAACATAAAAATGATATCCATCATGTACAGAAACTAGTTTAGCTCCTATTTTTTCAAGTGACTTTTGACTTTGAATATTTTCATCTTTTGCAGTATAGACTAGCTGAGTAATCCCTAATTTATTATACGCTATATCACTTAATAAATTTGACACAATCGTTCCAATTCCTTTATTTTGAAACGATCGCTTTAAACAACATCCTAGATGGCCTCCGGGTTTTGCAGGATCTATTTCATGTCTCAAAGTTGCATAGCCGATAACTTCTTCATTATTCATTACCCAAAAACTACTAGTTGGAAAAACATTTTGGGGCAAATTAGTTCCCTTGGCCATCTGCACGCGTGCTTTTTTGAAAAATTCATAATCATCAGTAGAAAAATCACTAGTAACAGGCTTTGCATAAGCTTCATCATAACTTGCTAATTCAATTAATAAATCGCAAAACTCCAAACCGTCTTCAAGACTAATTTCTTTTAACCAAATATTCATCTTTCCTCCTATAAAAAAACACCACATGCAATTGCAAGGAGCAATGCTGCGGTGCCATCCTTTAGATACTTAATTATGTTAACGGGATTTCCCGGAGTTGATTAGACCCTCTAGAAAGTAGATTCATAAATTATTATTTATTAGTTTCCACCAACCACTAACTCTCTTTAAAATAAACCTTTACTAATAGTCTTTCGTCATTGATTTATAAGTAATATTTTAGCATTCTTAATTATAATTTGCAAGAAAACACTATAATTTTACAAACATTTTAACCCAGTAAAATATTACCAATTGCATTTTTATTAAAATAAGTTATAATTATATCAGAACAAACGTTTGGAGGCGGTTTTATGAATAACTTATTCATTGAAAGAAACATTTTATGCATTGATTTAAAAAGTTTTTTTGCTGCTTGTGAATGTATTGAAAGAGGATTAGACCCTTTTAAATATCCATTAGTTGTGGCCAATCCCCATCAAGGTAACGGAGCTATTACTTTAGCAGTTACTCCCTATCTTAAATTTATGGGAGTAAAATCACGGGGCCGTCTTTTTGAAATTCCTTCAAGCGTTAAATATCATATTGTTCCCCCCAGAATGAATCTTTACATTCAAAAAAGCAAAGAAATTGTGGATATTTATTTAGACTATGTAGCCAAAGAAGACTTACATGTTTACTCAATCGATGAATGTTTTCTAGATGTCACTCATTATTTAAAGTTATATCAAAAAACTGACTATGAACTAGCAGTAGAAATATTAAATACCATTAAACGCAAAACAGGATTAACTGCCACATGTGGAATTGGTCCTAATATGCTACTTGCCAAAGTATCGATGGATATTGAAGCCAAACACAATCAAAATTGCATCGCTAAATGGACTTACGAAGATGTCCCGACAAAATTATGGAACATTACCCCCCTTAGTGAAATGTGGGGAATTGGTAAAAGAATGGAAAAAAATTTAAATAATATGAATATTTATTCTGTTGGTGATTTAGCTAAAACTAATCGCGGAATTTTAAAAGATAAATTTGGGATTATGGGACTAGAATTATGGAATCATGCCAATGGTGTTGATTTATCAATTATTAGTGATTATAACTACGCACCCAAAGATAAGTCTTATTCTCATTCCCAAATTTTATTTAAGGATTACAATGAAGAAAATATTAAAATCATTATTAATGAAATGACTGAAATTTTAACAGCTCGTTTAAGAAAAAATAACAAACAATGTACAAACATTGGATTGGGAATTGGTTATTCAAAAAACGTTGGCGGTGGTTTTTATCATACAGTTAAACTTGATTCGCCTATCGACTCCAATAAAGAAATAGTTAAATATTGCAATATTATTTTTGATCGTTACTATGAATTTTTACCAATTCGGAAAGTTACAATTTGCTGCGGAGGAATTTGTGCTAAAGTTGGAGTTCAATTAAATCTTTTTGATACCTATAATGATATGAAAGAAGAAGAAAACATTAATGAAGCAATTGATAAAATTAAAGAACGTTTTGGAAAAAATAGCGTTCTGAAAGCTTCATGCCTTCTACCTGACTCCACCGCTATTGAACGTAACAAGAAAATCGGGGGACATAATGCATAACTTTGACAGAGGAATGATTAAATGGCAACCTTTTAATTCCGTGATTTCAAGCAAACAAATGGTTAACGAAGTTTTAAATAAAAAAAACAAAATTAAAATGCCATTATTATCTGATGAACAAAGAAAAATTATCGAAGATAAGATTATTATTGCTTACTACGAAAATGAATCAGTAATTTTAAGTTATTACTATCAAGGAAATATTTTACATTTAAATGAAAAAATAAAAAAAATAGATTTCACATATCGAAAAATCTATTTTAACAATAAAACAATTATTTTTGATCAAATCATCAGTGTAAATTAATCAAGTATAAAATAACTATCAGCAAGCCACCAAACAATAAGCGCTGTAATAACAAGTAATACAATTGTCCCAATTAATTGTGATTTTTTACTAGCTTTCGGAATTCCCTGTTCTTTTTCTTCTTTCGTAATTTGAACATTTTGCGCATTAGAAGTAGTAGCTTGAGATGTCATATTTGAAGTAGGAACTTCTGATGTTGCGTATTGATTAACTACCGAAGGGGTTTCTGTCGATACTACTGCTGGGTTTACAGCTTGATTAGATGCAGCATAATTCATTGGCGAAGCAGTAGGTTGAAATACATCATTTGAAGCATTAGAAACATTTTCAACATTTACTGGAGTAACAGATACCTCAGAAACTGTCGGTTGCGCTACTGCTACATTTGAAGTTACTGGTCCCGTTGGCATTTCTATTGCCGAAGGCACATGATTATCCGCTACCGGAGTAGTCACTGGTTGCTCTACCTGAGTAATTACAGGAGTTGGGGTAACATTAGTGACAATTGCCTCTTCCCTAGTTTCATTTAATATTGGAGCTTGCGTTCCTATATTAGTATTTTGATAATTTGGCATTGATTGTGTTTGCTCATTTTTTAAAACAGGCATTTCAATTGCTAATTCTTGATTATTTTCTTCCATAATATCATACCTCTATTATAATTATGTCATAAAAATCAAAATATTCCTAGTCCAAAATTATAATTTTGTAAAAAATATTAATCCCGAGGTTTAAACAAAATTGCAAAAATAAAGGAAAAAACAATTGCTGAAACAATAGCTAACGAACTTTTACATAATAAGTCAGTAAAAATACCTAAAATACCAATTTCGTCATAACCAATCATTCCACTAGTAAATAACATATGACCAAAATTCATAATCAAAATCGTAGCCCCAGCTCCACATTTTTCAATTAACCATGAATATATTCCGCAAAATGATAAAATTGCACCTATTACGGTAAAAAGCGAAGTAATATGGCCTGCAGTTAGTTTGGTATTATCCAAAATTATTTGTCCAATCATGCATACTAGCCCTGCCAAAGTAAACGACCACACATATATCATGATATCACCTCAATACTAATCGCATGACAAATCGAAGGAATAGTCTGATGTTGATTGACTAAAACAGGACTATGTAAAGAACCCGTTCCCAATAACAGAATTTTTTTATATCTTTTTGATTTTAAAATTTTGCAAAAAAGAACTAAAGGCAAACAACAAGGTCCACTACCACCAGCATACATTTCTTGACTATTTAAATAAATTTCACAGCCAGCATCCATAATATTGGTTATCCGTTCTTTGTAAACATTTTCATAATATTCTTTTAAAATATCTAACCCGACACAGCCTAAATCACCTGTTAAAATTAAATCATAATCTTTTGGTTTTAGATTTACACTATTTAAATGTTCATTAAGAGTGTCTGCACAAGCTGGCGCCATAACAGCTCCCATATTATTTACATCATTAATTCCCAAGTCTATAACTTTACCTACAGTTCCTGAAGTTATTTTTAATCCATGTTTTTCATTGGTGATAATCGCACCTACAGCACTCGTGGCTGTCGATGTGGCTGTATTAGGTTTATTATTTCCATATTCAGTTGGATACCGAAATTGTCTTTCAGCTGTTAAATTATGCGAAGACGTAACACAGATGATATTGTTAGCATTTTTACTTTGAATTAAATTACTAGCTAATATTAATTCTTCTACGAAAGTTGCACAAGCAGAATATACCCCAATAAATGGGATTCTAAATTCTTTAGCACAATAAGAAGAAATAGAAATTTGATTTATTAGGTCACCACCAATTAAAAAATCCAAATTACGGTCTGCTAAGTTGTTATTGTTAATTAAATTTTCTATTACGACTCTTTGCATCTTGATTTCAGCCATTTCGAAAGTTTTTGTTTTATAATAATAGTCATTAATACTCATGTCATAGTTATTAAGTTTACTCTCTTTTTCCTTAGGCCCAACTAATGTAAAGTAATCCTTAATATATACATTATCAAACTTCAAACTAGCCATAAATTACCACCTTTAATAAACATAGGAAAAATGCTGAAACAATTCCATATAAAATAACTGATCCAGCCAATTTAAAAAAATTTGCACCTAAACCGGTTATTAATCCGTCTTTACGATACTCCATTGCGGCACTTGTTACACTATGTGCAAAACCGGTTGTTGGTACTATAAGCCCACATTTTCCTTTTTTTACCCAATCATCAAATTTTCCCAAGGCAGTCAATAAAGACGCTCCAAAAATTAGTATTAGACAAACCAACATATAACTCGTTGCTTTGGAAACGCCAAAGCTCATCATCATTAAATGGCTTACTAGTTCACCGCTCACGCCAATGGTTCCCCCAACTACAAAGGATATCAAAGCGTTTTTGGCTCTTGTTTCTTTTGGCTTTTTTTTGGCAATCAATTTCTTATATTCTTCTTTATTCATTAAACTTTCACCAATATTATTATTGATAAAAGTTTTTGATTTATACTAAAGAGACATAAACTGTTGCATTTTATTCAAACCTTTTTTCTCATATCTTGAAACCATGACTTGAGTCATTGCTAATTTTTTGGCTATTTCACTTTGCGTCATATCTTCATAGTATCGAGCCTTAATAATCTCTTTTTCGTCCGAAGTTAATAACTCTAAACCTTCTGATATAAGAATTTGATCGTCTAAATTAACTTTTTCGTCAACTTTTAAGGTTTCATAATATGGCATTTCTTGTTCAAAATCAAGAGACATAATTTCTTTTCCTGCTAATATGGCATCCTCAATCTGTCCTAAAGGCAACTCTAAAAAGGCCGCTATTTCATTATTATTTGGAACTCTATTATATTTTTGCGCTAAAGAAAATCTGGTTTTTTCAATAACGCGATAAAGTTTTAAAATATCTTTATTAATTTTCATCGCCCGATTATTAACAAGAGTATACATTTCACCATAAATATACTCGTAAGCATATGTAGAAAATTTTGTGGTTCCATTACTGTGATAATTTTTATATGCTTTAAGCAAGCCTAAAACTCCTGCTTGAAATAAATCTTCGGATTCTACTCCATAAAATTTACTCGCTATTTTATAAATTAAATTAGTATTATTTTTAATAATATTTTCAATTGTCATATTTAAACCTCTATCACGTGAAATGCAGATAATTCATTTTCTGTTTTGCGAATATGTAACTTATGTATCTTTTTATTTACTAATTCATTAACTTCACACAAATAAATTAATCCACGATTAGTTTTAATGGCATACTTGGTATTTAAAATTGCATCAAGCCCATCTTCATCTATATCATATAAATTATAAAAGTTATAAACTAAATATTTTATTTTATGTTTAATCAAAACTGGAACTAAATAGTTATTTATTTTATAAGTTGTATTACGATTTAAATAGCCATCTAATCTGACAAATAAAATTCCTTTATTATATTCCAAATCCATTTTGAGCACATAAATCACCTTTCTCTACTTAAATATAGAACTTTTTTGCTAAACTTTAAACAACTTCGACAAAACTAGTCAAATCTTTTAAAAACGGGTTATTTTGACAAAATAAATTGTGGCAAAACAATTAAAGGATAAATTTCTAGCCTGCCCATCAACATAATAATATTTAATATCACTTTTGAGAAACTACTTAAATTAATAAAATCATTAAAATTGAAACTTATGCCACTATTAGTAAATGTTGCGATAACGACATTAAATGATTGCAAATTATTTAAATTATTAAGTCCTAAAATGAATGTTGATAAAATGATTAAGATAATGGACGCAAATAAATAACATGATACTCTCTGATAGGTTTCTTCAGAAACGGACTTATGATTGTAAGTTATGGTGTATATCCGGCTGGGATTGACTAATTGAATCAGCTCTTTTTTTAACATTTTTCGACATATTAAAATTCTAGAAATTTTAACGCCTCCGCCAGTACTGCCACTACAAGCGCCAATAAACATTAGTACCATTAATAACCATTGACATTGGGTAGAATAATTAATATTTCCATAAGTAAATCCTGTACTAGAAATCGCTGAGCTAACATAAAAAAAAGACATCTTTAGTGTTTGGCCAAGATAACCAAATAATACAAATGAGTTAGCCGCTAAAATTATAAAAAAGACGATTATAATTTTCCAATACATTTTTAATTCTTCTTGATCAAATGCTCTTTTATAGTGTTTTATTAATATAAAAAAATAAGTCTTAAAATTAATGCCAAAAGCCAACATAAAAATAGCTATAATAATTTGATTATATGAACTTAGTGATGATACTCCATCATTGAAAATTGCAAAACCCCCAGTAGCGGCGGTTCCCATTGAAAGTAATAAACTATCAAAAAAATTTAACTTTCCAAGCATCAGCAAGATGATTTGCAAAAACATTAAGCCACCGTAAATTCCATATAAATAAACTAATGTCTTTTTAATATTTGGCACTAATTTAATCGTATTTAAGCTAGACATTTCTGTTTCCAAAATATGGACCGACTTATCCTCTTTATCAAGAGGAATTGTCAGCATTACGATAGCTAAGATTCCAAGACCGCCAATGAACTGTGTATAGCTACGCCAAAACAAAATACTATTATCTAACGATTCAACATCCGTAAATATAGAAATACCCGTTGTCGTAAATCCGGATGTCGATTCTAAAAGCGCATCAAGAAAGCTGATATTACAATTTAGATAAAAGGGAAGTGCCCCTAATAAGCAAATAACAACCCATGATAAAGCCACAATAACTATCGCATCCTTTGAAAATAGAAACGCTTGTAAATCTATAACGCCATTTAAAAACCAACCAATTGAAAAACTTATAATCATTGTGATAACAAATGGATTAGGATTTTCTCGAAACGCAATAGCTACAATAACAGGAAGCGTTAATAATAATCCAAAAACAATTAAAACCTTTCCTAAATATTTTAAAATAACTAATTTTCTCATATTACTCCAATATATCATTAGCAGAAAAATTAGTATCTTTAGGAGCAATTATTAATAAATTGTCCTTAAAAAAAACACATTCATTTTTGGATGGAAAAATGATTTTATTCTTTCGGATTATTGCTAATATAGATAAATTTTTCATTTGCCCATCTTTTAAACGCATTTTTAATTTAGAGAAACTTTCTGAAACATTTAAAATTCTTATTTCATAACACGGATTGTCTAAAGGATAGATGAAATCAATGTAACTATTTTCTTTTAAAAAATTTTTAATATAATTTAAAATTAATAACGAAGTTATTTTATGCGGCGAAATAATTGTACCAATTTCTATATTTTCCAGAATTCCTTTTAGTTCAATATGATTGATTTTCGTCACAATCTTAGGAATTTTGTTTAATCTTGCAAACATAGAATATACTATGTTTTCCTCATCATAACTAGTTAAACTAACAAATACATCACAAGATTCTAAACCAGCTTCAAAAAGAACACTTTGGTTAGAGGCATCAGCATGAATAATTAGTGCATCAGGGAGTAATTCACTTATTTTTTGACATTTGTGAATATCTTTTTCAATAATTTTCACCTTTATACCATGCTCTAATAATAACTTGGATAAATAAATGGCGATTTTGGAACCACCAACTATCATTACTGACTTTATTTTATGGTTTAAACCACCATTTTTTAAAAATTGTTGAATTACTTCATAATAATCAAATATATATATTTTATCGTTAGCTTTTAGTTTCATATTCATTTTATTTAAAATTTGATTATCCCTTTCCAATGTTACTATGTTAATACCATTTTTTTTAGCAACACTAGATAAAGTTTGATTCTCTAAAGAAGAAGCTTTTGAAATATTTATAACAATTAGTTGCATCTGTTTTTTTCCAAATGACGCTATTACGCTCACTTTCGATAATAAGATTTTATGAAAAATACACTCAGCAGACATTTTATCAGGATTGATAGCTAATGAAGACAACAAATCAGATTTTAAAAGCTCTATCATTTCCACTCCCACTGGCTCTCTTACTTTTGTTATACTTTTATTTACGCCTAATTTTTGCGACAACAATGTACATACAATATTATCTAAATCACTAGACATTACACTAATGACTAAATCAGATTCGCTCACTCTTGCTTGTTTTAAAATTTGAATGTTTGTCGCGCTTCCAAGCACATAATTAACATCAACACTATTTACTACCAAATTTAACGCTTCATAGCTAGAATCAATTAAAGTTATTTCATTATTCATGTCTGCTAAACTCTTTGCTAAAAATCTTCCAAGTTTTCCACCGCCTGCAATTATAATTTTCATTTTTACCTCGCATATCTAGTTATTATAAATATGCACAAAAAAAGAAAATCTATTTCTAGATTTTCTTTTTTTTGTTTTATTTTGCTTCGCCAGCAGGAACCTGTTGGGTAATGCAATGAATATTTCCACCACCAAGTAATATTTCTCTGGCATATACTGGAATAATACGACGATCTGGATATAACTGTCTCAACAGTTCAATTGCCTTAGCATCATTTGGATCATTAAATACCGGTAACGCAACAAATCCATTTCCTGTATAATAATTAACATATGATGCTGCTAAACGATCTCCTTCTTTACGAGGAAGCGTTCCATCAATTGCATCTACACCTAAGCTTTCTTCTTTTGTTATTAAAATAGGCTTTGGCGTATACATTTTATGAATTTCCAATTTCCGACCTTTAGCGTCAGTTTCACTACTCAAGTAATCGTAAGCCGCCTTACTTATTTCATATTGTGGATCGTTTACATCATCGGTCCAAGCCAACACTACTACTCCTGGTTTTACATAATTACAAATATTATCAACATGACCATTTGTCTCATCATTATATATCCCTTTTGGAATCCATAAAATCTTTGAAACATTCAGGGTGTCGCACAATACTTTTTCAATTTCTTCTTTTGATAAGTGACTATTACGTCCTTCCGATAACAAACATTCTTCAGTAGTAATTAACGTCCCCTCACCATCAACGTGAATTGATCCGCCTTCTAAAATAAAATCATCTAAACGATAGCGATCAACTTGCTCTAACTCACTCATTTTCATGGCTATTTTATCATCTTGATCCCAAGGAAAATATAGTCCATCAACAAGTCCGCCCCAAGCGTTAAATTTCCAATCAATAGCCCTTTTATTACCTTTATCGTCTACTACAAACGTAGCCCCGCAATCGCGCATCCATGAATCATCGTTGCTCATCTCGACAACTTTTACATAATCAGCAAGCATGTTTCTAGCATTATCATAATGACTACGTGATACGCACATAGTCATTAATTCATATTTACCAATTTCGTTAGCTACGGCTGCAAAAACGTGTTGAGCGGGTTTGCCTCCTAATCGCCAATTATCTGGTCTTTCTGGCCAAATCATATATGTTCCAGAATGTTTTTCAAACTCACCAGGCATTCTAAAACCATCATCACATGGTTTCGAATTTAATCTTTTCAAAATTTCAACCTCTTTTCCTCTTGTAAAACATTTTATTAAACCTGAGTTAATCCTTAACTCTAGCAACTAATATTTCTTGAATAATTAATGAAACCACAACACCAATAATAAGTGGCATATTAGCATTGATAGATTCCATTGTAAAATCAATAAAAATTGTGAAGATAACTCCCAGTACTAATAAAACTAATGGAACCCAAGTAATTAAATTAATCATAAAATTATTACCCGGGACTTTATAAGCGCGTTCAGTTTTATCTGTTTTTCTTAATTTTAAGAATGCTGGGAATAACGGAATATAACTAATTAGCAAAGTAACTAAACTAAAGCTAAAGAATGTCCAGAATAAGTTAGAAGCACTCTCACTAACTTCTCCTAAAATAATTCCAATAACAATAATAAATGTTGCTACAACCCCATTCATTAATGAAACCATATAAGGAACTTTATCTTTATTTTCTTCACGGAAAATTTCTGGTAAACTTCCGTCATCAGCAGCATATTTTGCCACGCTATTTACACCAAATGACCATGAAACAATGTTGGCAATCATCGTATAAATAAACATTAAACCAACAATAATTACAATCACTCTAATAAGCGATTCATTCATTCCTAGACTAGTAAGCAAAATAGCAAAAGCATCAGTTATTCCTGCTGCCTCCGCAGCTTCTGTTGTCATAGCAATATTAATACCAGTTGCTGGTAAAATATAGAATAATGCCATTAAAGTACCACCAACTATTAAAGCTTTTGGAATTTCTTTTTTAGGATTTTCCATATCTTTAGTAAATGTTGCTACAACTTCAAATCCTAAAAAGTTAAAAATAATTACAGAAATAAATGATAATCCAACTAAATCCATTGTTGGAAGTAAATCAGAAACGCTTTGAATTGGATTAGCGCTTTCACCTGTTTTAATATAAACATAAATACCTAGTAAACCTAAAACTACCATAAAAGCAATTTTAAAGAATGTACCTATATTTACAATCCATTTACTTTCACCGATTCTTTGGGTACCTAATATTGATACTAACCAAGTATAAATTAGCTGTAAAGCTAATATCCAAATTAGAGATAATTCTATTTCAAAAATTCCGGCAATTACATCAGTAACAGCCACCGCTAAAGAAGCAATCCATAATGGGAAATTTATCCAATAATTCCATGCAACTCTACCAGCCCATTTTTTTCCGAAAGCAGCTTTAACCCAATCATACATACCGCCTTCACTATCAAAAGTACTACCTAATTCTGCAGTAATTAAACCATAAGGTAAACAAAAAGCTATAATTAATAAAATCCACCAAAAATATTGGGAATTACCTATAGCTGCAGTTGGTGCAACACTTTCAGCTACCAATGTAATACATACTGTAGCTAATATAGCATCAACTAATTTAAATTTTTTCTTTTTTGCCATTTTTAAACTCCTAAATTTTTCTTACAAATATCAACGGTGATATCTCTTTTACCCATAAAATATACAAGTAAAGCTCTAATTGATGTCAAACGATTTTCCGCTTCATCAAAAACAATTGAACGTTCTGAATCCATTACTTCATCAGTAACTTCTTCACCTCTAGTGGCAGGTAAACAATGCATAAATTTGCAGTTTGCACCAGCCTTGTTCAACATTTCCATATCAACTTGATATTTTGGATAAAAAATTCGATTTCTTTCTTCTTCAGATAACTCAGCTTCATACAAACCATACCATACATCTGTATAAATAAAATCAGCTCCGATAATGGCATCCTCATCATCTGTCACTAAGAAACTTCCCCCACTAACTTTACAGTTTTCTTCAGCAATTCTTTGGAAATGTTCGTTCAATTGGAATCCTTTTGGTCCAAAATGAACAAAACTTCCTCCCATTTTGGTAACAATCATCATTAATGATGCACACACTTGAGTACAATCGCCAACAAAAACAACTTTACAATCTTCGATACGTTTTCCTGCAGGAAGATGCTCTAACATTGTCGTTAAATCGCCCAATTCTTGAGTTGGATGGTTATAATCGCTCATTCCATTAATAACTGGAATATCAGCATATTTCCCTAGGTTAACAATTCTTTCGTGTTTTTGTACACGTGCCATTAAGACATCAACTAATCTAGATAATACTTTAGCAGTATCATAATAAGTTTCATGTGATCCTAATTGAATTTGACCCGGAGCTAAATACTGAGCATGCCCCCCTAACTGAGTCATAGCAGTTTCAAAAGATACACGAGTTCTTGTTGATGATTGTTCAAAAATCATTCCTAAAGTTTTATGATACAAAACATTCAAAGGAAATCCTGCTTTTAAGTTTTTCTTGATTAAAATACCTAAATTAGCCATATCGAGCAATTCTTCTTTTGTAAAGTCACTAGTGTCAATATAATTTCTTACCACTTTTTCCACCTCCTATTATATTAATAATATCACACAAAGCATACAAAAAAAAACAAAAAAATTAATTTTTGTCTCTTTTATTTAATTTCAATCCATAATTTATCATACAACTTAATTCCTGCACCAATATTATTTACGAAGTGTCCACTTTGAAACGCTTGATTACTTATATTACTAGCAGGATTAGTTAAATATTTTGCATCTAATATATGGTCAGTTAGCCAATTTACATTTTTATACGGATATGACTCAATAATGGCCTTCATTACTTCAGGATTTAAAATATAATTAATAAATGAATAAGCTGCATCCAGATTTTTAGCTCCTATGGGAATAGCAAAATTATCAATACTTAACGCAATCCCTTCTTTTGGGAAAAAAGATTTTATCATTGGATTTTCCTGCATTGCTAGAGCCCCTTCTGCATTCCATAAAACCGCTATTGATGCTTCTTTAGATATTAGGAAGTTTTTCGGACTATCACTATCATAGGCCTTGATATTTGGTTTTAATTTTAACAACCAGTTTTTGGCAACTTTCAATTCTTCCTCATTAGTTGAATTCATATCATAACCATTTGCTAATAAAGCCATTCCAATTATTATACGTTGATCATCAATTAAAACAATATCATTATAATACTTAGGATTTAGTAAATCATTGTACGAAGTTATATTATCGTGGATTTTTTCGGTATTTACTGCAATCAGTGTAGTGGCAGCAATAAAAGGTAAAGAATAATTATTCTGCGGATCATATTTAAGGCCTAAGTAGGATGTATTTAAATTTTTCATATTATGGAGCTTTGATTGATCCATTTTTTCTAAAAGATTCTTCCCTATCATTATTTCTATCATGTAGTCACTTGGAAATATCAAATCATACGTACCTTTTTTTACATTCGATATTTTAGCCAATAACTCTTCATTAGATGAATATGTGCTGTAATTAACACTAATTCCTGTCTGTTTCTCAAAATCCATAATTACCTCTGTTGGAATATATGATGACCAATTTAAAACATTAAGTTTTTTTTGAGTAGATGCTTCTTTGTCACAACCTAAACAAAGAAAAAGAATTAAGAAAAACAATAAACCCTTTTTCATTTCAATTCTCCTTTATTAAGATTTCTAATATTTATAACCATTGAAACACACAATACTAAGAATATTATTAATAACATAATAGTTATCAAGGCATTTACATCAGGAGTGACACCAGTTTTAATCATTGAATAAATCTGAAGTGGTAAAGTATTACTATCAGGTCCAGCCGTAAAATAGCTAATTACTACATCATCAAGCGACAAAGTAAATGCTAGTTGCGCACCACTAAAAATGCCCGGCATCAAAGAAGGAATAACAATATAAAAAAAGGTTTTCAATTTACTTGCTCCTAAATCGCTTGCAGCTTGTTCTAAATTAGGGTCCATTTGTTCCAAGACACTTCGCACACTAATTATTACAAAAGGGATTGAAAAACTAATATGAGATAGAATCAACGTCATCATTCCCAATTCAAATTTCAATACAGTATAAATACATAATAATGATATTCCCAAAACAATTTCTGGAATAACAACTGGAATGTATAAAAGCTCATTTATAAAATTTTTAAAAGGAAAATCATATTTTTTTAAAGCATAAGCCGAAATTGTTCCAACGATTGTAGATATAAGTGTACTAATTACAGCTACTATTAGTGTATTACCTAACGAATCCAAAAGCATTCGATTGCTAAATAAATCTTTATACCAATGAAAAGTAAATCCTTCAAAAACAATATTTAATCTTGATGTATTAAATGAAAAAAGAATTAACACAAAAATTGGTAAAAATAAAAATATCATAACTAAAATTAAGCAAAAATTATCTAGTTTTTTATTATGTTTCATTATACACCTCCTAAATCGTCCATTTTCCCACCTAGTTTTCGATAAACTAAAATAACAATGGTAATTATTAAGAGAATTGTAACGCTTATGGCCGCTCCCAATGGCCAGTTACGAGCCGTTAAAAATTGATTTTTAATCAAATTACCTAAGATCATAATTTTTCCCCCGCCAAGAATATCAACAATAAAAAAGTATCCTAGCGCTGGGGTGAAAACCATTAAAGCACCATTAAAAAGGCCTGGAAAAGTTTGGGGTAAAATAATATGAAAAAAGGTTTTAATTTTATTTGCTCCTAAATCACTTGACGCTTCTAATAAAGAATTTTCTATTGTAGAAACAGAGCTATATAGTGGCAAAATCATAAAAGGAAGTAGTGTATAAACCATTCCAATTACAATTCCAAGATTGTTATACATCAAAGGTAACGGCTCATCTATAATTGAAAGACCTGTTAATAGCGAATTTATAATTCCTGATTTTCTAAGAAGCACAATCCACCCATACATTCTAATAAGAGAATTGGTTAAAAAAGGTACCATAACCATAGTCATTAAAACTTGTTGAGTTTGTTTCTTTTTATGCGACACTGCCAAAACAAAAGGGTATGCAATTAAAACACAAATAATTGTTGTAATAATAGCTATTATAAATGATTGTAAAAAGATTTTTACATACACAGCATCAAATAATTCCCAATAATTTTCAAACGTTATTGTATGAATCATTCCCCCATATGAATCACTTTTGTAAAAACTAATGGTAAAAATATAAAGTAATGGTAAAAAGATTAAAAAAATACTATAGACAATAACAGGTAACAAAAAAACAACTTTAATAATTCTTTTCTTACTCGCCATCTTCGCTCCTTAAGACAATTGCATCTTCAATATCCCATGAGATTGTAACTTCATCCCCTACTTGATGAAGTTTATCATTTCCAGATATCATTGACTTTACTATTTGTTTTTCATACTTAATGTGAATTTTGGTAAAGGCACCATCATATACTTGTTCAACAATTTTGCCCCTCAAGAACGCTTTATTTTTAACATTTATTTTTATATTTTCTGGACGAACAACTAAAGAAACCATATCTTCAAGATTGAACTGTTTTTCATAACATTTTAAAACACTTCCATCCTGCATTGTAACCAATGTATATTTATTATTTCTATCAGTTATTTTTCCTTTAAACACATTAGCCTCTCCTAAAAAATCAGCTACATACAAACTTTTAGGATTTTCATACACTTCCACCGGCGTTCCAATCTGTTCAATCCTGCCATCTTTTAAAACTACAATTCGATCACTCATCGATAAAGCTTCTTCTTGGTCATGAGTTACATAGATAAAAGTTATTCCTAATTTTCTTTGTAATTGCTTTAATTCTAGTTGCATTTTTTTTCTTAATTTTAAATCTAAAGCTGACAAAGGTTCGTCTAATAACAATACTTTTGGATTATTAATAAGTCCCCTAGCAATCGAAACCCTTTGTTGTTCTCCGCCGGATAATTCTTTAGGTTTTCGTTTTTCATAACCATTTAAGTGAACTAAATCTAACATTTTTGTTACTCTTTTTTGAATTTCTTCTTTTGGAACTTTCTTCATTTTTAATCCAAAAGCAATATTCTTCTCAACCGTCATTAACGGAAACAATGCATAATTTTGGAAAATAGTATTAACTTGCCTTTGAGGAGGTTCAAAATTTGTTACATCTTCACCATCTATATAAACTTTACCACTACTAGGAGTATCTAAACCTGAAATCGAACGTAAAATAGTTGTTTTTCCGCATCCACTCGAACCTAAAAAAGTTAGAAATTCTCCTTCATAGATTTCAAGATTTATATCTTTTATTATTTCTTTTTCGCCAAATTTTTTACTAAAGTTTTCTAATTTTACAATTACTTTTTTCATTTTTCACCACGTAAAATTAATATTTACTAATTATAGTTCCTGTCTTACCTTCTAATGCAAGTTTTGCTTTTTTTAAAGATGTTATTATGGCATATCCATTAGATTTTGATGCAAATTCAATACAAGCTTCAACTTTTGGAAGCATACTTCCCTCTGAAAATTCTTTGTCCTTAATATATTCTCTAGCTTCTTTAACTGTCATTTTTTTAAGTTTTTGTTCATCTTCCTCATTGTAGTTAATATAAACTTGATCAACTGCAGTCAAGATTAGTAAAATATCTGCTTTTAAATCTAGAGCTAGCCTTGCACTGGTTTTATCCTTATCTATTACAGCATCTACCCCTTTATAACCATGTCGATATTTTATAACAGGAATTCCGCCACCACCACAAGCTATAACAATATTTCCTTTTTTTAATAAATCTTTAATTGTACGAATTTCCACAATTTTTTGGGGAGCAGGGCTAGGAACGACGCGGCGATAGCCTCTTCCAGCATCTTCTTTCATTACATATCCCTTTTCTTCAATAATTTTCTTAGCTTCTTCTTCACTATAAAAACTACCAATTGGTTTCGTTGGATTATTAAAAGCATTATCTAACTTGTCTACTTCAACTTGTGTTATAACTGTTAAACAATTTCTTCGCATCCCACGCTTTACTAATTCCTTTTGAATAGACTGTTGTAAATGATATCCAATGTATCCTTGACTCATCGCTCCGCATTCTGCAAACGGCATGTCCGGAGATTCAATTTCTTGATGAGAAACTTCCATAGCCAGATTAATCATTCCAACTTGAGGTCCATTACCATGTGTGACAATTACATAATTACCAGCTTCGACTAAATCTACAATACTTTTAGCAGTTGTTTTTACTAATTCTAATTGTTCTTCTGGGGAATTTCCTAAAGCATTTCCACCTAAAGCGATTACTATTCTTTTTCTCATTTATATCCCTACCTTATTTAAGTCGAGTATAACATAAGTTTAAAGGATAGTAAAGATTGTTCCTATTACATAAATAATTTCAAATAAATATCCACCAGCTTAGCTGGTGGTTTTTCATTTTCGCCTAAAAGGCTCATCTATTGGCCTCCACTTAAGTGGCCTTTGCAACTGCCAGAAGCATCTATTACTCGCTACCCTTTAAAAGGGT
>SVAN01000009.1 GCA_015059375.1 Bacillota bacterium | reverse complement strand
ACCCTTTTAAAGGGTAGCGAGTAATAGATGCTTCTGGCAGTTGCAAAGGCCACTTAAGTGGAGGCCAATAGATGAGCCTTTTAGGCGAAAATGAAAAACCACCAGCTAAGCTGGTGGATATTTATTTATGTATTAAATTATTTTTAGTTATGATATAATAATAGCGATTTAGGAGGGCTAATATGAAAGTTATTTTATTAAAAGATGTGAAAAATCAAGGAAAGAAAGACGATATTATTGATGTGTCTGATGGATATGCAAATAACTATCTATTAAAAAATAAATTAGCAGTTATGTATACTGAAGGAAGTAAAAAAATTCTAGATCAAGAAATTAAACAAAGACAAGACGAAGAAGAAGCTCTTGTTGAAGAATATAATCAAATAAAAAAGAGCTTGAAAGATAAAAAATTAAATTTTAAGGTTAAAACAGGAACTCAAGATCGTGTTTTTGGAACCATTTCTAGTAAACAAATAAGTGAAGAGCTTATGAAATTAGGCTATAAAATTGATAAGAAGAAAATTATTATTAACGGACCAATTGATTGTTTGGGCAGTCATAGTGTCCTGGTAAAATTGCATAAAAAAGTAGAATTTAATATTATAATAAATTTAATAAAATAGGAGTAATTATGGCGAGAGTAATGCCTCACAACCTTGAAGCAGAGATGTCTGTTTTGGGAGTGGCCTTTATAGCTAAAGATCAAATCGATAAAATTTGTGAATCTGTTACTGAAGACATGTTTTATGACGAAAAGAACAGATATATTTTTAGTGCTATAAAAGAATTACATAATAATCGTATTCCTATTGATATTACAACGCTTAAAAATGAATTAGACAAGAATAAAAAGTTATCATTGGTTGGATTAGACCATATAACTGATGTCATTGATTCTGTGGTAACTAGTGCTAATCTTGATTATTATATAAAGATATTAAGTGATTTTTATATTAGACGAAGTCTAATCGATACAGCGACGCAAATTATTGAGGAATCTTATGAAGAAGATAATGTTACTCAACTTCAGGATTCTGCCGAGAAAAACATTTTGTTAGCAGTTAGAAATCGAAGTGTATCAGAACTATTACCTATATATGAGGCTTTAAGAACGGCACATGATAAGTTAGAACAATTAGCTAAAAGCAAAAAAATTATTACTGGTTTAGAAACGGGTTTTTATGATTTTGATAAAATAACAACCGGATTTCAACCAGGTGAAATGATTATATTAGCGGCTCGTCCGGGAATGGGAAAAACTGCTTTAGCGCTTAATATGGCAACATTTGCAGCTTCAACGACAAAAAAAGCCATTGCTATATTCAACTTGGAAATGCCTGCTGACATGCTTGTAAATAGAATGATTGCTTCGGTGGGACGTATTGATTCATATAAATTACAAACTGGTAAAATGTTAGATCGTGATTGGCAACGATATAATGAAGCAATGAGCGAATTAGCAGAAACAAATATATATATTGAAGCTGATGCAAGTGCAACAATATCTGAAATAAGAGCAAAATGTCGAAGATTAGCAAGCAGTGAGCAGGGGTTAGGACTAGTAATTATTGACTATTTGCAATTAGTTAATAGTGGTAGCAAAAAAGTTGAATCTAGACAAGTTGAAGTATCAGAAATTTCTCGTTCATTAAAAACAATGGCTTTAGAATTGCAAGTCCCTGTAATTGCTCTTTCCCAACTATCTAGAACTGCTGAAAAAAGGGAAAGTAACCAACCGATGCTTTCTGATTTAAGAGAATCCGGATCGTTAGAACAGGATGCTGATATGGTATTATTCATCAATCGTAAAGATTATTATGAAGCCAAAAAAGATCAGAAAGAAACAATTGTGCCTGCTGAGTTAGTAATAGCAAAACATCGTAAAGGTAGCTTAGCTACAATTGATTTGATGTTTGAACTTAATATAGGTTCATTCAAAAGCGTTTTAAAAGAATATAATAAGGAAAATGAATAATGAAAGTAAAAGAAATAATTATTACCACATTAATAGTGATACTAGTCATCGTTTTATTTGCTTTAAATTTTGTTGCAAATAAACTTGTTTTGCGTGCCGATAACATATATAAAGTATATCTTGATGGAAATGTTGTTGGTTACGTTGCTAATGATGAAGAGTTATATAATATAATTAATAATCGCCAAAAAGAAATAAAAGATCGTTATGAAGTAGCAAATGTTTATCCGCCTGAAGGTTTTAAAATTATTAAAACCAGTTCTTATAATGTTCCAATATCATCTGCCGAAGAAATATATAATAAGGTAGCGGAACAGAGTTCTTTTACCATTGAGGGTTATATCATTAAAATAAAAGGTGAAGAGGAAACAATTATCAATGTCTTAAATAGGAATGATTTTGATGAAGCAGTTCATAATTTTGTTTTAGCGTTCTTATCTGCCGAAGAGTATAATAATTATATTAATAATACTCAATCTAAGATTGAAACAACTGGAAAAATAATTGAGATGATGTATTTTGATGAAACAATTACTATAAAAAAGGGCTATATTAGTATTAATAATAAAATTTATACTGATAAAACCGAATTAAGCCAAGTTTTATTATTTGGTTTTGACTATAAGACAGAGATATACACGGTTGAAGCAGGAGATACAATAGTATCAGTGTCAGAAAAGAACAAACTTAATCCCCAAGAATTTTTAATTGCAAATCCTAGATTTACTTCGAAAGAAAGCTTATTAAAAATTGGTGATAAAGTAAACGTTACATTAATTGATCCAATTATCACTTTTTCTTATGAAGTTGAGGAAGTCTCTGATACTGAAATTCCATTTGAAAAGAAAACAGTTACTGATACAACAAAGCCTTATGGCTATTCAGAAATAACAACAATGGGTGTAACTGGTGTTACAAGAATTACAACTGAATACTTAGTAAAAAATGGTGAAACGCAACCGGGAGCAAGAATTTTAGATCAAGTTCCTATTACTGAAAAAGTTGATCAAGTAACAACCGTTGGACCTAGGTATAATTCAAGTGGTCAGTATATCGATACAGGTACTGAATGGCAATGGCCAACCAACCAACCTTGTGTTGTGACAAGCGAATGGGGATATCGCTGGGGGGCATTCCATGAGGGAATTGATATTTCCGGTACTGGCTATGGTTCACCGATTTATGCGGCAGCTGATGGAGAAGTAGTAAATGCGCAATATGGTGGTTTTATTGGGGATGTTTCGGGTTATAATGTAGTTATAAAACATGATAATGGATATTATACTGTATATGCTCATATGGCTCCGAATACTATAACCGTAAAATACGGAGAACGAGTTTCTAGAGGACAAATTATAGGAGGAATGGGACACAGCGGACTTGCTTATGGTACTCACGTTCACTTTGGGGTTACTTATGGTATGCCTTATGGTGGTGGTTACACAGTGAATCCTCGGTCTTTGTGGAAGTAATGAAAATATGTAATTTAGCCAGTGGCTCGACTGGTAATTGTACTTATATAAAAACTGAAAAATATCATCTTTTAATAGATATTGGAAAAACAAAAAAATATATAGTAGAAAAATTAGCATCCATTGATGTTGATTATAAAGATATTGATTATATTTTTTTAACTCATACCCATGATGACCATACATCCGCAATTTCAACGTTTTTAAAGAATCATAAAGCTAAGTTGGTAATTACACAACAAATGTTTATGGAATTAAAAAATCTTGATAATTTGAATATTTTGATATACGATGATAATCCAAATATTGATGGCTTAGATATTAAGACTTTTAAGATGAGTCATGATACCGGTGATACAAGAGCATTTACGATTACCGAAAATAACAATTCGATAGTTTACATCACAGATACCGGATATGTTAATTCACGATATTTTAAAAATTTAAAAGGGAAGAATACATATTTTATTGAAAGTAATCATGATATAGAGATGCTTACGCATGGCCCATATCCAGAATGGCTAAAAAAACGAGTTCTTTCGGATGAAGGCCATTTATCTAATCGCTTTGCTGGAATATACTTATCGAAATTAATTGATGAAAATACCAAAAATATCTTACTTTTGCATCTCAGTGAGAAAAATAATAGTGAAAAATGTGCTTTAGAAACTGTTGTTTCTGTTTTGAGTGACAAGAATATTGATGTCAATAATATCAAGTGTGCTAAACCCAATGAAATTAGTGAGGTTTATACAGTATGATAAAAATAGTATGTTTAGGAAAGATAAAAGAGGAGTATTTAAGGCAAGCTCTTGATGACTATGAAAAACGAATTAGAAGATATCATAAACTTGAAATAATTGAGTTGAAGGACGACGATGATATTTTTAAGGAAGAGGCCTTATTGTTAAAATGGATAGATACACGAAATTTGAATATTCTTTTGGATATTCAAGGAGATAGAGTTAGCAGTACCAAATTTGCAGAAATAATTGATAATATTTTTAATCATTATGGTACAATTGTATTTTTCATCGGTGGATCAAACGGTGTCACAAAAAAAATTAAGGAGTTAGTTGATTTAAAAATTAGCTTTGGCGATATAACAATGCCGCATGGATTGTTTAGATGTGTTCTATTAGAACAAATATATCGTTCATTTAAGATTAATAATAATGAGTCTTATCATAAATAGGAGTTGTATGTCAAAAGAAGCAAAAAAAATATTTTTAGTACTAGTTTTTTATTCGTTAGCGGGAGGAATTTTTTATAATTTTCAAGAACTTTGGATGGCAGAAAATCTTTTATCCGTAAGAACAATTGGTACTATATTAAGTTTAAGTGCTTTAATTACTGTCTCGACAATCTTTTTATGTTCTAATCTTATTAAAAAGGAAAGGCTAAAAACTTTTTGTATAATGCTTTTGATTGTAAAGGCTGTAATAATCTTTATTATGTTTTTCTTACATAAAAGTGGGTGGAGTATTTTAATTAAAATGCTGGTCATGCTTGATTATGCAATTAATACAGAAATTTATGCTTGTATCTATCCGTTGCTTGCTACTGTGAGTAAAAGCGATCGAACATATGCCAAAAAAGATCTGGTCTATAGTGCTTTTTATAATATTGGCGTGTTGATAACGGGCTTTTTCCTTGGAAAAACAGTAGGCTATGTGGTAGTTAATTATAATTTTTATTGCTTGTTAGCTGGGGCTTTAATAATAATGGCCGTAATAGTTTTATTTAATGTGAAAATTACGTACAATAATTGTAAAAACGTAGAAGAAAAAGATTATAATACGTTATATAAACTTATTAATATTATTTCTAAAGATAAAATTTCAAAGATATATATTTTATTTTTATTATGTGGACAAATTTCATATAATTGTGTGCTTAGCTTAATTATTACTATTTTAACTACAGGATTAAATTTTAGCCCACAGAAAGCAGCAAGTTTGGTTGTTTTGATGGGGGTTATTGCTGTTGTTTTGGGAATTATTGTGCTTACAAAACTTACCTTTAAAAATAATTATATATCGTTGTCAATAAAATATATAATAAGAGCACTGCTTTATATTTTGGCAGTTATTTTTAATAATAAGATTATGTTCTTAATTGCATTAATGTACCCTAAGATTATTGCTGAATCATATTCGCACATAACAGATGCACCATATATTAACCGATTTGCCAACGATTATCAGCTTGCTTTTTGTAATCTCAGAGAAATGATCGTCTACTTTGGCAAATCATTAGGAACGTTAATTTGTGGCATATCACTAAGTGTAGGCATAAGATTAAATTTCCTTTTTGCCGCAATTTTCGGCGTATTTCAGGCAGTATTTAGTATGTATGCATTATATTTACGTAATAAGGAGGTTAAGTAATGGTAGGTAATAATTGGGACGATGCTTTAAAAATTATTTGGCAAAGCCCAGGTTTTAAATCTTTCTATAGGCAAATAATTGATATGTACGAAAAGAGAACTATTTTTCCCGAAAAGGAGAATATATTCAATGCATTGAGACTTACCGATTATAATAATGTTAAGGTAGTTATTATGGGACAAGATCCATATCATGGATTAGGTGAAGCTCATGGATTGTCATTCAGTGTTCAAAAAGGAATAAAAATTCCACCATCATTACAAAATATCTATAAAGAACTTCAGAGTGATTTAGGAATCCCACCAAAAGCTCATGGGGACTTAACCGGTTGGGCTAAACAAGGCGTACTGCTACTTAATGCGGTATTAACTGTTGAAAAGGATAAAGCTTCTTCTCACAAGGGATTGGGATGGGAGTTATTTACAGATTATATAATAAAGCTTTTAAATAATAAGCAAGATCCAATTGTTTTTATCTTATGGGGAAATTTTGCAAGAGAGAAGAAAAAATATATAACCAATAAACATCATTATATTATAGAGTCTCCACACCCAAGCCCTTTTTCAGCATATAATGGCTTTTTTGGAAGTAAACCATTCTCTAAAACAAATCATTTTCTTATTCAAAATAAAAAAGAACCTATTGATTGGTCTTTATAATGACTAATCAATAGGTTCTTTTATTTCATAAGAGGTTTTAACATTTATATGATTAATTTTGGCAACTATTTTAGTGTGTCCTTTAAGGCTTTTAATTAAGCAATTATTGTTTTTATTAAAAAATTTTTTACTAGCAACAATGTCTTGGTCGAGTTCTTTAATTTCTTGTAATATTGTCTCAAAATCAGCGTTTTTCAATTCCTTATAATCCTCTTGAACTGCTTTCATCGTTTCAAGATGACTTGATAGTTCCTTGTCTAGTTCATAGTTAGTTAGTTTTTGATTTTTAAGAGAATTAAAATCCTTTAAATAATCTTTCTTTTTGATTACTTTTTTTATCTGAGTGTATAATTTATTCATCAGTTCATGTTTTTGTTTTAAATCTTCTGTTATTTTATCGTTTGCCTTATCCATCTTAATCTTAATTATATTTATTTTGTTAAAGGCATTAAAGTACATGATTCCAACAATAACAACAAATGTAATGATTAATAAAAAGATACATATATATTCCATATTCTCACCTTAAATAATTATATCTTATTTACAAAGGATTTGCAAAAACTATTTCTTAATAAATTTTGATAATTTGTCACCCATGATATCATTTATAACTTTATAATTTATTAGATAGTACAGTCCAAATAAGATAATTCCTATTGCCCCTAAAAAGAAAATAAGTAACATGCGAGAAGTAGGAAAATGAATAAAAGTTTTAATTATTAGGGCACTAATAATTAATGCTATTATTGATAGTAATAGTCTTGGTAATTTGTTAACTGTTTCTTTATATCTAAAATTATCATTTTTATATAGTGAATAAAGCGGAATACTTAAAGAAACCAAATAACCAATTACGGTAGCTGTTATTGCACCATAGTATGGATATAATCCTAATTTGTTAAATAGAAAAATTAATGGTAAGTCTAAGATAACGTTAGTTGCTAATCCTGATAATACAGCCATATAAATTAATTTTGTTTTGTATAATCCCTGAAGTGCTGAACAAATCATAATATAAGCGCTGTCAAAGAATGCTACTAAAATTGTGTATTGAAAGATTATAGGCCCATAATAACTATTACCATAAAATACATTCCATACTTGACTAGCAAAGATGCTCATAAAAATTGTGATTGGTAAAATTATAAATAATAAAACTTGTAATGTTTTATTAAAATACATGTTAACTTCTTTTTGGTTTTTTAATGTGTAAGCAGATACTAAAGATGGTATAAGACTAATTACTAATCCAGTTGCAAAGGCATTAACAATGCTTATTAATTTGCTGCCCCAGGTAGTAAAAATTGCAGAAATTGTTTCAATATCTGTAGCTGAATAGCCTAAAGCATCCAAACCTCTAATCAAGAGAATCATATCTGTAGTATTATAGATACTATTAGCAATATTAATTATGATAAATGGAATGCTATATCCAATAAGTTTTTGAACTATTTCGTTTTTTTCTTTTTGGGAAATACAATTTAAATTAACTTTTTTTAAATTGTCAATTTTACGCATTTTTAAATATAAATATATATAACCAATTATTGCACCAATTGCTGCAGAGAAAACTGATATGCCAACTGCGTATGTTAATGGTATGTTTAATATTTTAATTGAAACGTAGCTACCAATTAAAATAACAGCAATTCGAATTATTTGTTCAATTACTTGAGATAAAGATGAAGCAGTAATATATTTATGTCCTTGTAAGTATCCACGTGATACACTTAATATCGGAACAATCAACAGTGCAAATGATACGCAACGAATGACAAATGTTACATCGCCGATAGTATTACCACCAGTTAATTCGCCCAAAATAATTGTTGCTATTGGCTTAGCAAATAAAAAGCATACTAGAAAGGAAAATAAAGAGAAAAAATAAATAACCTTTTTAGCAATACTGAACATTGCATTTTTTTTATCATATTCTTTTTTAGTTTCGTATTCACTAGTAATTTTGCTGATAGCAAGGGGAATACCGGCGGATGAAATAATTAAAAAAATATTGTAAATATTGTATGCATAACCATATAATGCTCCGCCTTTTTCACCTATAATATCATAAAAGGGAATTACATATAATACTCCTAATATCTTTGATACAATGATAGCTATCGTTGCTATGATTGCGCCCTCCATAAAATTGTTTTTTTTCAAGATGCTCATCTCCTTATTTATATTATAGATAAAATAATAATATAAAACAAGTTTGATAAACAATAAAAAAATTGATATAAACCTCGTTTCTATGTCCAAGAAACGGGGTTCATATCAAAATTATGAACAAGCTCATAACTTTTTTAAAAAATTCAATTAGAAATTTTTTTCAGAGTATGCATGTAAATAATTAATTGGCTCCATAAATTCTACATAATCCAAATATAAGATTCTAATTAAATACCAGTTACCATTAGTAACGTCTTTAATAATTAGATGATCTTTTCCAGCTTCTTCAATTAACCCAGTAAAAATACTATTCTTCCATTCTGTACTATCAGGAAAAGATACATATGCTTTAACTTTTCGTCCTTTGTTTAAACGTAAAATATTTTCGATGTAACTTTGTTCGGTATAATCGCCCTCCATAACGCTTATATTTCCTGGCGGAGTTTGATAGTTTGGTGTATTGTTTTGATTAGTCGGAAAAGTTGGATTTTGATAAAAATTTCCATTCATAAAAATATCCACCTCATTACATTATATGTTAAACGTCTAAAATAATTGCTTAAATAATGAATATGAGATATACTTAAGAAAATAGAGAGGTTGAAGGATAAAATGAATACTAGACAAATTATTTTTCGTGGTATTACCTTTGTATTGGGAGTTTTTTTATTAGCAATTTGCTACAACGTTTTTTTAATGCCGAATAATCTTGTTGTTGGTGGAATGAGTGGTTTAGCAATTGTTTTTCATGAAATATTTAAATGGAGTGATACGATTTTTATTTATGCTTCGAGTATTATTTTGTTAATTATAAGTTTTATTTTCTTAGGTAAGGAGACGACTTCTAATACAGTTATTGGTTCTTTACTGTATCCGTTAATGATAACTATGACATCACCAATAGCGAATTGCCTGATTGAGATTATGGATGTTGAAGAAAAAATTGTTATTGTAGCTTTAGCGGGACTTCTATACGGAGTTGCTCATGGCTTAATATATAAAATGGGATTTACAACTGGTGGTGGAGATGTGATAATGCAATTACTAAGTAAATATGCTAAAATTTCAACTGCTAGAGCCAATTTTATGTATAATATTATAATAATTTTACTCAGTGGTTTAGTATTTGGCATGTCTTCCATGATTTATGCGGTTATTATCTTAGCAGTAAGTAATATATTGATAGATAAAATCATTGTGGGTATATCGAATAGTAAAGTATTTTTCATTTGTACACAAAAACCTAAAGAAATAAAAGCGATTATTCGCGACGAATATGATTCGGGTTTTACTATATTACCTACTAAATCGTCTTACTCTAATAAGAAAAATGAATTAATTATGATTGTAGTTCCGAATAGAGTATATCACGCTTTTAAAAATCGTGTTTTAGAAGTCGATCCTCAAGCTTTCTTTTTAATTAATGATTGTTATGAAGTTGAGGGCGGTCAAAGAAAGTCGAATCTTCCGTTCTTTGAAATTTAATCATCTAGTATTAGATGATTTTTTTTGCTATACTTTTATTAGGAGGAATAAGATATGAAGGAATTAATGTATCCTTTTGATAGTTCTTATATTTTAAAAAACAAAAAGAAAATAAGAAAAGAGCTAGAGCTTCAAAGTTTTATTACCGAAAAGAAAATTGCTGTCTTAGGTGGTTCAACAACCAGTGAGATAATTAAGATATTGGAACTTTTTTTATTAAACTATCGTATTAAACCTTCTTTTTATGAATCAGAGTATAATCAATATTATGAAGACGCTGTGTTTGCAAATGAGGAATTAACTAATTTTTCTCCGGAAATAGTTTACATTCATACTTCTTTCCGTAATATAACAATTTTCCCACAGCCAAATGCTAGTGCTGAAGATGTTGATAAATTGTTGGATTTGGAATATAAAAAGTTTCAAATGATTTGGGAAAAGCTATACGAAAAATTTCCTAATGTAATCATCATTCAAAATAATTTTGAAATGCCTATTTACAGGTTATTAGGTAATTTAGAGGCATCAGATATTCATGGGAAGATTAACTATTTAACTAGATTGAATATGCGTTTTTATGAATATGCAAGAAATAATAAAAATTTTTATATTAACGATTTAAATTACGTAAGCTCTGAGTATGGCTTAGATAGATGGCACAATTTTTCTGCATATTATTTATATAAGTATGCAATGGATGTTAATGCCATTCCTGCTTTAGCATTTAATATTGCTAAAATAATTAAAGCAATATGTGCCCAAAATAAAAAAGTATTTGCTCTAGATTTAGACAATACCCTATGGGGAGGAATTATAGGCGATGACGGAATTGAGAACATTCAAATAGGTAAGGAAACAGCAGTTGGAGAAGGTTACTTTGAATTCCAAAAATATTTAAAAGAACATCAAAGTTTAGGAATTCCGCTTATCATCGCTTCCAAAAATGAACATGAGAATGCACTTCTTGGATTGAGTCATCCAAGCGGCGCATTGCAAAAAGATGATTTTATTTCTATAAAGGCTAATTGGAATCCTAAGAATATCAATATTGTATGTGCTGCGAATGAAATGGGACTAACTCCTGATAGTTTTGTTTTTGTAGATGATAATCCTATGGAAAGGGATATTGTTAGAAAAAATATTGATTATATTGCAGTTCCTGAAATTACAGATATAGAAAATTATATTAAAATAATTGATCGTAATG
This sequence comes from Bacillota bacterium, assembly GCA_015059375.1. Taxonomy (GTDB): domain Bacteria; phylum Bacillota_I; class Bacilli_A; order RF39; family UBA660; genus UBA6448. The sequence goes on along the minus strand of SVAN01000009.1, from coordinate 29,312 downwards.
GTTTTTTTGAATTTCTAAGTCTATCGTCTGAAGATTTGAAACGTGATAAAATGTATAAGGAAAATGTTCAACGCAATGAACTATTAGCTAAATATGATAACTATAAGGATTATCTTAAGGAGTTAAAAATGGTTGCTAATATCCGTCCTTTTGACGAAATAGCTTATAATCGTCTTTCGCAACTAAGTAATAAAAGCAATCAATTCAATTTAACTACAAAAAGATATACAGTAAGTGAAATAGAAAGTATTGCTAAAAATCAAAACTATATTACTCTTTATGGCGATTTATCAGATATTTTTGGAGATAATGGAATTGTTTCGGTGGTAATTGGCGCAATTAAAAATTACGAACTGCATATTGATTTATGGATTATGAGCTGTCGAGTTCTTAAAAGAGAAATGGAAAATGCTATGATGGATAAATTGGTTGAAACATGTCAAAAACGGAATCTAAAAAGAATCTATGGTTATTATTATCCAACTCCTAAAAATAAGATGGTTAAGGATTTTTATTCGGAATTTGGATTTGAAAAGATTAGTGAAGATCAGGATGAAAATAGCATTTGGCTTATGCCATGTGATAAGTATAAAAAAACAAATACAGTAATTGAGGTGAAATAATGGAAGAAATATATAAGCGTGTTAATAAGGTTTTTTGTGAAGTTTTTGATGACGATACAATAGTTGTTTGTGAAAATACAACAAGTAGTGATATTGAAGACTGGGATTCGTTAGAACATATAAATTTAATTGTGGCGATTGAAAATGAGTTTGGGATTAAATTTGGAATGAATGAAGTAACTAGTATGAAAAATGTAGGAGAAATGGTAAATCTTATAAATGAAAAAATTTAGTTTCCTATTCTAGCTTTAAAATGATATAATTTAATATAGATTAGAGAGGCTACGAAATGCAATGCGTATGGAAAAAAATAATTATATCTATATTAATAGGCATTAGTTTTGTTTCATCCTGGATAGTTATATTAATTTTAGTTTTTGGGACTAATTTTGTGAACTTTAACTTAATAGGGGATGACGAAGTATATATTAACGTTAATGATAAATATTTTGAAAATGGATATAAAAGCAATTTTTTATCCGCAAATATTAGTAACAACGTTAAAGTCGAAGGTGCTGTTGATAATAATACTGTTGGAACATATGAACTGGTATATAAATTGGAATGGTTGTTAGGAAATTTCCAGAAAACTCGGAAAATCCACGTGATGGATAATGAACCACCTAAAATAGAATTAATGGGTGACTCGACAATTTATTTAAATGAAAAACAAAAATATACTGAATATGGTTATATTGTTTATGACAATGTAGATAAAAATTTGGCACAGAAGGTACAAATAAAGTCTAACTTAGACAATACACAAATTGGAAAATATCAAATTGAGTACTATGTTGAAGATAATTCGGGTAATAGTTCATCAGTAGTTAGAAATGTGGAGGTTATTAAAGGAAACTTATTGATTTCACCTCCCGAAGCCTTCTGGCTTACTAATGTTTACCAAGACATTATTCTAGAACCTGAAGTGGAATATAATTATCTGCAGGATGCAATTTTGCTTGGGGACAGTAATATTAGATACTTGTATCTTCATGGAAAATATTTATCTGCGAGTCAAGTATGGGGGAAAGATAATTTAAATGCTGTGGAGTTAACAACTGCAAAAATAATTACGCATAGTGATAATCAAGAATTGTTTGTTAATGAAGCAATAGAAAAATATAATCCTAAGTACTTAATTGTATCATTCGGTTTTGGAAGTGTTCTTAATTTAACAAAAAATAATTTTATTAAGTATGCCGAAGAATTTATGCTTAATATTCAAAATAATTATCCAAATACTAAAATGGTAGTTGTTTCTTTGCCACCAATAGCATCAGAAACGATGTATGCTAGATTTCAAAATAAAACTAATCAATTTAATTATTATTTGTTAGAATTGTGTGCTAAATATCGAATCGGTTTTATTAATGTTGCTGATGGATTAAAAGGGGAAGATGGCTATGGCAATCCAGAGTATTTTACTTGTGATGGTGAATACGATTGTGGATTTCATTTAAACAAAAAAGGAAAAGAATTATATATAAATCATTTGAGAAAAATTGATATAAGTAAGGAGATTGAGTAAATATGAAAAAATTTTTATTAATGATAATGATAATGATGGGGATATCTGCGTGTGGCAGTGGTAGTAATTTAACTAAAGTTGACATTGTTGAAGCAAGTAAAGCATTAGATGCCGAATTTGGAAATATGTCGAAAGTAAACGATGATGAATTAGAAAGTATTTATCAAATTGATACAAATTTAATGGAAGAATATGTCATCAAAGCTAGTGATAGTGCGAATGGCAATTTATACGCTATTATTTTGGTTTCTGAAGAAAATAAAAACGAAGTAAAAAAACAAATGAATAATTATTTTGAAATATTAGTAGAACAAAATGCACTTTATTCACCTGAAGCAGTAAACTTATTAGAAAATTATCTTGAAACTTCGATTGGTAATTATTTAATATATTTATCTTCAGATGATAATGAGGCGACTTACAATATAGTAAAGGAACATACTAATTAACATGGTTTTTAGCAGCACAGTTTTCCTTTTCTTTTTTTTGCCAATCGTTTTATTATTATATTATCTAGTACCAAATAGATTAAAAAATGTAATCTTACTTATTGGTAGCTTGATATTTTATGCTTGGGGCGAACCAATATATGTTTTTTTGATGTGCTTTTCTTCTTTTGTTGATTATTTAAATGGGATATTACTAGCTAAAAATGATAATGACAAAACAAGAAAGCGTTATTTGTTTATCGCAATTTTTATAAATTTATCTTTGTTAGGATTTTTTAAATATAGTGATTTTTTAATTGAAATTTTAAATAATATGTTTGGTGCCAATATTCCTTTATTAAATATTGGATTGCCTATTGGCATAAGTTTTTATACATTTCAAACAATGAGCTATAGTATAGATGTTTATCGGAAAAGCGTAAATATTGAAAAAAATTATTTTCGCTATCTAACTTATGTGTCGCTTTTTCCTCAATTGGTTGCTGGACCTATTGTTCGCTACAGTACTATTGCTGATGAAATTAAGTCACGAAAAATAGTTTTTAATGATATCGCTGATGGTTTTTTGCGCTTTTTAAGAGGATTATTTAAAAAGGTCTTACTTGCTAATAATATAGGAAGTATGTATGAAATCATATTAGGAAGTGAAATTGAAGCTTTATCAGTAATGACTTTATGGTTTGGTGTTTTAGGATATGCAATTCAAATATACTTTGACTTTAGTGGATATAGTGATATGGCCATTGGTATAGGGAGAATGTTAGGCTTCCATTTTGATGAAAATTTTAATTATCCATATATTTCAAAATCGATTGGGGAATTTTGGCGAAGATGGCATATAAGTCTTGGTACTTGGTTTAAAGATTATATATTATATCCTTTTTTAAAAAGTAATCGTGTTCAAAAATTACAAAGTTTTTTAAAACTAAAGTTAGGGAAGAACTGGGGAAAAAATCTAACTGTGGCCCTTGGTACATTATTGGTGTTTTTTTTAACTGGGTTATGGCATGGTGCAAATTACAATTATATATATTGGGGCTTATATTACGCATTTTTTCTAATTGCTGAAGATTTCTTTTTAAAAAAATATTTAAGAAAACATACAGTATTAAGTCATATATATGTTCTTTTCGTCGTTTTATTAGGTTATGTAATCTTTAGTATCGAAGATATTAATTTATTAGAAACATACTTTCAAGGGATGTTTGGTTTTGTAAATATACCATTTATAGATAATGATTTTTTCTTTTATTTATGTAATTATGGGATTATAATGTTAATTGGTTTAGTTTTTTGCTTCCCAATCGCCGAGAAAATACCTGATAAGATAAAGAATAATGCTTTTATAAATGTTTTAAGAGGGGGAATTTATATAATCTTATTTTTGATAAGCATTTGCTATATTGTAAGTGACACATATAACCCTTTTCTATACTTTAGATTCTAGGAGATACATATGAAAGATTTAATAAATAAAATAATATTTATAATTAGTGTTTTAATTATCTTGTTTGGGATGTTAATGTTAATTTTTAAAAATTCAACAACTTTTTCGGAAAATGAAAATAGGTATTTAGCTCAATTTCCTAGAATATCATTGAAAAATATCCATAATGGTAAATTTGCTAGTGGCATTGAAGATTATTTAAATGATCAATTTCCTTGGCGCGATTCTTTAGTGGGTTTTAAGACTAATATTGAATATTTGCTTGGTAAATCCAAAATAAATGGAATATATATAACGGACGATAAATTTTTAATTCCAACATTTGAAAAGAAGAATAGTTCTGAAGCATTACTTAAAGTTTTAAATCAATTTACTAATTCTTTAACTATTCCTGTTAGCATTATGTTAGTTCCTAATGCAATTGAGATATATAATGAAAAACTTCCTATAAATAATGAAAAATATAATGGAATAGCCGAGATTGAAAAAATATATAAACAATTTAACGGCAACATTATTAATGTACATGATGTGTTATTACAAAATAAAGATGAATCACTGTATTATCGAACTGACCATCATTGGACTACTTATGGTGCATTTTATGCATATAATGCGTTTTTAAGAAGTATAAATAAACCAGTTAAAATGGCATCAGAATATGAAGTGACTTTAGTAAGCGATGAATTTTATGGAACCTCATATTCGAAATCTAATTACTATAATATACCTCCAGATCAACTATACCTTTTTATAGATGATGGAAATTATTTAGTTAATTATATTAAGACAAATAAAACGACAAATACATTATATAATATGGATTATCTAAATAAAAAAGATAAGTATTCTATTTTTTTAGATAACAATCATGCTCTTATTGAAATTGACAATTTAGATAATCGTTCTTCTGAAAAGTTACTATTAATAAAAAATAGCTATGGAAATAGTTTTGCTCCGTTTATAGCAAGTGATTATGATCAAATTAGTGTAATTGATTTAAGATATTATAAGGATGCAGTTTCGTCATATATTCTAGAAAATAATATTGATAGAGTATTAATTTTATATGATATTAATGGAATATATAGTGATCCATCAATAATGAGGCTGAAATAATGAACAATAATATTTCTTTAAAAGATAAAGTGCTATCAATATTATGCTATTTATGGCTGTTTCCTTTGTTAATTATGTTTTGGCCTAAGAGAAGTGCGGTTATCAATAAACATTTAATCTTTGGGATAATTTTAAGCCTGTTTATCACAGTGTGGATATATATTGTGCTTAGGCTAATTAAGCAAAGCGTTAATCTAAATACTTTAAATGCTATAAATATTGTTGTGATGATAATTGTAATTATTTTTCAAATTATTCAAATAGTATTGATTATAAAAAAGAGGTAAAACTCTTTTTTTGTGCACTAGACTCCCAAGCGATATCCATGGTATAATATATTTCATAATAAGGAAAGTATATAACGAATGAAACGAAGTAATATGTTTGTAAAAATTATTCAAATAGCTTTTACCATTTTAGCATTTGTGTTTTCGTGGGTAATAATTTTGGGAATCTTATTTGGTTCAGAATTTTTAAGTATTTCATTGATAGGGGAGAATGAAGTTTTCCTTAATATTAATACTAAATATTTTGAAAATGGATATATAGCAAATTTTGGCCCTTTTGATTTAACAAGCTTTGTAAAGACTAAATCTACCATTAATAATCAAAAATTAGGTAAATATCATGTTAATTATTATATTGATTATGGTTTGGGACGTAAATCAATTATTAGAGTAGTAAATGTTATAGATGGTATCTCACCAGTAATTACTTTAGAAGGTGAAACCAATGTTGTTGTTAATAAATATTATTCTTATGAAGAGCCTGGTTTTAAAGCTGTTGATAATTTAGATGGGGATTTAACAGATTCAGTTGCAATTGAGTCAAATGTTGACACTTCTATAGTAGGGACTTATACTATTAGATATAAATTATATGATAAGGCTGGCAACAAAACAGTGGTTGAAAGATCCGTGGAAGTTGTTGATAACAATATTTTAAGCAATCCGGTATCAACTTTTAGGCTTAATGGTTTATTTCAAAAAGTTATGCTAGAAAAAAGTAATATTGAATATGACTATATGGCTGATGCTGTAATTGTTGGTGATAGCAACATTCGTTTTTTATATCAAAATGGTCGGTATTTAAGCGCTAATCAAGTATGGGCACGGAATAATTTGAATGCTGGTGATATTAGTACTGCTAGAGTAAAAATTCATGCAACGGGCGAGGAATTAACTGTTTTCGAAGCGGTCGAAAAGTATTCGCCAAAATATTTGATAGCATCATTTGGGATTACGAGCACTTCTTTTTTAACAAAAAATGTGTTTATTGAAAAAGTAACTAGCTTTATTAAACATATGAAAGATAATTATCCCAATACTAAACTTGTGGTGGTATCAATTTTACCGGTTAGTAAAGATTATGCTGTTTTGCAAAGCCCGATAAACAAATATAATTATTATTTGCTAGAATTATGTAACGAGTATAATATTGGTTATATAAATGTAACTGATGCTTTAAAGGCTGAGTCTGGTTATGGGGCTTATGAAAACTTTTACTGTGCTAGTAAAGAAGATTGTGGTTATCATTTAAGTGAGCAAGGTAAAGCTTTCTATGTTGACTATTTAAAACATGTTGATTTATCAAAAGAAATAAAGTAGGAGTTATATGAATAAAATTACTTTTAACGAAAAATTATCTGCAGTCTTATCTTATTTTTTGGGTATTCATTTTTTTATATATTTAAAAAAAGATAAATCAACATTTTTAAAGAGACATTTACGTAAGGGGAAAGTAATAAATGTTGTAGTAGCGATTTGGCTTATTATAATGATTTTTGTTTTACGAATGATGGATGTGTTTTCTGTTTCAAAAATATTAAAAATTATTTTATATGTTTTTAATGGCTTACTATGTGTCTTGATTCTAATGTATCAAGTATATTGGTTAATTAAAATAATAAATAAAAAATAATAATTATCTTTTTTCAATAGTTACGTAACTAATTGCGTAACTTTTTTCATGAGAAATAGAAAGTAATATTCGATAGTTTTTATAAGTACATAAAGGTTTTTCTCCTTCATAAAAAATATTAATTGTTGACATGGCTATTTTTTCACTTTCGGGAATGGCTTTTATAATTGCTTCTTTAGCCGCAAAACGACCTGCTAAAAATTCGGCTTTTTGATGGCCTTTTTTGGATAGATAAATAGTGTATTCTTCGTTAGAAAGAATTTTCTTAACAAAATTATCATCTTTATTTTTAAAGCGATTAACTGATGTTATATCACACCCGATTCCAATTAACATATTTTACTCCTTTGTTTTAATATATTTTATCATATATTTATGTGCGTAAAAGAGTAATTTTCAAATAATTTCCATTTATTTAGTAATTTAAAAGTGTTATAATTGAAAGTAGAATGGAGGCCCTATGAAGTTTATAGAGTTTAAAGATGTAACAAAAACTTATAGTAATGGTATTACGGCCTGTGCAGATATTAGTGTGTCCATTGATAAAGGTGAATTTGTTTTTGTGATTGGGTTGACAGCTAGTGGTAAATCAACATTTACCAAAATGTTGTATCGTGAGGAAAAACCTACTAAAGGAGTCGTTTCCGTTGGTGGAGTCAATGTTGGAAAATTAAGAAATCGAAAAGTATATAAATTCCGTCGTAAAGTTGGAATTGTCTTTCAAGATTATAAATTGCTTCCACAATTAACAGCGTATGAAAATGTAGCCTTTGCGCTAGAATGTGTAGGAATGAAAAATAAAGATATTCGACCTAAAGTATTAAAGGCGTTAGAGCGAGTAGGATTAAAAGATAAAGTTAGAAGTTTTCCAAAGGAACTTTCTGGTGGCGAGCAGCAACGGGTGTGCATTGCAAGAGCGATTGTCAACGAACCTAAATTATTAGTTTGTGATGAACCAACTGGAAATCTCGACCCACAGACAAGCAAGGAGATAATTGAGGTTATTTCATCGATTAATAAAGATCTAGGTACTACTGTTATTATGGCGACACATGATAAAGATATTGTTAATCGGATGAAGAAGAGAGTCTTAGTTATTAATAATGGGATGTTAGTTGGGGATTACGCGAAAGGAAGTTATAAAGCAGATGAAAGCAATTAGAATTTTTTTTAGAAGCATTAGAGATGCTTTTAAAAGTATAAGTCGTAATTTCTCTTTGGCGATGGCCAGTATCCTTTGTGTAACAATTACGCTAATAATTGTATCGGTTTCCATTATCATTGCTGCCAATATTAATAATGCTACAAAAAATATTGAAGAGGAAATGAACATTGTAATATATTTAAACAAAAAGGCTACTGCTGAGGATGCAGACAATTTAAAGAAAGAAATCGAGAATGTCAAAGGTGTTCGGGAAATTAAATTTATTAGCAAAGAAGAACAAAAAAAGAATATGGCTGAGTATAATGATGCCTTTGAAACCATTTTAAACTATTTAGACGTAAATCCACTTTTGGATAGTTATGTTATTTATGTGGAAGACGTTACAGAAATTAGTGATATAGCAGAAGAGGTGAAATCGCTTCCCAATGTTGAAACCATTAAGTATGGCGAAGGAATGGTCGAAGAGGTGGTATCTGCGTTTGATATCATTGAAAAGGTTACAATTGGTATTGTGATTGCCTTAATTTTGGTTACTGTATTTTTAATAAGTAATACAATAAAATTAACAATTTATTCTCGTAAAAATGAGATAGAAATAATGCGATTAGTAGGAGCTAGTAACAATACAATTAAGATGCCTTTTGTTTTTGAAGGGTTAGTATTAGGTGTTATTGGGGCGATTATCCCTATATGTATAACGATATATGGTTATGTAATTTTGTATAATACGATGCATGGATATTTCTTTAGTGAAATGTTGAAACTAGTAGACCCATATAATTTTGTTTTCATGGTATCAGCAGTTTTAGTAATCATTGGGGCTTTGGTAGGAATGTATGGTAGTGTTAAATCAGTAAGGAAGTATTTAAAAATATGATGAAAACGGTAGTAAAAGTATTATTGGTTTTAACCTTAGTAATGGGTTTGACCCCTTGGAAAGTTAATGCTGCTGCAGAAACGCTTAAAGATTTAAAAAATGAGTTAGCACAATTAAAGAAAGAAAAAGCTACTGCAGATGCCAATAAAAACAAGACGCAAGCTGAAATAAACGCTGAAAATGCAAAAATTGCAGGTGCTCATGCAGCTGTAGAGCAAGCTGAAAGCGAAATTGCTCTAGCTAAAAAGAAAATTGAGGATACTACTGAGGAAATCGAGATTGCTAAAGTAGAATCAGAAAAAATATTGGTTTTTTATGAGATAATGCAAGGTGAAAATGATTTCTTAAATTACATTAATGGTTCGGCTTCTATGACGGACATGATGATGAGAATTGAAGCCATTGCTCAAATTTTAGAATATAATCAGTCGCGTTTAACTCAAATGGAACAACTTATTACAGATAATCAGGAGTTACAAATTGAGCTTGCTAAAAAGCAAGTGGATTTAGAAAATAAGATTGTTACTTATGAAAATAGTTTATCGAGTTTAAAACATGATTTATCACAATTAGTAGAGGTAACGCTTGACATATCATCACAAATTAAAGCTCAAGAAGAATTGATTAAATTTTATGAAGATGCTGGATGTAAAGACGCAGATAAACTAGCTACCTGTATTACGGTTGGCGATAATGCGCGGTGGTATAAACCTACAACGAAAGGGTATATATCTTCAGGATTTGGTTATCGTAGTTTTTACTTAAATGGTAAGCCGTATTCTGATTACCACAATGCTGTTGATGTGGCAGGGATATCTGGAGGAAGTCCGTTATATGCCGCTGCTGGCGGTACTGTTGCGGCAGTCATTAAAAAAGCCTCTTGTGGAGGAAATCAAGTTTATATTCATGTAAGAGTTAAAGGTGTTGCCTATACCCTTACTTATGCTCATATGCAAGATGTATATGTAAAAGTCGGAGATAAAGTTAACTATCAAACAGTTATTGGTACTATGGGTGGCGGCGGCGCAACTTTAAAGAAAAATGGCGGTTGGGACACTTGTTCAACGGGGTGGCACTTGCATTTCGGGGTTGCTAAAGGCTTTTATTTAGGTGGTGGTACTGAAGGATACTCCAGTTATTCCAAATATGTTGCAAACAGTATTGTTCCACCTATGATGCCAAGTTATGGACAATGGTATTATTCTAGAACTTAGGAAAGATTAATTTCTTTCTTTTTTTGTGATATAATATACAAAGAGGCTAGTATGAAAAAACTTTTATTTTTATTAATATTTTTAATGACGTGCGGATGTGAAATTAATTATGAAGAACGCGATGTAAATGATTTGATTTTTGGCGAAACTAGTTCGGATGCGCATGCTGATGATTTTCCTAAATATCATGATGATAACCCCGTCATACTTTCATTGTATATTGACAATGATGCTGGTGGACTTGATAAAGTTGGTTCGGAATATTCCAAATTATGGCAATTAAAAAAAGATATTGTGGTTTTCGGAAGCGTTTTTAGTGAAGAGGATGTAATAAAACCAGATTATTTTCAAAATATTTGGAAAAGTAATGCTAGTAAATATACAGATTACCAAAAATATAAAACTGGATGGCATATATCGTTTGATTTATTAGATGGGACACAAATTGATCGAACAATTCTTTGCCCGTCTGATGTATCTGATTTTTACGATTATTTAGAAATATATTTGTACGATAGTGCTAATGTACCTATCGGAGTATGGTACTCGCACTTAACAATGGATGATATGACAGAAAATACAATCCTAACTTCGATGAAGTTAACTGCAGGAAGCAAATTTCATGAAATAGATGGTAAAATTATTGTCAGTGTTTTTACATACGATACGGAAGATGATTTTGATGAAAATGGCAAATATCGTGGTAATAGCGTGTATACTGTCGAAGTTTACAACAAATGATTATTGTTATCTAATTTTTCTTGTGCTATAATTTAATAGAATAGGGAGACACAAATTGAACGAAATTGATAATGAAAAAGAAATCCTTAATCAAGAACCAGACTTTGACAATCAAGCAAAAATACTAGAAGAAGAACACGCTTTAATTGTTAAAGCTCGAAGATGGTATATGCTTATAGCAAGCATACTTGTTTTTGTTGTATTAATTTTTATTGTTTCGTTTTCAAGAATATATCATTATCGAGAATATGAATTTTTGGGTAAAAATCGTTGCGAATATGTTAATTTAAAAGTCGATGGTAGTCTAGTTCCTAACTTAAACATAACAGATGGTAATAAATGTAAGCCAATGTATAATATTGACTATCAAGATAATCGGATTGCTGTGTTTAATATTGATGTTTTAGGTGATCGAACTCATATTTTCAATAAAACGAATCAATTAGATGAAAATGGTAAATATTGTATATTGAATTGTGATTCTGATAATGATGGATGGCCGGATTATAATCTAGATTTAAACGGCGACGGCGTAGCTGATATTAATATTATAAGAAATTATAAAAAGGGGAAACTTTGCGAACTTAATTGTGATATTAATTATGATTCTTTGCCGGATACAAATATTGACGTAGACGGCGATGGTAAAGCTGATATAAATGTAACAGAAAAAAATAGTAATATTCCTAAATACAATATTGATTATAAGGGCAATCGAAAAAAAGTCTTTAATGTAAATGAAAATGGGCAGATTACAAATCCAATTACTAATGTAAAAGATAACCCAAATTGTACAAAAAATTGTGATATTGATGGTGATGGATGGCCGGATTATAATATTGATTTAAATAACAATGAAATTTTATTAAATGAGTTAATAAAAAAAGGCGAGGACTCTTTGCCATTTAACAAAGGGAAAAATGTTGATTGGAAGTGCACATTATATCCTTCGGAAAAACACTGTAAAACAAATGTTACCACAAATAATAATGTTTACATTAACATTGATGTAGATGGTGATGGAAATCCAGATGTAAATATTTCTCAAGATAATGGAGAAACAATTATAAACCCGATAAACAAAGAAATTGATGATTTAAAATTGAATATTGATATTGATAACGATGGATTCCCTGAATATAATATTGATTTAAATAATGATGGTGAAGCTGATTTAAATCTAGTTGACGATGATAATGTATGTATAAAAAATTGTGATACAAATCATGACGGCCGTTCAGATCATTTAATTGAATACCAAGAAGGCCATTTAATTTTATCTAAAAACATTAACGTTGATGTTGACTATAATGGTACTTGTGATGTTAATTGTGATTTGAATTACGATTTACATCCTGATAATAATATTGATGTAGATGGTAATAATATTGCTGATATTGATGTAGATTACAATCAAGATCAATTAGCAGATTTTAATTTAGATAGCAACAAAGATGGAAAGCCAGAAGAAAATTTAGATGCTTATGGACTAGGTGTTTGTAATTTTAATTGTGCTGGTAATAATCTAGTAGACAAATCCCCTTTTTGTGTAAGAAACTGTGATACTGATGGGGACGGATGGCCAGATAAAAACGTCGATATTGACAACGATGGTATATGTGATTTCAATTGTGATAATGGAACAACAAATATTGATAAGGACAATAATTATTACTTAGATTCGGAGTATAATTCAGATGCTATATTGGATATTACGTCAGCGGGAAATTATGATTTTTATATAATGAATCCTTTAGAAATAAAATCTTCTGACATTGAACCTGGATGGAATGATAGGTACGTTATTGAAGTAAAAAATAATTCTTCATATGCAATAGCGTATCGGGTTGTTTGGGAAAATGTAACAAATGAGTTTAGTGATGAAAACAATATGGATTATTCATTGGCAAGAAGCAATACAGCATTTATAGAAGGTTATAAAGCTCCACGTCAAACCGTTATATTAAAAGATAATGTATTGCTAAGAGCTAAAAGCGAAGCAAAATTTGTTTTAGATATTTATTTTAGGGAAACTGGTCTAAATCAAAATGTTGATAGTGGTAAAATGTTTAAAGGTCAACTTAAAATAGAATTAGTTAAATAAGAAATTAAGAAGAAGGGTATATGAAAAGAAATAGTGTGAAAATAAAATCGATAATAAATTATTTATCAAGTATTATAACTTGGGCTATTTTTGTAATTCTAATTGCTTGTGCAGCCTGTTTAGTATATTATTATATTTCCCTTCAGATATATGCTAGAAAAGGAGAGAGTTTTGCTCCACCTTACTCGATATATACAATTGTAAGTCCTAGTATGACGCCGAAAATTAAGGTGTATGATGTTATCATAAATACGAAGGTGGATAAACCCGAGGATATAAAAGTAGGAGATATTATTACCTTTAAATCTTCGAGTTCATTTACTTATGGAATGACAATTACTCACCGGGTTAAGGATATTCAAATTGTTAATGGCGAATATCAATTTACAACGCAAGGGGATAATAATTTATCAAAAGACAGCGCTCCGGCTTTATATAGAAATGTAATAGGTAAAGCAGTAATTAAAATACCACAATTAGGACGAATTCAATTCTTTGTAGCAAGTAAATTTGGATGGTTATTGGTAGTAATTTTACCGGCGGTTTACGTAATAATTAAAGATGTTTCTAAACTTATTAGAATTAGCAAAGTTAAAAAGAATGCTGAAGAAGCAAATCGTCGATTATTAGAAGAAGATAAAAATAATGGTATAATTGAAAATGAAAGGAACAATACCGATGAAAGTTAATGATATTATTGTACTAGAAAACGAGGAACGTTTTATATTGCTAGAAGAAACGATATTTGAAGGATTTCGTTATTTCTTGGCTGCGGGTGTTGATGAACAAGAGAATATTAATTCTAAAAAGTTAGTCTTGTTGAAATTAGTCGAAGAACAGGATGGTTCATATGTGGAATTAGTTAAAAATACTGAATTAATGGCAAAATTAACCCAGAATATAAAAGATACTATGACGAAATAGTATCTTTTTTCATAAGCTTATCGACTAGCAATGATGCGGATGTATCTCCGAGAGCATTAAGCATTGTAGCAGGAGCATCTGTAATTGTAGCTATAATTGTTAAGATGGGAAGAGCTGCTACTGGAAATCCTAACAAAGTAATAATACACATTTCACTAATTGTACCACCGCCAACTGGAACAGCAGTAATTAGAAGTGTAGCGGCTAAGGCAACAATGATTACTTGAATAATATTAATGTTACTATTAAATAAATACACTAAAAACATTATTTTAAACACACTGTCAATAACAGATCCGTCTTTGTGAAAGCTTGTTCCTAAAGAAATTGTTGTTTTACTTACTTGATCTGATACGCCAAGTTTTTCTGCGGTATTTATATTTATTGGTAAACATGAAGCGGAAGAACAAGTACTTAATGAGCAAAGAATAATAGGAATTGATTCTTTCCAAAATTCTTTGACACTTTTTCCAGATATCTTAGCTATAACGGAATAAACAATTGCTGCGAAAAGAATGGATATTACAGCATAGTAAATAAAAACTTTTAAGTAATCTGCAGCAATTTGCCCACCTAAAGTGCCAACCATGCTAGCGAAGAAAGCACATATACCAATCGGCGCATAATACATAATAATTGTGATAACGCGCATTAATATTTCTTCACAACTTTCTAGAAAACTAATAAATGGTTTTGCTTTTTCCTTGCTTTTATATGCCGCGATGCCAATGATTATTGAGAAAACAATAAGAGCAATCATATTTTCTTTTGTGAGTAGCGAATTAAAATCATTTACACTAATCATATTAACTGTTCTTTCTAAAAAGTTTAAATCAGTATTTTCGGTTGTTACATTATGGTGAGTCTCAATGGTATTTTGCGTGGAAACAAAACGATAAGCATAAGTAGAGATAATTCCAACAAGCACAGACAACAACGACATTATTACAAAGACAATTACAATATTTTTGAGTAATTTTGCAACAATTTGAGGCTTAATTTTAGCTATAGAAAGAGTAATTGTAGTGAAAATCAATGGAACAATTATTGTGCTTAGTAGATTAATAAATAGAGTACCTAATGGAGATAGAGCAGTTGCTTTTTCTTTGAAAATAAGCCCAATTATAAGTCCAATCACCATACTTAATAATAAGGCGAAAGAAGACCTATAATATTTAAAAAATCTTTTCATTATATCACCTATTTAAATATATTAAAAAATAGATAAATATTTCCAAAATACTAAATTGACTCTCTTTTTTTTCTATGTTAATATATAGATATTAAATATTTTAAGAGGTGAATTATGGAATTAAAAGGAAGTAAAACAGAACAAAATTTAATGGCGGCTTTTGCTGGAGAAAGTCAAGCTAGAAATAAATATTCTTATTATGCATCGCAAGCAAAAAAAGATGGATATGAACAAATTGCAGCGATTTTTGAAGAAACCGCAAATAACGAAAAAGAACATGCTAAACTTTGGTTTAAGGAATTAAACGGTGGAAGTATTCCTTCAACGATTGAAAATTTAAAGGATGCCGCTAATGGAGAAAATTATGAGTGGACTGAGATGTATAAAGGTTTTGCTGAGGTAGCTAGAGAAGAAGGTTTCGATCAAATAGCTTTCTTATTTGAAAAAGTAGCAGAGATTGAAAAGCATCATGAAGAAAGATATTTAGAATTAGTGAATGCAGTAGAAAATGATACAGTTTTTCATAAAGACCAAGAAGTAATTTGGATTTGTCGAAATTGCGGGCATGTATACTATGGCAAAGATGCTTTAAAAGTTTGCCCAGTATGTAAACATCCAGAATCATTTATGGAATTAAAAAGTACAAATTATTAAGATACGATGAGTTATTTTAAGTAGTTTTAGGAAGAAAGTAAAAGAGAATAGTATATATGGTGAGAGTATTATAAAAACTTAAAACGAAATTCAAATAATGAGTATAATCGGTTGATAGCGTTAAATATTTAAAGTGTATGAAGACATCATAAAGTAAGGTGGTACCGCGGGTTTGCTCGTCCTTATATTTATGAAGTCTTTTTTTATTAAAGGAAGGATAGAATATGGAAGAAAAAGCAAGATTACTTGCGCAAGAAGTTAACGAGAAGTTAAGTAATGTAAGTACTTTAGAAGAAGTTAATGAGCTTAGAGTAATGTATTTAGGAAAAAAGGGGCCGGTAAATGAACTGGCTAGTAAAATGCGAGATTTAACGGTTGAAGAAAAGAAAGTTTTTGGTAAAACATTAAATAGTTTAAAACAAGAGCTAAGTGATAATATTGAAGCGAAAATTAAATTTTTCGAAGAAGAAAAGCTGAATGCTAAGCTTTCCAGCGAACAAATAGATATAACTTTGCCATCTACTAAAATCGCTGTTGGGGCTCCTAATATTTTGGAAAAGGTTATAGAAGAGGTCGAAGAAGTATTTATGTCTTTGGGGTACGATGTTGTTGATGGTCCAGAAATTGAGGAGGATAAGTATAATTTCGAATTATTAAATATACCTTTGGGTCATCCTGCTAGAGATGCCCAAGATACATTCTATATTGAAGATGAAAGGATTCTTTTAAGAAGCCAAACTTCACCAGTCCAAGCTAGAACGATGATTGCCGCTGGAGGAGATAAACCTGTTAGAATGATTTGTCCTGGTAAAACCTATCGTCGAGACAGTGATGATGCAACCCATTCACACCAATTTATGCAAATTGAAGGCCTACTAGTGGATAAAAATATTAAGCTTTCGGATTTAAAAGGGACCTTTGATGTTATTGTAAAACGATTATTTGGTGAAGATATTGAAACGAGATTTAGACCAAGCTATTATCAATTTACTGAACCATCAGTAGAAACTGATATTACTTGTTTTTCGTGCAAAGGAAAAGGCTGTCCGCTTTGTAAATCTACTGGGTGGATTACAGTAAGTGGAGCCGGTATGGTTCATCCTAATGTTCTTAGAAATTGCGGATATGATCCTAATGTATGGTCTGGTTTTGCTTTTGGTTTTGGTGCCGAAAGATTGGCAATGTTAAAGTATGGAATTAGTGATATTAGAACTTTTTACAACACTGACTTAAGAGAATCAAAAGTATTTGACAGAAGGGATGTGTAATAGTGATAAATTTAGATTGGGTAAAAGATTATATCGATATTAGTGATGAAGATTTAAAGGAATTAGCTGTTAAGATTACGAAAGCAGGGATCAATGTTGAAAAAGTTATTTCATCTAGGATTGATAACTTGGTTATTGGTGAAGTATTAAATTGTGTTGATCATCCTAATAGTGATCATCTTCACATTTGTCAAGTAAATATAGGTGAAAAAGTTGAACAAATTGTTTGTGGTGCTCCAAATGTTAAAGAAGGAATTAAAGTTATTGTTGCACTACCTGGCTGCGTTCTTCCTGGTGATTTTAAGATTGAAACAGGAGTTATTCGTGGTGTTGAATCTAACGGAATGATTTGTGCGCTTTATGAATTAGGATTAGAGCCTAAAAATGATGAAACGCATGCCAAGGGAATAGAAATATTAAATACAGATTTAGAAGCAGGCACAGATGCAAATGAATATTTGAAAACTAATACAACTGTCTATGAGTTAGATATCCATAAACACAGAAATAATGACTGTTATTACCACATCGGTTTTGCCTATGAAATTGCATCTATATTAAATAAAAAAGTCACACTTCCTGAATGTAATTATTCAGAAAATAGCGATTGTGTAGAAAATCATATAGAAATATCTGTAGAAACTGATAAATGTCCATATTATACTGCAAAGATGGTAAAAAATGTTAGAATTGGAGAATCTCCTGATTTTATTAAACAAAGACTTTTATCTGTAGGGTTACGACCAATTAATAATGTTGTAGATATTTCTAATTATGTAATGCTTGAATATGGTCAACCTCTTCATTTTTTTGATAAAAATAAGTTAGGTAGTAAAATTTTAGTAAGAAATGCTGAAGAAAATGAAGAAATTATCACATTAGATGGAATCGAAAGAAAACTTCAATCTAATGATATTGTAATTACTGATGGTTCTAAACCTGTATGTATTGCGGGTGTAATGGGTGGAGCAAATACAGAAGTGGATGAACAAACTACTGATGTCCTTATTGAAAGCGCTATCTTTGATGCAACTGCAATTAGATATACGGCTTCTAGACTAGATTTGCGTAGTGAAGCATCAATTAGATATGGAAAAGGTTTGTCATTTGAGTATACTGATGCAGCAATTGAAAGAGCATGCCATTTATTAGAAAAGTATGCTGGAGCAACTGTGCTGAAAGGAACGTTAAAACATGATAAAGCAAATAAAGAGAAGAAAATTGTTACATTTAAAACCGATGATATTAATTCATTGTTAGGAATGAAATTAACTGATAAAGATGTTGAAAAAGAACTTGAACGTTTGGGCTTTATGTATGAAGTAAAAGATGATGGATTTGTTGTAGAAATACCATATCGTCGCCTTGATATTGATCCTAATGTTAATGATATTGCTGAAGAAATTGGCAGATTGTATGGCTATCAAAATTTAACATCAACGCTTCCTGTTGTTCCTTCGCGTCGTGGTGTGTATGTTGGAGATGTAAAGATTAGAAAAGAAATCTCGAAAAGATTACGTGCATTAGGGTTGAATGAAACAAAAACTTATACTTTGGTTAGCCCTGAAAATGCCGCATTATTTAGATATAATGATGTTGTTGCCATTAATCTTTCTAATCCGATGAGTGTTGATAAATCGATTATAAGAACATCGATTTTAGGTTCCTTGTTAGAAGTTTTTGAATATAACAAAGCACGAAATGTAAAAGATATCTTGCTTTATGAAATTGCTAAAACATATGATGTTAGCTATCAAGAAGACACAAAAGTTGCAATGTTAGTTAAAGGAAATTATATTATTAATAATTGGCAAAATATAGAAAATAAGTGTGACTTTTATTTAATAAAAGGAATTGTTGAAAATTTATTAGATTATTTGGGATTTAAAAATCGATATTCTTTTGTGAAGGCAGAAGTAGATAGTTTGCATCCTGGCATTAGCGCGAAAATTATGATTGATCGCGAAGAAATTGGAATTATCGGTAGGGTTCATCCAAGTTTACAAAAAGATGATGTTTACGTTGCCGAGCTTTCAATGACAAAATTATATGAAAAAACAATAAAACCGATTAAGTTTAAAGAAGCTTCAAGATACCCTGAAATTACTAAAGATGTTGCTTTTGTGGTAGATAATGAAGTTGAAAGCGAAGTTATTAAAAAGCAAATTAAATCCTCAGGAGGCAACATTCTTGATTTAGTTGAAGTCTTTGATGTTTATAATAACTTTGAGGCCGGAAAGAAATCTATTGCTTATAAATTAACATTTAAAGATTCTTCTAAAACATTACAGGATGATGAAGTAATGGCAGTATTTAATAAAATTATTGCTGATGTTGAAGAAAAGCTTGGTGCTAAGCTAAGAGGATAAAAAAGTAGATGTTGATATCTCCAAAAGTTGGAATTTATCAATATCTATTTTTTATTTGACATAATATAAATTTATGGTGATAATAAAATTATGAAGCCAAAAGAAATTGAAAGAAGTATATTAACAAATTTTCGTAAAACGATATTTAGACCATTTACTAAAGCTGTTACTGATTATAACTTATTAGAAGATGGCGATCGGATATGCGTATGTATAAGCGGTGGGAAAGATTCTCTTGTTTTAGCAAAGTGTATGCAAGAGATAGCTCGTCATGGTAAAAAGAAAATTGAATGTGAATATTTGATAATGAATCCTGGATATGACAATAATAATTTACAACAAATTATCAACAGCACAAAGGAAATCGGTATCGAAGCTAAAGTGGTTGATTCAACAATTTTTTCTGCAGTAAAAAATTCTGGACACAAATCCCCATGTTATATATGTGCTAAAATGCGGCGGGGATTTTTATATAATGCGGCGCAAGAATTAGGATGCAATAAAATCGCATTGGGCCATCACTTTGATGATGTAATTGAAACAACAATGTTATCTGTATTATATAACGGTATTTTTAATACAATGTTGCCTAAATTAGATAGTCAGAACTTTCCCGGCATGCAATTGATTAGACCATTATATTTAGTTCGAGAAGTAGATATTATAAGTTTTGTAAAGAAACATAACATTACATGTAGTTCTTGCAATTGCCCAATGAAAAAAGAAGATTCGAAGCGGGCTCGAGTTAAAGAAATTATCAAAGAGTTAAAACAAGAAAATAATATTGTAGATTTTAATATATTTAAAAGTGCAGAAAATGTTGAAATTGAATACGTAAGAGGTTTTATAAAAGATAAAAAACACTATAATTCAGCAGAATTTTTTGACAAATTTCATTAATTTAGATATAATGGAAACGTAAGTTATCGTAGATTAGGGGATGGAAAAACAATGGCAAAGGCAATAGCGCTTACAAAAGAAAATATAGTAAAAATAGCAGTTAAAATGATTAATAACGAGGGTTGGGATTCATTAAATGCTCGTAGTCTAGCTAAACAAATAGGCATAAGTACAAAGCCATTATATCGTATATATGATAATATGGACGAGATAAAACAAGATGTTTTAGTGGAAATATATCGCCAATATGACGAATTTATAACAAGTAAAATTGATAATAAAAAAGCGTTATTAACATTATGTATTGCATATGTTGAATTTGCAAATAATTATAAAAATCTTTTTATAAGTCTTTTTTTGTCAGATAATCTAAAATGGAAAAAAATTGAGGATGTTTTTGATGAAAAGTGGAATCAAGGAACAATTATTAATCTGGTTAATAAGCATGGCTTTAGTTTTGATGAAGCTAAAGAATTATTTTTACATATGTGGTTATATGCCAATGGTTTAGCAACCTTAATTGCTACTAATCAAATTAAACTGGATGAAGAAAAAATTATGATAAGAATGGTTAAAATATATAAGAATTTGGTCAAATAATGAGGTGAAATGAAAAAAATAGTTATTGGACTATGCTGTCTACTATGCTTAGCACAGTTTATTCCAGTGGTTGAAGCAAAGGATGCAGTAACAGTTTATATCTTTACAAAGGGTGAAGATGAGATTAGTCAAAAAACAGTATTATTTTTTAAAAAATTACAAAACAAGTACACTTTTGAAGTGGTGGAGTATGAAGTTTGGAATTCTGAGTGGAAAGAAGATCGAGAAAAGCGCAAACTAGCTGATAAAGTTGCAGAAACATTCGGTGAAGAGATTATAGGCGCGCCATATATTGTAATTGGCGATAATTATACATTAGATGAATATGCTGAATCATTTAATGAAGAATTAGAAAATGCTTTAATAAATGAATTGAATAATAATAAGTACGTTGACGTTGTTGAAAAAATTTACAATGAAATCAAAAAACAAAATAATGTTGATAAAATATTAGCTCCACTTTTAATGTTGCTACTTCCTTCGATAATCGGAATCATAATATTTATTTCAAGAAAGTCGCAAAAAAATAAGGATTAAATTTAAAATCCTTATTTTTTTATTCAGCAAGATTGTATTTGTTAATTTCGTATTCACGAGTTTTATCACTACGTAAGTAATATGCTAATCTTAGATTTTCGTCTGAATCAACTTGTCCTGATGTATCTGCTGGTGCTACATAAACTTTAACGTAAACCGCGTAACCAACTAGTCCTTTTAATTCAGCGTTTAATACTCCAATGAAATGTGGGTAAGCAACTATTTTAGCGCCTTTTGGAAATTCTTTTTCTAATTCCGCTTTAATTTGAATTTTTAATCTTTCGTAATCATTTTGATAAAAAGTTTTTACAGGAGCTTGAATTGTTGCGCTATCCCATAAATCTCTGTTTAATGCACAATTGTTAATTTGATCGCCAACTACTACAGCAATTGGATAATAATGAGTTTCACGATTAATTGTTAAATCTCCATATGTACAAGTAACAGGTTCTGGTTCAACAGGTTGTTCATCGTTTCCGATGGTTAAGTAAACATCTTTAGGATCACTAGTATTATCCGATTCGTCTTTTGCGATGATTTTAATTAAATATTTACCATCCTCGGTAAATGATGAATAGTCAATAGGATTTCCTGTTTGATCAAATGATTCAGTATAATATTCTACTATACATTCTGTATTCGAATTATCTTCGCATGTGTGAATAAAATCCTCTATATAATAAGTATCTCCAGATTCGATTTCAACATTTTTTAAAACTAATTCAGGAGCAGTGGTGTCAATAACATTTACCGTAATATCTTCTGAACCATATCCTTCAGCCGTAACAGTCACAGTGTATTCGCCAACAGTAGTTATATCAAAGTCAGTAATATCAACTAATTTCTCATCAAAGTTTTCAAATTTAGAGAAGTAATCTTTTATTGCTGGATATTCTCCATTAACTTCAACTGTAACTACTTCATTAAGTTCTAATACAACATCTTTGTTCTTGTTTTTTCCGGCGGATATAAGAACAAATAAAATAATTATTAAAAGTACGCCGGCAGCAATGATACCATATTTAATAAGAGTGCCGCGGTCTTTTCGTACTTTCCCATTAAAAAATTTTCCCATAACTCTCTATCCTCATATTTATAATATCACTATTTTTTGTGGCAAGCAATTAAAAAAGCTTATAATTAACACATTATTTATTAAAATAATGAAAGAAAATGCAAAAAAATAATATTATTAAATAATAATAAAATGCAGATTTACTTGTATATTTGTATTTTTTGTGTTAGTATTTATGTTGCAATTAATTTGCATCAAGTGGGAGGGAAGAGCGGATGCCCATACCACTTACATGAAAAGATATTTTATAGGAGGTGTTTTTCGTGGCTAAAGAAGTCGTAAAGAAAATAAAATTACAAATTGAAGCCGGTAAAGCTACACCAGCTCCACCAGTTGGGACTGTTTTAGGGCCTGCAGGTATCAATTTACAAGAATTTTGTACAAAGTTTAATGAAGCTTCTAGAGAAAAAATGGGAGATGTAGTTCCTTGTGAAATTACTATTTATGATGATCGTTCATTCGATTTCGTATTAAAAACTCCACCTGCTGCATTCTTATTAAAGAAAGCTGCTGGAATCGCTAAAGCTGGATCTAAGGGAGCAAATGAAATTGTTGCTACAATTTCAAAAGAGGATTTAAAAAAGATAGCAGAAACAAAGTTACCTGATTTAAATGCTTATGATGTAGACGCTGCAATGGAAATTATTGCAGGTACAGCAAGAAATATGGGAATTGCTGTTAAAGGTTATAATGACGCTGAACTTCAAGAACAAGCTGCAGAAGCTAAGAGAGAAGAAGCTGAAAGAGCTAAACGTGAATCTCAACTTGCCGAACTTGAAGCTGAAGCTCAAGAAATGGCTGAAGCAACATCTATGGAAATTCCTGAAGAAAACGAAGCTGAAGAAACAGCTGAATAATGAACATAAATTTTATCCGCTAATAAACCACAGTTAGGAGGGAAATAAATGAGAAAGACTGGAAAGAAATATGTGGAAGCATCAAGTAAGGTTGATAAGAATCAAAGTTATTCAATTACTGATGCAATTAAACTAGTAAAAGAAACTTCAATCACAAAATTTGATAGTACCATTGAAGTTGCTTTAAAACTTAATGTTGACCCTAAGAAACAAGATCAATTATTACGTGGTTCACTTGTTTTACCAAATGGTAGTGGTAAATCAAAAAGAATTTTAGTACTAGCTAAAGGTGAACAAGCAGAAATAGCTAAAAATGCTGGTGCAGACTATGTTGGAGATAAAGATTTAATTGAAAAAATCAAATCTGAAAATTGGTTGGATTTTGACATTATTGTTGCAACTCCTGATATGATGCCGGAAGTTGGTAAAATTGGTAACATTTTAGGACCTAGAGGTTTAATGCCTAATCCTAAAACTGGTACTGTTACACCAAAAGTAGAAAATGCTATAGCTGACATTAAGAAAGGTATGATTGAGTATCGTACTGATAGTTATGGAAATATTCATACCATTATCGGAAAAGCTTCATTTACTGAACAAGCTTTAGAAGAAAATTTAAAATATGTTGTTTCTACAATTTCAAAAAATAAACCTAATACAGTTAAAGGTGCTTTAATTCAAAATATTGTAGTTTCTTCTACAATGGGACCTGGTATTAGAATTAATAAAAATAGTTTTGACAATTAATAAAAACTATACTATAATATCGAATAGGAAAAACGGAGAACCAAAGACAGTAGGAGCCTAATGGCTTAAAAAGAACATCCTGCCGAGGGGAAAGTTTTAAGTCTTTTTAAACTTCCCCATGGGAAGTTTTTTCTAAATATAATAAGGAGGAAATATGGCAAGCGAGAGAATTCTAGAAGAAAAGAAGCTAGTAGTAAGTGAAATAATTGATAAAATTAAAAATAGTGAGTCAGTTATTTTGTTTCAATATCAAGGTTTAACTGTTGCTGAACTTACAGAACTTAGAACTAAACTAAAAGAAGCTAATGCTGAAGTTAAGGTATATAAAAATACTTTACTAAAGCTAGCTTGCGACGAATTAAAAATTGACATTACAGAATTTCTTGAAGGTCCAAACGCAATTTTATTTGGAGCTGATTTATTAGAACCAATTAAAATTATTTCTAATTACGCAAAAGATCATGATAAACTTGATATTCGTGTAGGTGTATTGAGTGGATCTGTATCTGATAAGAATGTAATTAAAGAATACGCATCTATACCATCAAGAGATGGACTACTTACTATGTTGGCAAGTGGAATGATTCAATACGTAAGAGATTTAAGCATAGCATTAAATCTTTATGCCGAAAAAATGGAGGGAGAAGAATAATATGGCAAAATTAACAAAAGAAGATTTTATTAGCGCATTAAAAGAAATGACTATTCTTGAAGTTAAGGAATTAGTTGACGCTATGAAAGAAGAATTTGGTGTAGATCCTAGTGCTGTAGCAGTTGCTGCTGCTCCTGCTGCACAAGCTGAAGATGCTGGATCTGCAACTAAGACAGTTGTATTAAAATCAGCTGGTGGCAATAAAATTGCTGTTATTAAAATCATTAAGGAAATTACTGGCTTAGGATTAGTTGAAGCTAAGGCTCTTGCAGATAACGGTGGAAATATTAAAGAAAACGTTGCTGCAGATGAAGCTGAAGCAATTAAAACTCAATTAACTGAAGCTGGCGCTGAAGTTGAATTAGCTTAATTTACTTTAGTCAATTAAACCCACTAATGTGGGTTTTTTGTTGAAAAAAAATAGGAACTATTTTATACTTAAAATGGTGATAATATATGATAACTCCAGAGCAAAAGTTAGCAAACACAAGAAGAAAAATTAAAATAATATGTTTTTGTTTATTGGGAACGGTAATCTTGTGGTTTTCGTTAGTGTTAACTAATTTATATCGTGTTAAAATTGATAAAAAACCATTAATTTGTATGGGACAATATCGCGATATTGAGGATAATGATGAATATTCTCTTACTTGTTATGGAATATTATATAAATATCGTGAATATCACTATACAATAGACGATTCAATTTCTGCGAAAGAATTTACTTTGATTTTCAAAGATTTTGTTAGAAAAAGCGGTGATAAATAATAATGAAACTTAATAATAAAGGATGGGGTTTTCCTGAAATGATTGTATTTAGTTCAGTGTTGCTTCTATTATTATTCTTTGCATCATATTATATATATGTGCTTTATAATAATTTGGACGGTCAAGATGGAATAACTTATGCCAGTTTAGAAACTCGTTTGCAAACCAAAGCAATGCGTTATGTAAGTGAATATGATTTAAAGGAAAATAAGGTTATTGTTTCAGTTTCAGATTTAAAACGCTTGGGATATCTTGAATCATTTGCTGACGATAAAGGGAATGAGTGTAAAGGCTATGTTGTTTACGAAGAAAGTGAATATACTTCATATATTAGTTGTATGAATTTTACATCCTCTGGATATAATGAAATATACGAATAAATTTGTTGACAATATAGTAATAAATTGATATATTAATTATGCGTTTATTTGGGTTCAGTCTTTGATTGGACCTAATTTAATGGGGAAAATGATACACCAGGTTGTGTGTTAATGAAGGGAGGAAGAAAAATGCCAACAATTAATCAACTTGTAAAGAAAAGCCGTGGGAATAAAACTAGAAAGAGTAAAAGTCCTGTTTTAAACGTGGGATTCAACACTATTGAAAGAAAACAAACTGATAATAAGAGTCCACAAAAAAGAGGAGTATGTACTCGTGTAGGAACAAAAACACCTAAGAAACCTAACTCAGCTTTAAGAAAGTATGCTCGTGTTAGACTTTCAAATGGAAAAGAAATCGATGCTTATATTCCAGGTGAAGGACATAACTTACAAGAACACAGCGTAGTATTAGTACGTGGTGGTCGTGTAAAAGACTTAATCGGTGTTCGTTATCATATTGTCCGCGGTACATTAGATACTCATGGAGTTGAAGACCGTAAACAAGGTAGAAGTAAATATGGTACAAAAAGACCTAAGTAATTAGGCAAAAATAAATAAAGGAGGAAGAAAAATGCGTAAAAGAAGAGCAGTAAAAAGAGATGTACTTCCAGATCCTATATATAATTCTAAGGTAGTAACTAGATTAATTAATACTATTATGGTTGATGGAAAAAAAGGTACAGCTCAAACTATTTTATATGATGCTTTTAAAATAATTGAAAAAGAAACAAAACGCCAAGCAATGGATGTTTATAACGAAGCATTAGAAAATATTAAACCAGCATTAGAAGTTAAATCTCGTCGTGTTGGTGGTAGCAATTACCAAGTTCCAATTGAAGTATCAAGCGAAAGATCTCAAGCTTTAGCACTTCGTTGGTTAGTAAATTATGCAAAACTAAGAAATGGAAAGGGCATGGCTATTAATTTAGCTAATGAGATTATGGATGCTGCTAAAGGTGTAGGTGGTGCAGTTAAGAAAAGAGAAGACATGCACAAGATGGCTGAAGCTAATAAAGCGTTCGCTCATTATAGATGGTAATTATTTATGGCAAGAGATGTTTCATTAAATAATACAAGAAATATTGGTATAATGGCTCATATTGATGCTGGTAAAACAACATTTACAGAGAGAGTTTTATATCATACAGGAAGAATCCATAAAATTGGAGAAACTCACGATGGTGAGTCTCAAATGGACTGGATGGACCAAGAAAAAGAAAGAGGTATCACAATTACTTCAGCAGCAACAACAGCTCATTGGAATGGATACCGTTTAAATATTATCGATACTCCAGGTCACGTAGATTTTACAATCGAAGTAGAACGAAGCCTAAGAGTATTAGATGGGGCAGTAACTGTAATCGATGCACAAAATGGTGTTGAACCACAAACTGAAACAGTTTGGCGTCAAGCTACAGAATTTAAAGTTCCGAGAATGATTTTCGCAAACAAAATGGACAAGATGGGAGCAGATTATCAATACAGTCTTGAAACAATTGATAAAAGACTAGGGGTAAATGCTAAACCAATTGCTTGGCCAATTGGAGCAGAATCAGATTTTAAAGGAATTATTGATATTCTTAATCGTAAAGCAATGATATTTAGCGGTGATGCTGATGAAGCTTACGAAGAAGTTGATATTCCTGCTGATTTAAAAGATTTGATTGAAGAAAAAAGAACGGATTTAATTGAAGCTGCTGCAGAATTTGATGATGAATTAATGGAAAAATATCTAGAAGGCGAAGATATCCCTGTTGATATGGTAAAAAAAGCTATTAGAAAGGGAACTTTAGCTGTAGAATTTTTCCCAGTTATGCCAGGTAGCGCAAAAGCAAACATTGGTATTAAGTTTGCTTTAGATGCAGTTATTGATTATTTACCTAGTCCAACTGATATTGGCGCTGCTGAGTGTGTTGATTTAAAAGGTAACGATGTTTTAAGAAAAGCTGATGATAATGAACCTTTCACTGCATTAGCTTTTAAAGTTATGACAGATCCGTTTGTAGGAACGCTTACATTCTTCAGAGTGTATTCTGGAAAACTACAAAGTGGTAGTTATGTATTAAATTCAACCAAAGGCGAAAAAGAAAGAGTAGGTCGTATCTTACAAATGCACGCTAATCAAAGAAAAGAAATTGATTGCGTATATGCTGGTGAAATTGCAGCTGCAGTTGGTTTAAAAGATACTGGTACTGCTGATACATTATGTGATGAAAAAAATGCAGTTTTATTGAAAGGTATGGAAATTCCAGAACCAGTTATTGATCTTGCAATTGAACCAAAAAGTAAATCAGATCAAGATAAGATGGCTGTTGCATTACAAAAATTAGCAGATGAAGATCCATCTTTTAAATATCATACTGACCATGAAACAGGTCAAACTGTTATTAGTGGTATGGGTGAATTACACTTAGACGTATTAGTTGAAAGAATGCGTAGAGAATTTAGCGTTGATTGTAACGTTGGTAAACCACAAGTTGCTTATCGTGAAACATTAACAATGACTGCTGAATGTGAAGGTAAATATATTAAACAATCAGGTGGTCGTGGACAATATGGTCACGTTTGGGTTAGATTTGAACCAAATCCTGAAAAAGGTTATGAATTCGTAGATGCAGTAGTAGGTGGTGTTGTTCCTCGTGAATATATCCCAGTTACTGATAAAGGATTACAAGAAGCTATGGCTGGTGGTGTACTTGCTGGATATCCACTTGTTGATGTAAAAGCTACATTATTTGACGGATCATATCATGATGTTGACTCATCAGAAATGGCATTTAAAGTTGCAGCATCGCTTGCATTAAAAGAAGCTGCTAAAAAATGTAAACCAGTTTTACTTGAACCAATCATGAGAGTTGAAGTTGTAGTTCCTGAAGAATATTTAGGAAATGTAATGGGTGACTTAACTAGTAGACGTGGTAAACCTATGGGCAACGAATCAAGAGGAAATGCTTTATCAATCAAGGCTATGGTTCCACTTGCTGAAATGTTTGGTTATGCTACTTCACTAAGAAGTAATACCCAAGGCCGTGGAACATTTACTATGTTCATGGATCACTATGAAGAAGTGCCAAAATCAATCTCAGAAGAAATCATCAAGAAAAACGGCGTAAACTAAAATAATACTTGAATTTTATTCAGGCATTAGATAAAATATAATAGTATAAGAAAAGGAGGAAATATTATATGGCAAGAGAAAAAT
>SVAN01000008.1 GCA_015059375.1 Bacillota bacterium | reverse complement strand
GAGATGAACATAAAAGACATGATAATTCAAAAACATTTGCATCAATGAGAGTTTTTCTAATAGATGAAAAGGAAGAAAACAATTTATATTATGTTTATGCTTGGGTACTAGAAGAATGCTTTTATTTTGAAAATGATAAAATTATGGATGAGAGCGGATCGTCGATACCATATAAATTTGTCATAGAAAAAATAAATGATAAATTTGAAGTTACTGATTCGAGAATTCCAAGGGATGGAAGTTATTATCCAAAAGATATAAAAAACATATTCCCAAGAAGTGTAAGAAAAGAAATCGAAAGTGTTCATCAAGATGGAACGATAGAAAGATTATCATTAGAAAATGAGCAAAAAGCAGAATTTTATTTTAATAAATAGATTTAGTGGTAATAAGTAAGGCTAGAGTAATCTAGTCTTTTTTTGCTATAATATAGATGAATTTTATTTAGCAACCAAATTTCAACAAAAAACAACCTAAAAGTGGTAGTCTGCTACCAATAGAAAATCATAAAATGTGGGAGAAAAGGAGGAAAAAGAAAATGAATAAGTTTTCTGAAAATTTAAAAAAGATTAGAAAAGATAATCATCTTTCGCAAGAACAACTTGCGGATGAAATTGGCGTTTCTAGACAAGCCATCTCAAAATGGGAATCGGCAGTTGCATATCCCGAAACGGATAAAATAATTGCTTTGTGTGAAAAGTTTAATCTAAATATTGATGATCTATTACACAAAGACATTAGAGAGGTAAAGGGGGAGGAAGAAAGCAGCAAGAACATAAATAAATATTTGGATGATTTCTTGAATTTTATTACCAACACTATAAATCTCTTTTGTAATATGAGTTTTAAAAGTAAATGTAAATGTTTGTTCGAAGAGCTTGTTATTGGAACAATATTATTGGTAATTTGCTTAATTGTTGGCGAGCTAGGAGAAAGTTTATTATATACAACTTTTGATATTGTCCCAGATAAATTATTTTCTGTTTTATATTCAATATTTAGTTCTGTATATGTATTATTTGCATTTACAAGTTCAGTAGTAATAATGATTCATGTCTTTAAAACAAGATATTTAGATTATTATGATAAGCTAAAACAAGATAGTATTAAAGATGAGGCTTTACCAGTTGAACAATTGGGTGCCAAAGAGAAAAGTGAAGAAAGTAATAAAATAAATTTAAAAAAGAAAGAAGATAAAATAATCATTAGAGATCCTAAACATAGTGAGTACAAGTTTATCAACGGATTATTCAAGGGGATTGTAGGATTTATTAAATTTTTTGTACTATGTTTTTCGATAGTATTATTTGCTTCATTAGTATCTTTGTTTTGTTTATTGATAGTTTCTTTTTTAGTGATTAAAACAGGATTAGTTTTCATAGGTTTATTATTAGCGGTATTATCTTCGGCAATAATTAATTTAGTAATGATATTACTTTCGCTAAACTTTGTATTTAATAGAAAAAATGATAAAAAGAAAATGATTTGGTCTTTTGTAATATCACTTGCTCTTTTTGGGATGGGAATTGGTTTAGTTATAGTAGGTTTACTAAATTTTGAATATAGCAAAAATGATCAAAATCTTTTAAAAACAGAGTATATGGAAATTGACATGAAGAATAATTTGATCTTTGGTTATTATTATCCTGAAATTGAATATATTGAATCCCATAACGAGAACATTAAAATAGAATATACTATTAATAAGTATTGTGAAATTAATCATTCCAATCTATCAGATAATGTAATCCATATCTGGGCAAGTTGTGAAAATCCTATTAAATTAGTAAAAGAAGTAATCAATAATTTTAATACTAAAAAAATTGTTTCAATAAATAATCATCTGCAAGATATTAAGATATATACTTCAAAAGAAAATATTGAAGTATTAAAAAATAATTATAAAAATTATACTGATGGTGAAGTTCAATATCAAAATACAATTAATTCGTATGAAAAAAAGATTAATGAGTTGCAGGCAAAAATTGATGAATATATTCAAAACGAAGAAGAATACCAAGAGGAAATTAATAATCTAAAAAATCAATTATTAATGTATGAAAGTAGTAATGAATAATTATAAGAGGTTTAAATGAAAAGCATTTCGAAAATTATTCTTCCTAGTATCTTAATGATCTTTTTGATATTTTTGTGGCAAGACGGAAAGGATATCTTAAATGGTATATATTTTGCTTTCCCGTTAATATATATATTATTAGGTTTAATATGTACAGATTTCCAAAAAGAATTATTAATTAGTTTAATTTTGCTATCTATATCTTTTTTGGTACTAATTAATTTAATGTTTAATATGGGAAACTGTTTGGATTTAGTAATTATTTATATCTTATTAAGTTTTATCTTTTATTGGCTAAAAAGAAAGTTCTTTAGAAATTAACTTCGACAAATTTTGACAATATCTTGCTTTGACGAAAATTAATAGAAGTGTTATACTTTTTTTAGTGAACAACAAGTTCGCAAGGATTCAATTTTTATTGAAGATTAATGATATATCATTAGTCAGTTCCGAAACTCCTTTCTAAAATTAGCACTTAAATATAAGTGCTTTTTTTAATCTTTTAAATATTTCATTGTATAAAGATAATTTAAGAATACGACCAGTATGATATTAATAATTTCTGATAGGAGTAATGAGTATAAACCAATTTTTAATAAAGATAAAGTGCTAATGCAAATTAGTTTTACAATCGAAGCAAAAATGGTTATTCGTAAAGTTATTTTAGCTTTGCCAATGGCTTGCATAAAGGACGCAAAAATAGCTTCGAAGTAAAAAAGAATAAAGAATGGGGCTAAAACTTTGATGTAATCAGAGCCTAACGTTGTATTATATAGAAAAGTTAGTAAATCATAGCGAAAAATAAAAATGATAAAGGTAAAGCTAAGACCAATAAAGAAAGTGAAAATAAAGGCTTGTTTAAGTCTTTTTTTTACTAAAACAGTTCGGTGTTGCTCAGTAAATTTAGATATTTCCGGAAGTAATGCTGATGCAATCGCGCTAATAAAAAAAGAGGGGATAGTTAAAGTGGATATTGCATAAGCGTTATAAGCTCCGTATTGAAGTAGAATATAACTATTAGTGTATCCTTTATATAAGAGAATATTAGTTAAAATAATTGGTTCAAAAAAATAACAAATATTTCCAATGATGCGACTTGCTACAGAAGGAATTGATAATGATAAAATCTCTTTTCCGTCTTGGGGTGAATATTGAATTTTTGCTAGATTAATAATTTCTTTCTTTTTCATAAAAGATAAAAAAACAATAACGGAAGCTAGTTCCGTAAAAAGGGAAGTTAAGATTAATCCTGTGGCGGCATGAACATAAGATTTTTTAATTAAAATTGGCATAATCGTAATTACTAAAAGAAGCCTAATTATTTGCTCGATTGTATTCGATACAACATGGGGAACCATTTTTTGTTTGCCATAATAGTATCCTTTTAAAATACATGCTAAAGATGCAAATGGTAAGGTAAAAGCCATGGCAATTAATAAATAATAGGCATTTGGTTCTTTTAAAAGATTATTTGCTATAAAAGGGCTTATAAAACACATTGTTACAATAATAATAGCGTTAATAAGTAAAATAAGAACCGTGGCACTATTTAGAACTTTGGGATCGTTTTTGCTGGCAATTAGTTTGGATATTGTCGTAGGCATTGCTAGGGTGCTAATTGTTAGCAAAAGCGAGTATGTAGGCATAACAATTGTATATAAGCTAATTGTCGTTGTACCAACAATTCTTGTAAAGATAATTTTAATAACGAGTCCTAGTACTTTTGTAGCCATGCCGCTTAATATTAAAATAAATGTTGAAGCAATAAATTTGTTTTTGAAAATTTTCATGGTATTAAAATTTATTCTAAAAACATCTAAATTATGTGAATCTTGACTGTCTAAAGTAGAATTACATTAAAAGGGGACTAGTAATTTTCCTTATTTTTTGGTAAATTTAATAATAGTGAGGTAGATAAAAATGAAGAAACACTTTCCCTTAGTGATTTTAGTAATAATTAGTCTTGTTTTAGCAAATCTTGTATTTAAAGATGACACAGCTTTTTCTTATAGTAAGTCGAGTGAAGAAAATAAGCAAATTGCTATAATGGTTTATGATGAACTAAAACAAGAATACGTAAAAAAATCAAAGATCCCGGTAGGCGGTTATTCAATAGATAAGTCAAGAAGTTATTGTACTAACGGTGGCGTAATTTCTGGATACAGTAGTCTAAATGGAACTATAAAATATAGTATCAATACCGGTGATAAATGTTATGTATATTTTAAAACTAAAGATCCAGATATCCAAATAGCGGTACAAACAGATGGTGTAGTGGGTACAATACCAACAGGAAACAAATATCAAGCTAATTTATCTTGCACTAATGCAAGCTCTAATTATAATTTTAATTATCGAAGAATTGAAATAAGTGAAACATCAGGTGAAACAATTGCGTGTACTTTAAACTATACGCAAGAAAATATAAGTAGTTATCCTCTTTTGAAAGATGTGGTAGAAGATGATGCAACGCACGTTCAAATTGCGTCAATATCTTATGGATACCGCTACCAAGGTAAGCAGCCAGATAACTGGGTGTGGTTTAATGATGAACTATGGCGAATAATTGGAAGTGTACCTGTATGTACAAATGCCACGATAGCAAGTGGAGCAACAAGCGGAACTTGTAACGAAAGAACTAACTTAGTTAAAATAATTCGAAACGAATCAATAGGCGGACTAGCTTATCATCGTTCAGGTACAAACACTGTATGGGGAAGTGGAAATACCTTATATACCCTTTTAAATGAAAAATATCATGGAAAAGAAAATGCCACAGGAGCAAGTCCATGTTATGGATATCAAACTATGTTAGGAACATGTGATTACCGGATAAACGGGATATCAAAAAATGAAAATGATTATTATAATAAAATGATTGAAAGCGTACATATGAATGTCGGAACAGTAAGTAGTACATCAACATATATAGATGCAGCATATGATTTAGAAACAAACTTAGTAACAGAACCAACCACAATAGGACTTATGAACGTAAGCGATTATGGATATGCCGCATCGGGAATAACATATAGTAGTACAGATTTATCAAGTTTAAGTAGTTCAGTTGTTAATAACTGGTTATATGGAAATGGATATGAGTGGACAATGACACCATATAGCACGGCGTCTGTGATGCTCGTGCGCATTAACGGTTATGCGACTTACGGCAACGCGAACTACGGCTATGCGTCCCGGCCAATCTTGTATCTAGACTCTGGTGTATATATTCGGGGAGGAACTGGAACGATAACTAATCCATATATCCTAGGGCTGTAATGGCTGAATTTTTATGGCTATCATACATTAAAAAATGTAAATAAAATAATATTAAATAATTTGGATATTTGAATATATTGAAGAATATCCATATAATGAATATGAAACATATTATACTAAATGTCGTTTAATTAAAGCAATAACGGAGGTAATAGATGAAAAATAAAAAGATAGTAGGATGTATACTAGGAATATTAATACTAAGCATGACAGTAGTGTTTTTATATCCAAAAAATGAAAAAAAGTATCTTAATTATGAAGGAGCTATGCTTGCTATAACAATTGATGGGGAATCAGCATCACGGATTCCTTCGATAAATGAAAAATATACTGCTGAAATAGAGTGTAGTAATAATGTTTTTGCTAAGTATTTACCAGTAAAACAAACAAATGGTGAATATAAAATGGCAATTACTTTTGAAAATTTAACGCAAGCGGGAACTACGTGTCATGTAAATTTTATATCTATTAAAGCTGAAAATCGAGACGATTATTTATTAATAAAAGAAGTACAAAGGTTAAATCCCACTGATAACGATGGATATAGATATTCTGGTAAGCAGCCAGATAACTGGGTGTGGTTTAATGATGAACTATGGCGAATAATTGGAAGTGTACCTGTATGTACAAATGCCACGATAGCAAGTGGAGCAACAAGCGGAACTTGTAACAAAAGAACTAACTTAGTTAAAATAATTCGAAATGAATCAATAGGCGGACTAGCTTATCATAGTTCAGAGACCAAAACTGTATGGGGAAGCGGAAATACCTTATATACCCTTTTAAATGAAAAATATCATGGAAAAGGAAATGCCGCAGGAGCAAGCCCATGTTATGGATATAGTACATATTTGGGAACATGTGATTACCGGATAAACGGGATATCAAAAAGTGAAAATGATTATTATAATAAAATGATTGAAAGCGTACATATGAATGTCGGAACAGTAAGTAATACAGCAACATATATAGATGCAGCATATGATTTAGAAACAAACTTAGTTACTAAACAAACAGCAATAGGATTAATGAACATAAGTGACTATGGTTATGCAGCATCGGGAATAACATATAGTAGTACATATTTATCAAATTTAGCAAGTTCAGTTGCTAATAACTGGTTATATGGAAATGGATATGAGTGGACAATGACACCATATAGCGCGGCGTCTGTGATGCTCGTGCGCATTAACGGTTATGCGACTTACGGCTACGCGTACTACGGCTATGCGACCCGGCCAATCTTGTATCTAGACTCTGGTGTATATATTCGGGGAGGAACTGGAACGATAACTAATCCATATATCCTGGGGCTGTAAAATAAAAAGTGCCGCTGGTGCGTTTTTGCACCCGGTACCCGATTTTTGAGGTTTAAATGAATAATAAGGGGCAAGCATTAGTAGAATTTATAATTATTATGCCAATATTAATAATGCTATTATTGGCCTTTTTTGATTTTGTAAATGTGATTCAAAAAAAGATGGAATTAGAAAGGATAATCGAAGAAGTTACGCTAGAAAGTAATTATTCTTTATCTAGTGATATGTCTTTAGAAAAAGTATCACTAGATAATATGGTAACTTATAAACTAAGTAGTGATGTAGAAATGACTTCGCCTTTAGTAAGCGTTTTAATTGATAATTATCATGTAACTGTCGAAAGGACTATATATGCTAAATAAACATGGTCAATCATTAGTAACTTTTATTATTTTACTACCTTTAATTTTACTCCTCTTTGGTCTTGGAATTGAAAAGGCTTATGTAAGTTATCAAAAAAACAAATTAATATCGGTAACAAAAAGTATTATTGCAAATTCTATTGAAGAAAAAGATAAAAATGATATAATATTGTTATATGATAAGAATGATATTGGGGTAAGTAACTTGGTTATTGATGGAAGTTATGGACTTAAAGTATCATTTGTAAGTAATGTAGACAGTTTTTTAGGTAAAAAATATGAAGTAAAAATTAGTATTTTAGGTTACGAAGAAAATGGCAAAATATATTACAAAAAAGGGTAGTTGATTATGGGCAAAGCAAAGGGTAAAAGTTTATGTATCTTTTCGGCTAAAGGTGGTGTTGGCAAGACAACTACTGCACTTAATATTGCAGGAGTTTTTTCGTCTTTAGATAAAAATATTTTAATTATTGACTTTGATACTACGGGGGGAGCTATTGCTACCTATGTAAATAAAGTCCCAGAGTTAACAATATATAATTTTGTGGATGACTATGCTAATAATCGATATCAAAGTATAAGAAATTATGTAACTAAGTATAGTGATAATATTGATATTTTAGCTTCTTGTAAAGATCCAAGACAAGGAAGTAAGATAGCATCGAGTTATATTGAAATAATTTTAGAAAAAGCAGTGTATGAATATGACTATGTAATAGTGGATACTAATCATGTTTTAAATGAATTTAATGTTACTATTTTAGATAAATGTGATCAAACCCTTTTAGTGATGACTAATGATTTATTAGATTTAAAAAATATGCGGAATATTATTCGTATCTTTAAGGATGCTGAAAAAGAAAATTATCAAGTAATGCTTAATAGTTTTATTAATCCGAATAAAAGGTATTATAGTTTATATGATATGAAAAGTATTATTAAAACCAATATTGACTATATAATAGAATCATCTTTTTATTTAAAGAGTATGGATATATATGTAGCGGATGGCAAAATTTTAACTTTAGAAAGTAAAATGCCTAAAATATATCCTAAAGTTTATAAAGCGTATTTGTCAGTGTGTAATAATTTAATGGAGTTAAATGATGAAAAATAGTTTAAGAAATGTATTTGAATATGCTGAGAATAGACCGAAAGTAAATATTATTAGTGATTATGATATTTTTAAGGATAAGACTTTACTTGATAATTTAAGAACCAGAATAGTAGAAAATATCATTGATAGCAAAATTCCTGAAGGGGAAGATTTAACAGAATATATTAATAAAGAAATTGATCGCACAATCGAAGGGTATGATTTATCAAATTTAGAAAGAAGTCATTTATATAATTTGATTGATAATGAAATTAATGGTTATGGTCCTTTAACTGAACTTTTAGAAGATGATAACATTACGGAAATCATGGTTAATTCCCCAAAAGAAATTTATATTGAGATTGATGGTAATTTAGTTAAAGACGAAAGTGTATCATTTATTAATGATGAACATATTGTAAGAACAATTCAAAGACTAGTCGAACCAATGGGAAGAACAATTGATTCGACAAGCCCAATGGTTGATTCCCGCCTTAAAGATGGTTCAAGAATTAATGCGGTAATTCCGCCACTTTCGACAAAAGGACCAGTTATAACAATCCGCAAATTTAAAGAGTCAATTAATAGTATTGACGAACTTATCAGAGTCGGAAGTTTAACTCCCGAAATGGCTACTTTTTTAGAGGCTTCAGTTAATGCTAAACTAAGTATTGTAGTATGTGGAGGTACTGGTAGTGGTAAAACAACGCTATTAAATATTTTAAGCAGTTTTATCAGTGAAAAAGAAAGAATTGTGACGATTGAGGATGCGGCTGAATTAAAACTTCATCAACCTCATGTTATTAGTTTAGAAACAAGAACTACCAATTATGAAAGAAGTGGAGAAATTACAATTCGCGATTTAGTTCGTAACTCTCTTAGAATGCGTCCGGACCGTATTATCGTCGGTGAAGTAAGAGGGAAAGAAGCCTTTGATATGTTGCAGGCGATGAATACTGGTCATGAAGGTAGTTTAACAACACTTCACGCTAATAGTTGCATAGATGCTTTACATCGGCTAGAAACCATGGTTTTAATGGCAAATATTGATCTTCCTGTAAAAGCTGTTCGTGAATATATTCAAAGTGCCATAAGTATTATTGTAAATATTGAACGTTTAGCAGATGGTAAAAGAAAAATAACTTCGATTAGTGAAGTAACAGGATTTGATGAAGATGAAATTAAACTTAAAGAAATTTTTACGTTTAACCAATTAGGTTTAACAGATAAAAAAGAAGTTGATGGTCAGTATGAAAAAATGAAGGGTAAGCCTAAATGCTTAGAAAGAATTATATCTTATGGCTACGAAGAAATAAGGGAAATATTTAAATAAAGAGGAATAATGGAAAAGCAAGTGATGGGAACATTAATTAGTTATCTAGTTATTAGTAGTATATTCTTACTACTTGTTTTTCTATTTGTGCGAATCTTTTTGTCGGCTTGGCATGAAAAAAGAATCAAAGATTTTGCTTTAGATAATAAAAATGCTGAGGAATTATCAATTGCTGATGCTTTTTTAAAATTTTGTTTAGTAATTATTAAAAACATTTCTAAGTTTTTGACTAAATCTCAAGTTTTAAAAGATTATGCTAAGGGCTTTGAAAAATATTTATTTGCGGATCGTCAAAATACTTTTAAAAGCATTGACTATATCTCTTTGAAATTTTTAGTTATGTTTTTTGTGCAAGGTCTATATATCATTTCCATATCCATTAAATTTGCAACTTTTAGTCTTCCTGTCTTTTTAATAGGTTCAATAATTAGTTTCTTTTGTATTGATTTAATTATTATTTGGCTTTATCAAAATCATAAAAAGTTAATTGAAGAACAATTATTACAAGCAATTGTTATGATGAATAGCGCTTTTAAAAGTGGTAAAAATATTTTACAAGCAATTGAAATTGTCAAAAAAGAGCTTCCTAGTCCTATTAAAGATGAATTTAATATTATTTATACTGATATTAATTATGGGCTTGATTTAAGTGTTGTTTTTGAAAGATTTTATAAGCGAGTAAAACTTGAGGAAGCTAAATACATTACCTCATCATTAGCTTTACTAAGCAAGACGGGCGGTAACATTGTTACGGTATTTAACATGATTGAAAAAAACTTTTATGACCGGTTGAAAATTAAAAATGAATTAGAAGCATTAACGAGTTCTAGTAAATTTTTATATCGAATGCTTGTAAGTTTGCCTATCATATTTGTTTTAGTAATAGTAGCGATGAGCCCTAGTTATTTTATGCCTTTGATTACCACTAAAATTGGATATGTTATTGATATAGTTATTGGTATATTATATATCGTTTATATTGTAGTTATAAAACAAATAATGAAAGTAGAGGAAGTGTAATATGAATAGTGACATTATTATTAAAAGAATCTACTCTAAAAGGTCATTAAGAAGATTAGAACGCAAGATTACAGCACTAGGTAGTACGTGTAAATTAAACGTTAATAAATTTTTGAATACTAAATTATTTTTACTTATTTTTACCTTTATAGGTAGTTTACTATATTTCAAACATGGTTATTTGTTAGCACCACTTTTCACAATTGTTGTTTATTTAATTTATGATTATTGTTATTTGGATTATCCTCTTAAAAAAAGAGTTAAAACTTTAGAACATGATGCTATTTTCTTTTTTGAAGTTCTTGCTTTAACTATGCAAAGTGAAAGAAATTTAAAATTGTGTTTAGATATTACCGCAAATGCGATTGATAGTGACTTATCTACTGAATTTAAAGTTGCTTTGAAAGAGGTAAAATTAGGTAAGTCATTGACAGAGGCAATTGAAGATCTTAAGAATCGTATTCCTTCGAAAAGCGTAAAAAATGTTCTTTTAAATTTAATTGAAGCTAATGTCTATGGTAATAGTATTGTCGATGCTTTAAATAATCAAATTGAATATTTAACGGATAAAAGGATTCTTGATATTAAAGGAAGAATTAATAAGATGCCTACCAAGATATCAGTTGTTAGTGTCCTATTATTTATTCCTTTGATTATGCTTTTGATTTTAGGTCCAGTATTAATAAATTATTTTGTAAGATAAAATGGCTTTCTTAAAAGAGCCATTTTTTAGTCGATATTTATTTATATAACACTAGCAAATCACTAGATACTTTGATATAATTATTCTTGATAATAGGAAGTGATTATGATGGATGAGAGACAATATGAAGATGAAAATACAATAATTGAACTTACTTCGGTTTCAGAAGATACTTTATTTGAGGAAAATGCTGCAGTTGATATGGTTCAAATAAATGATTTTGAAATGAAAACAAAGAAGAAAGGACCTAAAAAAGAGTTTTTTTGGAATAAAATGAGTAAAAAAAGTAAAATAATTACTATTATAAGTATTATTTTTATTTTGCTTATAGCTTTAGGAGTGTCATTATATTTGCTATTCTTTAACAAAGAAGAAGAAAAACCAAAACCCCCTGAAGAAAGCGTTGTCATTGAAAAAGATAATTATATTTATGATAATGGTAGTTTAAAATTATTAAACAATAAAGATGAAGTAATTGGCATTTATTCTTGTACTGATAAAGAGGTAGAAAAATGTTATGTAGCTTCGCTTTCTAATGAGGATGAATTTGATACGCCAATATATGTTGATGAAGAAGATAATCTTTTAGAAAAAAAATCAAAAATATATAATAATCGTTTTGTTTTTATTTATGACGAAGATAAAATTGTTTTATATGACCTTGAAAAAGAAACAAAAACTGGTGAATATAGTTTGGTTAAATCTGGGGCTTTAGATAAAGATATAGTTGTCGTTAAAAATCAAGAAGAAAAATATGGATTGATTGAATTTAGTTTAACAGATGCAAATACCGTTTTAGAATTTGAATATGACTATTTAGGAATTGTGAGTAGTGATAGTAAATTTGTAGCAAAAGATGGAACGTATTCATATTTGGTTGATAAGAATGGTAATGTTTTAACTTCAAAGATTCGGGGAAACATTCGAAATTTTTCTGATAAATATATTTCTGTTTATGATGAAGGCTATTCACTATATGATTATCAAGGTCAAAAGATTTTAGAGGATACTTTTGATTATATTGATTTTGCTAGTGGTTATGTATTTACTATAACTAATAAAAAGGTATTTGCATATGATAGTGATCTATTTAAATTAAATGAAACAGGAATTAAAGTAAAAAATGAAGAGTATAATAAAACTTACATTTTTGATGCTAATAATAATTTAAAAGAAACTAAAAAAGCATATAATATTACGTTTACGACTGACGAAATTACTTTTGAATTAAGCGATGAAACAGAAAAATCAATTAATTTAAATGAAGCAAGATTAAATAAAGAAATTGACTATGTAAGTTATTATGATGGTATTTTATATTTTTATCAGGATTTAGACAAAAAAGAATTATTAGGAAGTTATAGTTGTACAAATAAAAACAAAGTTACAAGCACATCAGAAAGCTTTACGACGTGTTTTGTTGCTAAAGATAGTAATTTAGTAAATAATCAAGAAAATCTTTATTATATTCCAATAATTAATGATAATTATGTATTTATTTACGATACAAAAGAAGGGGCGACAAAAACAACAATTGTTTTATATGATTTAGCTAATAGTAGTCAAAAAGTTAAGTATCAAGCTGTTGATACCGGAATTAGTTCCGAAGATATTACATTTGTCACAAGTCAAAATGCTCTTATTTATGCAAAAAATACTGAAGGTAATTTAGGAGCAATAACTTTTGGGGCTGATGGACCAGAAGGGTTAATTCCTTTTAAAGTAGAAAATGAGGGAACTAAGAGCATTGGTTTCCTAGATGATTATTTATTGGTTAAGCGAGGAAGTAAAAACTATTTATATACTAAAATTGGTAAGTTACTTGCTACAAGTCAATTTGAAATTATTAAATACCGAGACGATTATTTACTTGTAAAAGATAAGAAGTATTTAGTTTATGAACTTGTTAGTAATGATTCTGGCGTAATAATTTCTGAACAGTTAGATCATATTGAATTATTTGATACTTTCTTTGTTGGCGTAACTGGTAAAAAACTTAATGTTTATCAATATGATGATGGGAAAACAAAGCTTTTAGAAGAGGATTTAGAAATCTTAAGTGATAAAATTAGCGAGGGATATAAAATGGCAATCCATAGTGATAGCTATGTAATAAGTATTGTTCAAAGTGATAATGCAACAATTGATTATAAATATAATTTGAAAGATTGGAGTAAGGTTGAAGATGAAACAGAATAAAGTAGTATTTCCCTTAATTATTGTTTTACTACTGATTTTCTTGCCTTGCTCAATCTATGGTATTTATTATCAGAGCGTTATGCAAAAAGAAAAAGGTAATCCAGAGCATTTACATAAGTTTGAAAATAAACTTTATTATTATGATGATAACGATAAATTAAAAGGCATATATGAATGTAAAACAGCAACTTGTGATACGGCACTCACCCAAATTGAAGATGAGTATTTAAAGTATTATGAAGGTGCAAATAATCAGTTAGGCATTATTGCGGATGAATATGTGCTTATTCAGGATGGGGAAGTTATAAATTTATATAATCTTAAAACAGAACGAACAATTACAGAATTTACATTAATTAAAAATTATGGCACAACATTAGAAAATAATGGGTTGATTGTCCGAAATAAAGATGGTAACTATGGACTATTTAATATTAATCAAATTACTTTTGTGATTGAGCCACAATATCATTTTATGGGGCTTAGTAATCACATGGTCTCTGAAGAAATATCGACTGAGCGAATTGCAGTAAAAGAAAGTGAAAACTGGTATATCATTAACCGTGATAATCAGAAGTTATCATCACCTTCGATTTATCCAATTTATGATTATGACAAGACATACATTTATCATATAGACCAAAATAATAATTACTTAATTTACCTATATGATGGAAATATTGTCTTACCAGGAGTTACTATAAAAAAGATAGATAGTTTTGATAATATTCATGTACTTTTAAATAGTAGTGGTCAAGTGCTTATCTATAATTATGAATTTACGGAAATCATTTCCCGTTACAGTGAATTTGGAAAGTATTATGATTATAAAATTGAAGATAACAAAGTAAACATATATGATGGAAATTCTATGGTTGATAGTTATAAAGTAGTAGGTGTGGAATAATGAAAAAAAGAAAGAAAATATTTTTAGGATTATTAATTGTTTTTGTAGTAGCATTAGCTAGTTTATTAATTGCCAATTTAATTCTTTCTGCGCAGGAAGAAAAGAGTCCAATTTCAATTATTAATTATCCTGAGGAAGTTACAACAAAATGTTTAGAAAAAGGCAAAACTTGTACCCTTGAAGAAATTATTCAAGGAATTGCTGTGAGCGTTGCTGTAAATGATAAAAAAATTGAGAATTTT
Organism: Bacillota bacterium; assembly: GCA_015059375.1. Taxonomy (GTDB): domain Bacteria; phylum Bacillota_I; class Bacilli_A; order RF39; family UBA660; genus UBA6448. The sequence continues at coordinate 28,993 of SVAN01000008.1, read as the reverse complement.
TATGTGATAAGTAACGATGAAAATACCATGACACTTCTTTCAGAAAACAATATTATTGAAGATGCAATTTGGTATCATCAACCTGGAAACTTTTTTGGCCCAAATTCTTTGATAATAAACTTGTCAAATGCTACGCATAATTGGACGAATATTGATGTAATTCAAAATTATAAATATGAAGATAGTGGCTATCAAAGATTTAGAGATATTTGTATTACTAAAACGACAAAAGTTGAAGGATACGATTGTGATAGCCTAGATTTAGGGGCCGGTTATTCTAAACTGGTAATTGAAAACGGTAATGTTAATGTGTATACCGAGTATGATTCTTATTTCCCGTTTGAAGGCGAAAAAGTAAGAGTACGAACAATTACCAAAGAAGAAGTAGAATATTTAATTAATAATGCTCAAAAACCAATTGCTTGGTTATCTATTTCTAAACCTTTTTGGACTCTAACTAGTGCTGTTGATAAAGTAAATGGATATATTACCAAAGCTTATGTGGTTCAAAATACGGAATTTCATCCTAGTGCAGTTGCTTTATTTCCTTACAAAGTTAATACTGAAAAAGGAATTGGAATTAGAGCGGTTATTACAATACCTAAAGTAGAGGATAGTAAATAATGAAATTAAATAAAAAAGGATTTACCTTAGTTGAATTATTAGCGGTTATTGCTTTACTTGGCGTTATATTAACTATTGCAGTTGTTTCAATATCTTCGATATCAAATGGTGTGAGAGAACGCCAAAAAGAAAATTTGAAAGCTAGTATTAAAGTAGCCGCGCAAAAATATGTAAATGATACTGGTATTACAAAGGTTTACGTTGATACTTTAATAAAAGAAGGTTTACTAAAAGCTGAAAATGAAGATGGAATTATAATTAATCCAGTTGATAACACTTCGATGAATTGCCACTACATTGATTATAGCGATGAAAATAATCCGGCATATAAAGAAAGTGATAGTTGTGATATTGAATTATTTAATGATACGATGATTACGCTTTTATATTGTTCAGTTGCAACCGGAGGATCATGTGTTCCTCGTAATAATATAACTAATGATTGGATAAGTGGTAATGGTAAAGACATAATTTTAGGAGCAAAATCCAGAGACACATCAGTTGTGGATTTAACGCCGCTAACTTTATATTCTTGGATATCGCCGCTTGCTCCAGATGTATTTGATTCCAATAATGTTCACCGGGTAAAAATGCCTGACAAAAAATATATCAATGATGTGTATGAAGTAATTGTCATGCAAAACAAGAAAAATTATAGTGGGAGTGCCAGAGTAAAAATTGATGCTAAAGAACCGGTTGTTAGAGATATAATGGTGACTGATGCGGATATTTGGAAAAGAGAAAAAAATATAACAGCTCTTTTGGAAGATAATGAGTCAGGTTTAGCAGCCTTTGTAATAACTAAAAGCCTAGATGTTCCAACCAGTGGCTGGATTAACATTACAGGAAATAGTTATTCAATAAGTTCTGAACAAGGGCTGGTGACTGATAATGGTACATATTATATTTGGGTAAAAGACCAAGCCGGTAATATTAATAAGTCAACTATTATACAAAGTAGTGTTGTAGTTAAAAAAATAGATCGAATAGCACCTACATGTACTGCGGATGGAGATAACTATAGTTGGACTAAGAGTGACGTAACAATAAAATATGGATGTCTTGATGGTGAATCAGGCTGTAATCCCCTGTATTCTGGTGGCGAAAATACCTTTACAACCACAACTTATTCTGCAACGATTGATGCATATATAATTAAAGATCGAGCAGGAAATGAAACTTTTTGTCCTTCACGAACTGCAAGCGTTTATGTTGATAAAACGGCTCCATCATGTACCTCGAGTGGCGATAACAATATGTGGACACGAAATAACGTTACTATTATGTATGGATGTGACGATGGTGAATCAGGCTGTAATCCTTCATATTCAGGTGGTTCAAAGACTTTTAATACAACAACTAAAACTGCAACAATTGCAGAGTACGTGATTAAAGATAAGGTAGGTAATTCGACTACTTGTGCCGCTCGGACTGCAAATGTATATGTTGATAAAACGGCTCCATCATGTACAAATTCCGGAGATAATTATAGTTGGACTAATCGTGATGTAACAATAACTTATGGGTGTAATGATGCTGAATCGGGCTGTAACGCTTCATATTCAGGCGGCACAAAAACCTTTAATACAACAACTACGACATCAAAAATCAATTCTTACACTGTTAAAGATAAGGTGGGCAACTCAGCAACTTGTCCCGCGCGGACCGCAAATGTATATGTTGATAAAACGGCTCCATCATGTACAAATTCCGGAGATAACTATAGTTGGACTAATCGTGATGTAACAATAACTTATGGATGTCTTGATAGTGAATCGGGCTGTAATGCTTCGTATTCAGGTGGCACAAAAACCTTTAATACAACGACAATGACATCAAAAATCAATTCCTACACAATAAAAGATAGTGCCGGGAATTCAAAAACGTGTTTGGCGCGAACTGCAAGCGTTTATGTTGATAAAACGGCTCCATCAATTACTTATTTTAACGTTTCTTCCAATGATAGGTATAATTCTAATAACACAACTGCTTCATTAATGGGCAGTGATAGCCATAGTGGAGTTGACAAAGTTTGTTTAACTTTAACAAATAATTCTAATACGTGTGCATGGATTGATGTATCAAATAGTTCTTATTCAACTTATTATTATTTTAATTCATATAATGGTTCTGGTGATTCACATATTTTATATGCCTTTGTGAAAGATAATGCCGGAAATGTCTCTTCGGCTGGAAGTTATTATTACCGTTTATATAAAACATGTGATCAAACGACATCGTATAGTAGTGGAACAACCCAATGCACGAAAAAATGCGGCGGCGGTGTACAGTATAATACATTTGAGACATATGATTACTATTTTGGTTCATCATGCGGAACAAAGCAAAGTGGACCTTATTCGTGTAATACACAAGATTGTTGTTCAAGTACTTATGAAGTTTGTGGTTCTGCGTCAGCCTGTTCAACATCCTGTGGTATGGGAACGGCATCGAAATTTTGTCTGACTTATTCAAATTATAATGGAGCACTTTGTGGCAGTGGATATCAAACGTCTTTTTGTTATGAAAATTATGGTTGTTATGTTCCACCGGTAGTAACTCCTGAAAATTATTATCAATATGTTTATGTAGGGTGTGATGAATACTATGTAACAACATGTACCGGTAATACATGTAATTATACAATAAAAAATGGGATGTATAATTCAGGAACATTAACCAAAAATAGTTGGACGACTTATGAGCCGGCATATTGTAATCCGGTAGTTACCCCACAGCCGCAGCCTGAACCAGAAGAATCAATTTGGAAAATTCGTTATTTAGGGTGTGATGAATACTTTATAACAACATGTACAGCGACAACGTGTAATTATAGTCAAAAGAATGGTTCTACACAATATGGAACAGTTGAAAGGTACCCATTACAACCATCTAAACCAGCTTATTGTAATCCTGTAGTTGAGGAACCGGACCCTGAGCCAATTTCATGTTCACTTTGGGCGTGGTGTTATAAAAATGTTGGCTCAACATATCAAATGCATTTAAAAGTAAGTGGAGGGTGTACAATAACAAGTTATTATAGTAGGGTTTGCCCAGCATACGATTATGATACAACTCAGTTTTATGTAACAACTTCTGATAATTCAGAATGTCCAGGAGTAGGCGCTCATTTATCAAATGGAGATAATCAATCAAATAATTTTAAAATGGAAAATGGCCAAGGATATTACTTCTCTGTTACTAGGTATTTACCATTTAATAGCTGTACTTAATAAAAGATAGTTTAAAATACTATCTTTTTTTGTTATACTATATTTAATAATAGAAGGTAGTCAAATGAAAGAAAATAAAAAAGGATTTACAATAATTGAATTATTAGCTGTTATTGTCTTATTAGGAGTCATAATAACAATTGCTGCGTTATCACTAGTTTCAATATCAAATGCCGTTAAAAATCGCCAAAAAGAGAATTTAAAAGCGAGAATCATTGTTGCTGCTCAAAGGTATGTAAGCGCCACAGGAATTACCAAAGTATACGTTGAAACTTTAATCAAAGAGGGGGTGTTAAAGTCAGATAATGAATCTGAAAGTATTATTGACCCAGTTGATAATTCATCAATGAACTGTGATTATGTTGATTATACAAATGAAAATAATCCGGTATATGAAGAAAGTGATACTTGTGATTCTAGCTTATTTAATGATACAATGTTAACTATTTTATATTGTGCGGCATCATCAGGTGGTAGTTGTATTCCAAACCAAGCGGTAACTAATCAATGGATTAGCGGCGTAGAAAGACAAATTATTCTCGGAGTCAAATCAAATGATACTTCCGTAGTTAATTTAGATCCTACCACGTTATATTCATGGATATCACCGCTTTCACCGGATGTCTTTGATTTAAATAAAACACATTTAGTTAAAATACCAGATAAGCAATATATCAATGATGTTTATGAAATAATTGTTACGCAAAATGCTAAAGCCTATAGTGGAAGTGCCAGAATAAAAATTGATGCAAAAGAACCAATTGTTAGAGATTTCACGGTATCCGATAATGATACGTGGAAAAAAGAAAAAATAATAAGTGCAACGCTTGAGGATAAAGAATCTGGTCTAGCTGGATTTATTGTAACAAGAAGTGTCGATGTTCCTGCAGCCGGATGGACAGAAATATCAGGTAATAATTATAATTTGAATTATTCAGCTACCCAGAATGGTACATACTATATTTGGGTAAAAGATCAAGCAGGAAATATTAATAAGTCAACTATTACACAAAGTAGTGTTGTAGTTAAAAAAATAGATCGAATAGCACCTACATGTACTGCGGATGGAGATAACTATAGTTGGACTAAGAGTGACGTAACAATAAAATATGGATGTCTTGATGGTGAATCAGGCTGTAATCCCCTGTATTCTGGTGGCGAAAATACCTTTACAACCACAACTTATTCTGCAACGATTGATGCATATATAATTAAAGATCGAGCAGGAAATGAAACTTTTTGTCCTTCACGAACTGCAAGCGTTTATGTTGATAAAACGGCTCCATCAATTACTTCTTTTAACGTTTCTTCCAATGATAGGTATAATTCTAATAACACAACCGCTTCATTAATGGGCAGTGATAGCCATAGTGGAATTGACAAAGTTTGTTTAACTTTAACAAATAATTCTAATACGTGTGCGTGGATTGATGTATCAAATAATTATTATTCGACTGATTACAAATTCGCTTCATCCAATGGTTCTGGTGATTCACATATTTTATATGCCTTTATTAAAGATAAAGTAGGAAATATTTCTTCAGTGAAATCGTATTATTATAGACTATATCGTACTTGCGATAGCACAACTCAGACTTTAGGAGGATTTACCGCCTGTAGTAAAGTCTGTGGTGGTGGAGAGCAAAGTCAAATACTTAACTTAACGGATCGATATTTTGGTACATCATGCGGAACAAAGCAAAGTGGAACTGATTCGTGTAATACACAAGATTGTTGTTCAAGTACTTATGAAGTTTGTGGTTCTGCGTTAGCCTGTTCAACAACCTGTGGTAGTGGAACGGCATCGAAATTTTGTGAAACTTATTCACAGTATAATGGAAAATTTTGTAAATCGTATTTCAAAAATACTGAGTGTAACGAAAGCTATGGGTGTTATGTACCATCGCCAGATCCCATTGTCCCGCCAACACCTGACCCAGTTCTCCCTCCGACACCTGATCCTGTTGTCCCACCAACATCATGTTATTTAATCGCACATTGTTATAAAAATGTCGGGGATAAATATGAGATTCATTTAACAGTAACTGGTGGTTGTACTTTAAAATCGCATTTTAGTACAAATTGTCCGCATTATGATTATAGTAATACACGGTTTTATGTTACTGCAGCAAACGGAACAACTTGTCAGGGGGTAGGCGCATATTTCTCAAATGGCGTAAGAGCGTCAAATAATTTGCGTATTCATGATGGAAGAGGAGAATATTTTTCGCTTACTCAATATCTGCCAATTAATAAGTGTACTTCTTAAAAGATAGTTTCAAAGACTATCTTTTTTTGTTATACTATAATTAGGTGACTTATGAAAAAAATTGTTTTAATAGATGGTAATAATTTAATGTTTCGAAGTTATTATGCAACTGCTTATAATGGTAATATGATGCGTAATAGCAAGGACTTTCCAACTAATGCATTATACGGTTTTACTAGTATGATTAATAAAATTATTGCTGAAGAATCTCCAGCATATATGGCGGTGGCGTTTGACATTGGGAAGAATTTTCGTAAGCAGGAATTTGCTTTTTATAAAGAGGGAAGAAATACTACTCCTGAAGAGTTAAAAATGCAGATGCCAATTGCCAGAAAATTACTTGATGCAATGGGGATAAAGCATTTAGAACTAGAGCCATATGAAGCTGATGATATAATTGGTTCTTTAGTTCAAATGGCTTCTGAAGACTCTGACTTTGATGCTACAATTATTTCTAGTGATAAAGATTTATTGCAACTAATTAATTATGAAACAGATGTAAAATTATTGAAGCAAACAGGTTATATTCGTTATAATGAAAAAAGTTTTTTCGAAGATTATGGTATTGAACCAATAAAAATTATTGATTTAAAAGCATTAATGGGGGATGCTTCCGATAATATTCCAGGTGTTAAAGGCATTGGTGAAAAAACAGCTTTAAAATTACTTGTTGAGTACGGATCACTAGAAAATATTTATGATAATTTGGATAGCATTAAGGGGAGCGTTCATGATAAATTAGTTAATGATAAAGAAAATGCCTTTATGTCGAAGAAAATAGCAACAATATATACGCACGTTCCATTAGATATTCGCCTTGAGGATTTAAAATACGATGGCCCTAATTACGAAGAACTTAAAAATGTTTACAGGGATCTTGAATTTCATTCTTTTTTAAAAGGGATTGATATTCATAAGGAGAAAAAGGATATCCAGTATATTACAGTTACCGAAGACATTAACGTAGTTTTAAAGGATGAAGTAGCACTATATATTATGCTGGATAATGAAGTATATACTAAAGCTAATGTTATAGGAGCATCAGTTACAGATGGAAAATATACTTATTACTTTAGTCCAGAACATTTTTCTAAACTTAATGAAATTCTTAAAAATAAAAAAGTTATAACTTACGATCATAAAAAGAATTTATATTTTTTAGATAGTGATTTAAAGGCTTATGACGATTTAATGATTAGCAGTTATCTTCTTAATTATAATGTCAAAGATGATTTGGCTTTTTTAGCTGGCCTCTTAGGAGAAAATATTGAATATCAAGCTAACTTACTAAAAAATAATGATTTGAAAGAGTTTATTCATAATATTGTTTTACGAGTTAACTTTATTTATGAATATCATCATGTTTTAAAAGAAAAACTAGAAACCGAAAATTTAATAGAACTTTATGAAAAAGTCGAATTGCCTCTTATTAATGTTCTTGCGAAAATGGAAAAATTTGGAGTACAAATTGATTCTGATGTTTTAATTAAACAAGGAGTAGAAATATCTACTAAACTAGCAGAATTAACTAGTAAAATCTATGAATATGCGGGGGAAGAGTTTAATATAGCTTCTGTAAAGCAACTTGGTGAAGTTTTATTTGATAAAATGCAAATTGCGAAGGGCAAAAAAAATAAAACCGGTTATAAAACCGATGTTGCAACTTTAGAAAAACTAAAAGATGAGCATCCGATTATTAATTTGATATTAGAATATCGGAACTTAGCTAAATTAAAATCTACCTATATTGATGGTTTGCAAACTTGCATTAACGCCGATAAAAAAATTCATACCATTTTTAAGCAAACAATTGCTAGAACGGGAAGACTTTCTTCGATTGAACCTAATTTACAGAACATTCCTGTACGAGAAGAGCAGGGGCGAAAAATTCGGGAAGCATTTATTCCAAGTAATGATTTGTTTTTAAGTTGTGATTACTCCCAAATTGAATTAAGGTTACTGGCACATATAGCTGATTGTCCAAGTATGATTGAAACCTTTAAAAATGATGGTGATATTCATACGAAGGTTGCAAGTGATATTAATGGCGTCGAGGTTAGCGAAGTAACAAAAGAGATGCGTTCCAAAGCTAAATCGGTTATCTTTGGAATCGTTTATGGAATTAGCAGTTATGGTTTAATGGAAAACATTCATGTTAATAAAAAAGAAGCAGATTATTTTATCGAAAAATATTATACAATGTATCCTGAAGTTAAACAGTACATGAGCCAAATGGTGGCCAAAGCCAAAACAAATGGTTATGTAACGACGATGTTTGGTAGAAAAAGAGTGATTGATGAAATTAATAATAGTAATTACATGATTCGCCAATCCGGAGAAAGAATGGCCATTAATACTCCAATTCAAGGGAGTGCTGCAGATATAATTAAAATGGCAATGATAAAAATTGCGGATGCCTTTACAAATGCTCATATCGAAAGTAAAATGGTATTACAAGTTCATGACGAACTCATTTTTGATGTAAAACTTGATGAACTTAATAAAGTTAAAGAGATTGTAACAGATGTAATGGAAAATGTAGTTGAATTATCGGTACCACTTAAAGTTAGTGCTGATACTGGTGCTAATTGGTATGATACTAAGTAAGGAGAAATTATGGAATACGCAGAAATAAAAGGTAAATATCCTCGATTTATTTATGAAAAATGTGAAGTAAATAAAACTAACGAGAAATATGAGTTTAAATATTACTTTGAAATTGAAGGTTTGAAAAAGTTTACGCCTAGTTTAGAAATTGCAACGCAATACGTGAAAAATACGGAAATTGATGATGCGTTTTTGCATGAATTGGCTTTTCATGTCGGCATGGTTGAGATGATAAGTTATTGGAAGTGTGCAATGCCATATGAAGTGATCGTTAAGGCGGGCTACTTAAATGATAGGCAAATTAATTGGTTTAAAAAATTGTTTTATCATGGTCTAGGAGAGTTTTTATATGTTAATCACATTGATATTGAATATGATGATTTTATGAAAATAAAATGCGAAAGTACTCCTCAAAAGTTTGATAATACCTTCGAAGGTCATGGCAATTTAATTGCAATTGGTGGTGGGAAAGACTCAGTAGTTAGTTTGAATTTACTTAAGGAAATGAAAGCTGATAACGATGCTTTTATGATTAATCCTAAAGCTGTCCATCTTGAATGTGCTAAAGCTGGTGGTTATGAAAATAAAATGGTTGTTATTCAAAGAAACCTTGATAAGGGGATTGTTGAATTAAATAATGCTGGTTTTCTAAATGGCCATACACCATTCTCTGCGATGGTTTCCTTTTCGTCATTATTAACTGCATACTTAACTAAAAAGAAATATATTGTTTTATCAAACGAAAGTAGTGCTAACGAAAGTAATGTTGTAGGTACTAAAATTAATCATCAATATTCAAAAAGTTATGAATATGAATGTGACTTTAATAATTATGTTAAAGAGCATTTTGCGGTTAATATTCATTACTTTAGTTTATTGCGACCTTTAGCGGAAATTCAAATTGCGATGTTGTTTGCTAAATATCCAGAATATCATCACGTTTTTAAAAGTTGTAATGTTGGAAGTAAACAAGAACCATGGCACTGGTGTTGTAATTGCCCAAAGTGTTTATTTGTTTATATTATATTATGTCCGTTTTTGCTTGATGAGGAGTTATTAGCTATTTTTGGCGAAAATTTATTAGATAAAAAGGAATTACTAGAAATATTTATTGAACTTACTGGAAATTCTGCTCATAAACCATTTGAGTGTGTTGGTACTTATGAAGAAGTAAATTATGCAATATCAAGAAAGATTGAAAAAACGGAAGGGGATTTACCGTTCTTGCTTGATTATTACCAAAAGCACTATTCAATTGTTCCAGAAAACGATATGTTAAGGTCATACAATGAAGAAAATAATTTGCCTAAAGAATTTTCTGATATTGTTAAAGGAGTTATTAATGAAAAATAGACTAGAGTTATTAGAAAATAAAAAAATAGTTATTTTAGGATTTGGAAAAGAAGGAAAATCAACATATGAATATTTGCGAAAATATTTTCCCAATATGCCTTTGGTAATCATGGATCAAAATCACGCTAACATTTCTTTAGATGATATATTTGTTAAAATTATTAATGTCGATTTTGGAGTATTAAAGGATTATGATTTAATTTTCAAATCCCCGGGAGTATCTTTGAAAGATATTGATATTACTGATTTTAGAGATAAAATTACTTCGCAGTTGGAATTTTTCTTAGAAACCACTAAAGGTTATACAATTGGAATAACTGGTTCAAAAGGTAAAAGTACAACGTCATCGTTAATTTACCAAATGATTAACGATCAAGGATACAAGTCTTTTCTAGTTGGCAATATTGGTAATCCTATTTTTGATGTAATTGATAATATTGATGAAGATACTTATGTTGTTATTGAGATGTCATCGCATCAATTAGAATTTGTTAAAAAATCTCCGAATATTGCTCTTCTTTTAAATTTATTTCCTGAACATTTAGATCATTATCGTTCTTTAGATGCTTATTATAAAGCAAAATTAAATATTGCAAATTATCAAAATAAAGAAGATTATTTTATTTATTCAACCGATAATGAGGATTTAGCTAAATACTTAAGTTATGTGAATGGTAATTCTGTAAGACATGATTTAAATCTTGAAAAAAAAGATAGTTCATATGCTTATATTAAAGACGATTATATTGTAGTGGATGATGAAAAGGTCTTTGATACTAATATGGAAATCAAATTAAAAGGAATTCATAATTTAAAAGACATCATGTTTGCTTTGTCAGTAGCTAGTTTACTTAATTTAGAATACGATAAATGTGTTAGAACAATTGAAAAGTTTGAACCACTTTCCCATCGCATGGAAAAAGTAGGCACATATAACGGCATTACGTTTTATAACGATTCAATTGCGACAATTCCGCAGGCTGCTCAAAATGCTGTAAAAGCGCTTGGTAACGTTAATACTTTAATTATTGGGGGAATGGATCGTGGCATTGATTATGATGGTTTTATTCAATTTCTGAAAGATTGTGATGTAGAAAATATTATATGTATGCCAGATACTGGATATAAAATTAGAGAGTTTATCAAAGATGATAAAAAAACATATCTGGCAAAGGATATCGAAACGGCCGTTGATATAGCCAAAAAGGTTACTAAGAAAGATATGATTTGTTTACTTTCGCCTGCAGCTTCAAGTTATGGCTTTTATAAAAACTTTGAAGAGCGGGGAGACCGTTTTAAAGAACATGTTAAAAAGAATAATTAAAGGAAGTGAGTGATTATGCCAGAATTAGCAGAAGTTCAAACTGTCCGTGATGTTTTAAAAAAGAAAATTTTAAATCAAAGAATTTGTGATATTAAAATTTTTTATGAAAAAATTTTAGAAACGGATAAGCAAGAATTTGTTAATGGTTTAATAGACAGTAAATTTATTGATATTCAAAGAAGAGGAAAATATTTAATTTTTGAAACCCCTCATAAGTATTTAATTTCACATTTACGAATGGAAGGTAAATATTTTATAAAAAATAAAAAGGAAGATATCAATAAGCACGAACATATAATTTTTTCTTTCGAAGATTTTGATTTGCGTTACCATGATACACGAAAATTTGGCAAGATGGCATTAATAGATAAAAATGAACTTGAAAGTTATTTTGCTAATCTTGGTCCCGATGCTAATGGTGATGTAACGCCCATTTATTTATATGAAAAACTTAAAAAGAAAAACGCTCCTTTAAAAAGCCTTTTACTTGATCAAAGCATCATTGCGGGATTAGGAAATATTTACGTTGATGAAGTACTATTTGCTTCGAATCTTAATCCGTATGAAAAAGGCGATAACATTACACTTAGTGATGCTGAAAAGATACTTAATGAATCGAAAAGAATATTAAATGAAGCCATTAAATATAAAGGCACCACAATTCGTAGTTATACATCTTCCCTGAATGTTGAAGGAGAGTATCAAAAATTTCTAAAAGTGCATACCAAAGCTGGAGATAAATGTGAATGTGGTAGTATGATTCTTCGTGATAAAGTTGGGGGAAGATCGACATATTATTGCCCTAATTGTCAGAGGCACAAATGACAGATGAAAAGTATTCGGTGTATTTATCGCTGTTTTCAGTAACTGTTTTTTTAATTAGTGCATTTGTATGTTATTTAAAACTTAATACTCGAATTGATGAGGTAGAAAATAAAACTAATATTGCTATTTTAACATTTGAAAACAATAGTCCTTCGATGCAAATTAATACCTTAGATATGCTTACAAAAAGGGATAAGGAGATTGCAAGTGCAATAGTTATTTTAAATGCAACTTATGTAAGTTCTCTTGAAGCAGATTATCATTTTGCAATTGTTATGGATACATATAGTTCTTATACTAAAACTAGTGGTGTTGATGGTATTTCGGAAAAAGAATATACCTATGAAGTAATTAAAGATAATGAGATAATATTAAATGAAAAAGAGATTCCTTCGTATACATCTGGAAGCGAAATAATCTTGTTAAATGATAAATTAGAATCTTCGGAAGAACCAATCGTTTACAAAATAGTCTTTCGGTTTTATGCTAATTCTTATGATCAAAATCATCTAGCAGGTACTAATTTAAATAGTAATTTGAAAATTGTAACGACCAAGTAATTGGTCGTTTTTTCGCAAATAGAAAGTTTGTTAAAAAAAGTTGCAGGAAAAAGGAATTTGGGGAAGTAGTAGGTAATAGCTATGACATCTAGATTCTGAAGAAATTAGGCATATAAACGGCTTTATGGATATTGACTAAGTTTAGGAAATATACTAAAATATAAATAGATTTTCTATGGGAAAGTGACGACTTCCAATAACATAGAAACGCTTTAGGATAGCGATAAAGAATAAAGACCTAGAAATAAGGTGGTACCGTGGTAGAGTATTTCTGTCGCCCTTATGATTTCTAGGTTTTTTTATTTAGAGGAGGAAAAATGATTACTAAACCAAAAGGCTGTTATGATGTAACTGGGCAAGATGCTCAAATTTACAAAAAAATCGAACAAGTTGTTCATGCGTATATGAACGTCTACAATTATAAATATGTTCGGACTCCGCTTTTTGAAAATGCTGAATTATTTAAAAGAGGAGTTGGAGAAAGTAGTGATATTGTTCAAAAGGAAACTTATGATTTTATTGATCGTTCCGGAAGAACTATGACTTTAAGACCTGAAGGAACCGCTGGAATTGTTCGAAATTATATTGAAGACAAATTGTATGGTGGATTAATTAGTCCTGTTAAAGAGTATTATTTTGGAACAATGTATCGATATGAAAGACCTGGTCTTGGAAGAAATCGGGAGTTCACGCAATTTGGGGTTGAAACACTTGGAAGTGACGATCCTTTAATCGATGCCGAAGTAATTTCATTATCTGTAAACATTTTGAAAGAATTAGGTCTTGATGTAAATGTCAAGATTAATAATTTAGGAAGCAAAGATGATCGGGATAATTATAAAACTGCTTTAGTTGAATATTTAAAACCACACTTAAGTGAGTTGTGTGAAGATTGCCAAAAAAGAATTTTAATTAATCCCCTTCGGATATTAGATTGTAAAATTGATGGTGATAAAGATATTTTAAAAAGTGCTCCGAATATTTTAGATTATCAGAGTGAAGAAAGTAAGTCTCGTTTTAAGAAAGTCTTAGAATATTTGGATTATCTTGATATTAATTATGAAATAGATTCCAGTTTAGTGCGAGGATTAGACTATTATGATTATATGGTATATGAGTTATCTTATAATGATAGTTTAGCTTTAGGTGGAGGCGGTCGATACAATCATTTAGTTAAAGAATTAGATGGCCCGCAGACTCCTTGCGTTGGCTTTGCTTGTGGGGTGGAAAGAATTATTAATCTTTTAAAAGAGGATTATAATGAAACTAACACTATTGACGTTTATGTAATGGCGGTTAATGAAGAAGAAAAATTAAAAGCCAATATCTTATTACAGGATTTAAGATTAAACGGAATCACAAGCGAAACAAACTTCTTAGATAGAGGTTTAAAAAGTCAATTTAAGGATGCTGATCGACACGGAGCCAAACACCTTGTTATTTTAAACAGTGATGATTTAGCCAAAGGGCTAATTAATGTTAAAGATAATTTAACAAAAGAGGAAGTTAAAGTTCCGGAAGATGAAATAATAGATTATATATTAGGAGTGTTATAATGGATTTAAAAGATATATTAAAAAATGTAGATAATTATCTCGATACTGAGATTGAATTAAACGGATGGATTAGAAATCATCGCCCCCAAAAAGAGTTCGGTTTTATAGCGTTTAATGATGGAACTACTCAAAATGGGATTCAAATTGTTTATGATAATAACCTAGTTAATTTTGAGGAAGTGTCCCATTATTTAGTAGGTTGCTCATTGAATGTCAAAGGCTTACTTGTTAAATCACAAGGTAAGGAAGATTATGAAATTAAAGCACAAAAAATTACTCTTTTAGGGGCTTGTCCTGAAGACTATCCAATTCAACCCAAAAGACATACTAGAGAATTTTTAAGAGAGCAAGCTTATCTTCGACCAAGAACTAATCTTTTTACAGCAGTATTTAGAGTAAGAAGCGTAGCGGCATATGCTATTCATAAATTCTTTAATGAAAATAATTTTGTCTATGTACATACCCCAATTATTACATCAAGTGATTGTGAAGGAGCTGGTGAGATGTTCCAAGTAACAACACTTGATTTAGAAAGAGTTAATGGCAAACCAGATTATAGTAAAGACTTTTTCGGTAAATTAGCATCGCTCACAGTTTCTGGCCAATTGCAAGTTGAACCATTTGCGATGAACTATAAAAAGGTTTATACTTTTGGGCCAACATTTAGAGCCGAAAATTCTAATACCAAAACTCATGCGTCAGAATTCTGGATGATTGAACCAGAAATGGCTTTTACAGATCTTAACGGAGACATGGAAATAATGGAAAAAATGCTAAAATACGTTATTTCTTATGTTCTAGAAAATTGTACTAGTGAAATGCAATTTTTAGATAGCTTTGTTGAAAAGGGACTTATTTCAAAATTAAATAAATTAGTTAATTCTGAATTTACACGAATTACGCATGAAGAATGTATTAAAATTCTTAAAGAAAGTAATGAAAAATTTGAATTCACACCTGAATATGGTGAAGATATTGCCAAAGAACACGAAAAATATATTACTGAATATTTTGACGGACCAGTATTTATTTATAACTGGCCAAAAGATATTAAAGCATTTTATATGAAACAAAATGATGATGGAAAAACCGTGGCTGCTGTTGACCTTGAAGTTCCAGGCGCAGGTGAACTGATGGGAGGAAGTCAACGGGAAGAAAACTATGAAAAACTTGTTTCACGAATGAAAGAAATGAATATGGAAACCGAAGGACTTGAATGGTACTTAAATTTAAGAAAATATGGTGGCTGTGTTCACTCAGGCTTTGGAATGGGATTTGAAAGATTGTTAATTTATATTACAGGTGTTGATAATATTCGCGATGTAATACCATATCCAAGAACTCCAAAAAACTGTGAATTCTAAGAAAGGATATTGAATGAAAACATTATTTAATAATGAAATTAATGAAAATTATATAGATAAGATTGTTACTTTATCTGGATGGGTAAGTAGAGTTAGAAACTTAGGTGGTCTAAATTTTATTGATTTGCGCGATCGAAGTGGAATAATTCAATTAATAGTTAGTCCAGAAAATAAATATTATAATTTGTCACAAACTTTAAAAAGTGAATATGTAATAGAAGTAACAGGAAAAGTGGCGCAAAGAGTAACTGCTAATGAAAAACTAGCCACAGGAAAAATTGAAATAATTGTTGAAGATTTAAAAGTTCTTAACACTTCCCTTGAAGTTCCATTTCAAATAACTGAAGATGTTAACGCTAGTGAGGAAACAAGATTAAAATATCGTTATTTAGATATTCGCCGTCCAGATATTAGTAGTAAACTAGTATTAAGACATAAAATTACCATGGCAATCAGAAAGTATTTAGATAGTTTAAATTTCCTAGAGATTGAAACCCCAATTTTATGTAAAAGCACACCAGAAGGTGCCCGAGATTATTTGGTTCCTTCCCGGATTTTTAATGGTCGCTTTTTTGCATTGCCTCAATCGCCGCAAATCTATAAGCAACTATTAATGGTCGGTGGTGTTGAAAGATATTTTCAAATTGCTAAATGTTTTCGAGACGAAGATTTAAGAGCTGACCGCCAACCGGAATTTACGCAAGTTGATGTAGAAATGAGTTTTATTGATGAAGAAGATGTTATTACTTTAGGAGAGAATTTAGTTGCTAATGTTTTTAAAGAAGTGAAAGGTATTGATATTAAACTACCACTTTTAAGAATGAAATATAATGATGCAATTGAGTTTTATGGTAGCGATAAACCGGATTTAAGATTTGATATGGTAATTCAAAATATAACTAATATTTTGGCAAATACTGAGTGTGAATTTTTAAAAAATACAATTAGTAATAATGGAATAGTTAATGCGGTAGTGGCTAAAAATTTAGCGGATAAATATTCTCGCAAAGAAATTGATAAATTAACCGAATATGTCAAAAAATATAAAGCATCAGGGTTAGCTTACATTAAATATAACGCTGAAGTTACCGGGAGTTTAGTTAAATCTTTAAGCGAGAAAGAAATAACGGATATTAAAAATGAGTTAAATATTAATGAAAATGATATTGTATTCATTATAAGTGGTAATCAAAAAATCGTTAAAACAGCTTTAGGAGCTTTAAGATGTAAAGTTGCGTCTGACAATAATTTGATTGATGAAAACGATTATAAGTTACTATGGGTTACTGATTTTCCGTCTTTTGAGTGGAGTGAGGAAGAAAGTCGATTTATGGCTTGTCATCATCCGTTTACTGCTCCAAAAGATGAAGATATTGATAAATTACTTAATGATAAAGCAAATTGTTATTCAAAAGCCTATGATATTGTAATAAACGGATATGAAGCTGGTGGAGGAAGTATTCGAATTCATAATGGTGAAGTTCAAGAAAAAATGTTTGAGGCATTAGAATTAACAAAGGAAGATATTAATAATAAATTTGGTTTCTTTGTTGATGCTTTAAAATACGGAACACCTCCGCATGGTGGCTTTGCATTAGGTTTAGATCGTTTAACAATGTTACTTGCCAAAACAGATAATATACGAGATGTAATTGCTTTCCCTAAGACCGCATCAAGTAGCGATTTAATGAGTGAAGCGCCAAATATAGTTGATGAATATCAATTAAATGAATTGGGAATAAAAATAGGTGGTAAAAATGAATAATTTTACAAAAGAAATGATTAATGATTATGCAGAAAAGCTTTTAATTGGTCTTTCTGATGAAGAATGTGATACTCTTTTAGAGGAATTTGATGTTATCAGAGAAAGAATGGAAATCATTAGTAATATTCCAGGGATTGAAAATATTGAAATGCAACATTTTCCTTGTGAATTTTCACTTACTTCATTAAGAAAAGACGAAGCGCAAAATTCCTTACCTATTGAAGATGTTTTGGCTAATTGTGACCAAAGTATTGAAAGAGTAGTAGAAGTACCAAAGGTGGTGGGATAATGGACTATTTAAATAACGATTTAGAATCGCTTCATAATTCGCTTGTAAATGGTGAGATTAGTAGCCAATATTTAATAGCTAATAGTATCGATAAAATTAAGCTGTACAATGATAAAATTAATGCTTTTAACTTGATTTGTGAAGATGCACAGCCCGTTGATATTACCGAAGATGTGTTATCAGGCATTCCTTTTGCGATGAAAGACAATATTTCCACTAAAGGAGTGAAAACTACTTCATGTTCCAATACTCTAAAAGATTATGTTCCTGTTTACGATGCGACCTGTTATAAGAATTTAAAAAAACATGGTGCCATAATGATTGGTAAAACTAATCTTGATGAACTAGCAATGGGTGGTAGCGGTATGACATGTAATACCGGGGTTGTAAATAATCCTTGGGATACAAAAAGAATAACTGGAGGATCATCTGCGGGAAGTGCTGCTGCAGTTGCTTTAGGAATTGTTCCTTATGCAATTGGTTCGGATACAGGAGATTCTATTAGAAAACCTGCGGCTTATTGCGGCGTCGTGGGATATAAACCATCATATGGTTTAGTATCAAGATATGGATTATTTGCTTTTGCATCGTCTCTTGATCATATTGGCGTTTTTTCCCGCAATGTTAAAGATAGCGCAATAGTTATTGATGCGATGAAGGGTGCAGACGAAAAAGATATGACATCTATTCGCGATATGGATGATGTTAGTCTAACAGCATCCATAAATGGGAATGTTAAGGGTAAAAAACTATTTTATATTAAAGAGATTTGTAATCCAGATAATTATGATAATGAAGATGCAAAAACCATTTTAAAGGATTTTAATGATACATTAAAAAAAGTTCAAGATTTAGGAATCGAAGTTTGTGAGGAATCAATTGATTTTAATTTATTAAACGCTATTAAACCAATTTATGATTGTATTTCTTGTGCTGAGGCTACTAGTAATGATTCTAATTTAACTGGAATTATTTTTGGCCCAAGAGGTAAAGGCGCTAGCGTTATGGAGATGATGAAAGATCATCGAACAAATGGTTTTTCCTCACTTATTAAAAGAAGATTTATTATAGGAAGTTTTGTATTACAAAAAGAAAATCAAGAAAAATATTTTTTAAACGCTAAAAGAGTTCGCAAACTTATTTGTGACAAAATGAATGAACTATTTAATAAATACGATGGATTGATTCTTCCTTGTTCAGCATCGTGTGCTCCATTACAAGAAAAATGTACAGATAAAATTATCCGAGGTAATGCCTATGATGTTATTATGGAAAATCATTTAGCGATTGGCAACTTTGGTGGTTATCCATCAATTACAATTCCAAACGGATTTATTCATGAAATGCCTACGGGTATTAATATTACCGGAGCCTTTAAAGATGATGCTAACATTTTAAATATTGCTTATGCAATTGAAAATAGTCTTGGATATAAAAATCAAATTGTAAAGGAGGTTAAATAATGAACTACAAATTAGTTGTAGGACTAGAAATGCACTGCGAAATGAAAAGTAACTCAAAAGTTTTTAGTCCGGCCTCAAACATTTACAATAAAGTTGCTAACGCCAATGTTAATGAGATTTGCTTAGGACTTCCAGGTATTCTTCCCAATGTTAATGAAGAGTGTGTTAGAAAAGCAATTATGGCTTCTTTGATTTTAGGGTGCGAAGTACCACAATACCTAATGTTTGATCGTAAAAACTATTACTATCCCGACCTTCCAAAAGGTTATCAAATAACGCAAGCAACCATGCCAATTGGAACTAAGGGAAGCATTGATATTGAATGTCAGGGTAAAATTATTCCGATTAGCATTCAAGATATTCATTTAGAAGAAGATTCTGCAGCGCTTGATCATTTAGATAGTATCAGTTTAATTGATTACAATCGTGCAGGAGTTCCCCTTTTAGAATGTGTAACTGATCCATGTATGCATTCTGCGGAGGAAGCGGTAGCCTTTTTAGATACAATGTGTAGAATTTATCAGTATACAGATATATCAGATGCTGATACCAAAAAAGGCCAAATTCGATGCGATGTTAACGTTAGTTTGCAAGATGAAAATGGAAATTTTATAACTCCGAAAGTGGAGGTAAAAAATGTTAATTCTTTAGGAAATGTACGTGATACAATTTTATATGAAGAAAAAAGACAATGGGAATTGTATTTACAAGGAAAAACAGATGAATTAATTCAAGAAACAAGACGTTTTGATGAAGAAACAGGAACCACAATTCATATGCGTAGTAAAGTTGATGCGATTGATTATAAATATTTTGTTGAACCAAATATTCCTCCGATTAAAATAGATGATGAATATGTAAAGAGCATCAAAAAACAAATTCCAATGCTAGCTCTTGAAAGAAAAATGCTTTATATAAATAAATATGGCCTTGATGAAGTCGATGCTAATATCATAGTTAAGGATATTAAAAACGCAGATTATTTTGAAGCTTGTATTAATTTAGGAATAGATGCTAAAATTGCTAGTAACTGGTTAAATGGTTTAATCGTTGCATACATCAATAAAGAAGAAATGTCTTTAGATGATTTTTATCTCAGACCAAATTTATTAAAACAAATCATTGATAAATTAAATGATAATACGATTTCTTCGAAGCAAGCTAAGGAAATATTTTTTAAATCTTTAGAAGAAAGAAAAGAACCAAAAGAATTTATTTCTAAGGAAAACAGTCAAATCACTGATGTAAAAATTATCGAAGATATTATTGATAATATTCTTGCGAATAATGAGTCGCAAATTGTGGAATATCAAAACGGTAGAACTAATGTTTTTGATTTCTTTGTCGGTCAAGTAATGAAAGCCACTAAGGGCAAAGCAAATCCAGTTATTACGAAAGAATTGTTACATCAAAAGATAGATAAATAATTTAAAAAAATATATAATAACTTCATCATAACGATGGAGTTTTCTTTTGTTTTATGATATATTACCTTTGAAGATATTAAAGATTCTAAAGCAAAAATGTTGTAGTGATATGACACTTTAATGTAGTTAGGTGATGTAAATGAGTTTTTTTTCTAAAATTTTTAGGAATAAGAAGAAAGAAACAACTGTTGTAATTTCAAATAATATTAATGTTGAAAAAATTTATGAATTCAAAGAATTTATGGATGCGCTTTTAAACCAAAATAAATATATTGCTAAAAGTGAATATTTAAAGAAGTTAGAAAGTTATAAACCTTATATTGATTATTATTCGGTGTTAAAAGATAATAATATTCTCTTGGAGTTTTGTAATAAAAACCATCTAAATATTAATTTTATTAATGATGTTTTATCATGTTATGAAATTTTTATTAATTTAGTTGAACGTCATAATGAACTTTTTATAATTGAAACGATGAAGGAAAAACAAGAATATTTAGATAATCTTTTAAAGGAAGTAGACCCTAATATTATACTAGATGAAGACCAAAGGAAAGTTGTTTTAACGGACGAGGACTATACCTTAGTAATTGCAGGTGCTGGAGCAGGCAAAACAACAACAGTGGCTGCCAAAGTAAAATATTTAGTTGATAATCAAAATATTGCTCCTGAAGATATTTTAGTTGTATCATTCACAAATAAAGCGGTTGGCGAACTAAAAGATAGATTAAATAAAGATTTAAATATTCCTTGTCCAATAGCGACTTTTCACTCTGTAGGAAATGCTATTTTAAGAAAACAAACCAATGAAAAATTAAATATTGTTGATTCATCAAAACTATATTGGGTTTTGCAAGATTATTTTAAAAATTCTCTTTTGAAAAATGGGGCATTAGTTAATAATTTAATTTTATTTTTTGCCTCATACTTTGATGCTCCTTTTGAAGGTGACGATTTAAATGCCTTTTTTGAAAAGATTGCCAAAGCAAATTATACTACAATGAAAAGTGAACTATCAGAATTTCAGAATAAAACAATTGACGCAAGAACGAAACGAGCAGTAACTATTCAAAGTGAAATTTTAAGATCAAGGCAAGAAGTTGAAATAGCTAATTTCCTTTATTTAAACGGAATTGATTATGAATATGAACCAACATATAAATACGATATATGTTTAGCGAAAAAGCCTTATACTCCTGATTTTTTAATTAAGCAAGGTGATAATGTTGCTTATCTAGAACATTTTGGAATAACCGAAGATGGCAAAAACAATCGGTATAGCGAAGACGAAATAGAAAATTACAAAAAGGCAATTAATGAAAAAATTCTTATTCACCAGACTCATCAAACAAAATTAATTTATACATTTTCGGCTTATAAAGACAATAGAAGTTTAACAGAGCATCTTCGAGAGGCGTTAGAAAGAAATGGTTTTATTTTTAAACCACGGAGCCAAAAAGAAATATTAGAAAAATTAATTGTTAGCGAAGAAAGCAAATATATTCGTAAACTTGTAAGCTTGGTTAGTCGGTTTATTAGCAATTTTAAAACAAATGGGTACACTTCAGAAGACTTTAATAGAATGTATCATTCAACCAATAATGTTCGTAGCAAATTGTTTTTAAACATTTGTCATGAATGTTATTTAGAATATCAGCATTATTTAAAAGAAAATAGTGCAGTCGATTTTGAGGATATGATTAATGAATCTGCAAGAATTTTACGAGAAATTAAGGAAATGAAAGAAAAACTTAGTTTTAAGTACATTATTGTTGATGAATATCAAGACATTTCTAAACAACGTTTTGATTTGGTGACAGCTTTATCTGAGGTAACAAATGCCAAGATTATTGCTGTTGGTGATGATTGGCAATCAATTTATGCTTTTAGTGGCTCGGATATTACACTATTCACCCATTTTGAAGAAAAAATGGGGTATGCAAAGCTACTCAAAATAGTTAAGACTTACCGGAATAGTCAAGAAGTGATTGATATCGCTGGTAATTTTATTCAAAAAAATAAAAGTCAAATAACTAAAGAATTGAAATCACCGAAAACAATAACTAATCCAGTTATTATTTATACTTATGATGGAACTTTCAAAAAAAATAGCGATACAACCCAAGCGGGAGCTAATTACAATATGGCAAAGGCAATTGAAACTGCCTTAGAACAAATTATTTCATATAATGAGATTGAGGGTAAACCTAGAGACTCGTCGATTTTACTGTTAGGACGCTTTACTTTTGATGGCGATGTTTTAGAAAAAACGGGATTATTTGAATTTTCAAAATACCAAAATCGCTTAAGGAGTGTTAAGTATCCTTATTTGAATATTACTGTAATGACTGCTCATGCTTCAAAAGGGCTAGGGTATGATAATGTCATAGTTATTAATGGGAAAAATGATTTATATGGTTTTCCCGCAAAACTCGAAGATGATCCGGTGTTATCCTTTGTCATTAAGGAAGATAAAAATTATGAATATGCGGAAGAACGAAGATTGTTTTATGTAGCTATGACTAGAACTAAAAATAGGGTATATTTTGTTGCGCCAGAGCAAAATCCTTCGGAATTTTTATTAGAAATTAAAAAAGATTTTAAAAATATTATTTTAAATGGCAGTTGGAATGAAGAAATTAGTGAAAGAAACAGAAAATATTGTCCAATATGTGGTTATCCGCTTCAGTATCGATTCAAAAGTTCTTATGGATTAAGATTGTACATTTGTACAAATGAACCAGAATTGTGTAGTTTTATGACTAACGATTATGATGCCGGTAAACTATCAATTATGAAGTGTGACAGTTGCCGTGATGGATATTTAATAGTTAAGCGCGGTATTGATAAATATTTTTTAGGTTGTACAAATTATAAAAATGATGGCACGGGTTGCAATAGAACATCCTATGGTAATTATTCGAAAATAGATA
This sequence comes from Bacillota bacterium, assembly GCA_015059375.1. GTDB lineage: Bacteria > Bacillota_I > Bacilli_A > RF39 > UBA660 > UBA6448. The sequence goes on along the minus strand of SVAN01000008.1, from coordinate 5,401 downwards.
ATAAGAAAAAAACTACTGAAGATAATGCTGTAAAACCTAAAAACACTAATATCAAAGTTGATGAAAGAATAATAGAGATTGTTAAACCAGATATAGCTGCCGTCTTTTATCGAGATATGGATTTAAATTTTATAGTGTGGACTATTTTAAAAGGTTTACAAAGTATCAGTCAAAAAAGATTTTTTGGAGTAAGCGGTCTAATTAATTTTCTAAGAGGCAGTGAAAGTGAACAAATTAAGCGAAACAAACTTGCAGTTTTAGAGGGGTATGGAGCTTTAAAAATGTTATCTTTTGATGAATTAAATAAAATAATATATTGGTTAATTGATGAGCACTATATATTAAAAACTAATCATCCTAAGTATCCAGTACTGCACATGACGTATAAGAGTAACAATTATAGTACTATGGTAACGTCGCGCAAGTTAGATAATCTGAAAAAACTTTTGGAAGAAATTCAATAATAAAAAGTGGACATCTACTATATTTTGTGGTACATTATAGTTGCAATTCATTATTAATATTTCTGATTTGGAATATAATATTAATGTTTAGGCATAAAAAAGCGGCGATTCCGGCCATAACAGGAAACTAAAAAAGCGGCGATTCCGGCCATAACAGGAAACTAAAAAAGTGGCGATTCCGGCCATAACAGGAAACTAAAAAAGAAACTAGAGAGCAAACTCTAGTTTTATTTTTTGATTTAAGTTATAATTATTTCATCCGGAGGAAACATATGGCAAAACAACTTGTTTTAGTAAAATTAAATCAAGATTATTGTGATTTTTTAAGAAAATTTGATGATAAAGTTCCATATAATTATGGCAAAAAAGAATTAAGACCGTTTGTAGGCGTTTTATTTGAAATGAATCAGTGTAAGTATTTTGCGCCGTTATCAAGTCCTAAACCAAAACATTTAAAATTAAAAAACAAAATTGATTTTTTAAAAATCGATAAAGGTATTTTAGGAGCAATAAATTTTAATAATATGCTGCCTGTCAAAAGTGAAAATATTATAAAACTAGACTTAAAAAATAAAGGAAATACTGAAAGCGAAATGCACTATTTATTATTACTTAAAAAACAATTATTTTGGTTAAATCGTAATTCAGATAAACTTTATAAAAAATCTAAATTATTATATGAAAAATACGTGAGTGGTAATTTATCTCCTAATATAGCAAGCAGATGCTGTAATTTTCCGTTACTTGAGAAAAAATGTAATGAATATCATAATTAAAGAAGAAAAATGATAGATTTTTTCTTTTTTTAATGGGATAATATAAAGTATGAAAAAACTAATTCGTATTATATTGGGCATATTTACAGTTATCTTAGTAATACTTATGATTATTACTACAGTTTTTGTATTTAATAAAAAAAGTGGGAATTTAACTTATTTGGGAGGATATACGGGTTTTATTAACACAGGAACAAGTATGTTGCCAGATATTAATCCTGGTGATTTTTTGCTTGTCAAAAAAAAGGATAGTTACGAAAAAAATGAGATAATTTCTTATGCTACCAAGGATAATTATATAACTACGCATCGGATTATCGAAAAAGAAAAAGATAATTATATCACCAAAGGAGATAATAATAGTTTTATTGATAATGATAAGGTAGAAAGTAAACAAATTTATGGTAAATTGGTGTTAATTATTCCTCAAGTAGATAAATTTGTTAATTTCATTTGGACTTATAAATATTTAATTATGGGTATTTTTGTGCTTTTTCCCGGTATTTTAATGATTATATTGCGAGGTAAACATGTACGCTGAAGTTATAATTGAATACCCAGTTAAATCGCTAGATAAAAGTTTTACTTATCTAGTTAAAGAAGATGACCAAAAGATTATTAAAGTAGGGATGAAAGTTGTTGTCCCTTTTGGAAAAAGTGTTGTTAACGGAATTGTAATTAAGATTACCAGTGCAAAACCTGATTATGAAACAAAAGAAATATGCTATATTGATAATCCGGATGTTTATTTAAATGCTGAACAAATGGATTTAGGTAAGTATTTAAAAGATGAAACGTTATGTACTTTAATTACTGCCTATCAAACAATGCTTCCTTCGGCTCTTAAAATTAAAAATCAAAAACATAGTTATGATTTATATGATACTTTTATAAGTTTAAATACCGATTTAGATTCAATTGAAAAATATATTGTAAATCATGAAAGAAGTCATAAACAAATCGAAATATTAGATTTGCTTAAAACTCAAGATGTTTTAAAAAAAGACATTGCTGGAGCTCCTTTAAATACACTTATTAAAAATAGATTAGTAAAAGAAGTAAAGGTAAAAAAAGCGCGAATAAACGCTCAAAGTAAAGTTGAAGTTTTGCCGGTTTTAAATGAAGAACAGCAAAAGGCGTATGAGATTGTTAACAATAACATAAATCATTATCAAACTTACTTGCTTCAAGGGGTAACTGGCTCCGGGAAAACGGAAGTATATATGCGGCTTATTAAAGACGTGTTAGACCTAGGTAAAACAGCCATTGTTTTAGTTCCGGAAATATGTTTGACAACGCAGACCGTCAAAAGATTTTATAATCGTTTTGGAAGTGATGTGGCAATCTTCCATAGTGGGCTTTCCAATGGCGAAAAATATGATGAATATTTAAAAATATATCATAATGAAGTAAAGATTGTGGTAGGTACGCGTTCAAGTATTTTTGTTCCGTTGCAAAGTTTAGGGATAATAATCATTGATGAGGAGCATAGCGAGACTTATAAACAAGATTCAAATCCTCGGTATAATGCAATTGATATGGCAATCTATCGAGCGAAAAAGAATAATATTCCTTTGATTTTAGCTTCGGCGACACCATCTTTAGAATCAAGAGCGAGAGCGGATAAAGGTGTATATTCTTTAATTACCTTAAATAAGCGAGCTAATAACATGGAACTTCCGACAACGACAGTTGTTGATATGACTTTAGAGTTAAAAAAACGCAATTTTATTTTTTCAGATATTTTAAAAGAAAAAATAAACGAACGTTTAGAAAAAAAAGAACAAATAATCCTGCTTCTTAATCGCCGGGGCTTTTCAACTTTTATTAACTGTACCATGTGTGGTTATACTTATAAATGTCCAAATTGTGATATAACATTAACTTATCATAAAACTATTAATAATTTAAGATGTCATTATTGTGGCTATGTAATTAAAAAGGATGATGTTTGTCCTAAGTGTCATGAAGCAGCCCTTAATTATTTAGGGCTAGGAACAGAAAAACTCGAAGAAGAACTATCTAAGATATATCCGAATGCTAAATTAGTTAGAATGGATCAAGATACTACGAGTACTAAGGGCAGTTATCAAAGGATTATTGATGATTTTGCAGATGGTAAATATGACATACTTCTTGGTACCCAAATGATTAGTAAAGGTTTAGACTTTAAAAACGTCACTTTAGTAGGAGTAATCAACGCTGATACCTCTCTTAATTTGCCCGATTTTAGAGCTAATGAAAAAACTTTTGCGCTTTTATATCAAACGTCAGGCAGAGCAGGGCGTGACAAAAAGGCAGGGGAAGTAATCATTCAAACCTTTAATCCGGATAATGAAGTATTAAAATATGTCAAAGAAAATGATTACAATAAATTTTATCTTTATGAAATGCATATACGTCATCAGCTTAAATATCCACCTTATACCTATATTTGTATCCTATCTATTAAATCAAAAGAATATGATTTGGCAAGCGTTAAAGCTACTGAAATAAAGAAAATTCTTAGTAGAAAACTTGATAAAAAAAGTATTGTGTTTGGTCCAACTCCTGCTGCAGTTTTTAAAGTAAATAATGTATATAACTTTCAAATTACAATTAAATATACTTTTGATGAATATTTAAAAAACACTTTAAAAGAGATAGATGAAATGTGTGCATCCGATAAAAAAGTTAATATTGAAATAACTTTTAATCCCTCTCGGTTCTAAAAGTGAGCTTTAATTTGTGAAATTTGGTATTTTATGTTACTATATAACCCAATTCTTAAAAGGGGGGTTATTATGTCTATAGATAAATTAAGATATTTATTGACTGAACATAGAGAAAGAATCTTTTTATCTTCTTATGAAAATGTTAAATTATTGGTTCATCCATCTATAGATAGTGATGATTTATTAAACCGATTAGAAGATGATATTAAATTATTACCAGATATTCAACCCACTATTGATAAAACTGAAATAAAATTTTATAGATATGATTATAATGAACAAGTATATTCAAAAGATGAAATTTTAGCGTTTATTTTAGCATCTATTAATCCAGATTGGGATATTATAAAAGGTATTGATATTGTAACTGGAAAAATTCATTTTTGGTTAAAAAATAATGATATTGTATATGACCCGTCGCTGGCAGTTATTACTAAAGAAGGCATTTTTGCACAAAAATATAAAAAAATAAAAGCAATCAAAAATGAGGATGTACAAAATTACTTAAGAGAAAATAATAATCTATATAAATTTTATCAAAAGGGATTATTTAAAAAATTTATTACTAAAAAAAATGAAAGGTTTTCAATTAGTTTTGTAAGTGAAATTATAAAAAGATTTAATGAAAATGTTAATAAACAATATGAATTGGATGATAAAAAAATAAAAGAACTAAAAGAATTTCTTTTGCACGATAATTTTCTAGAATTTAGACAAGTTTTAACGCAAAAGAGAATTAGTTATTTACAAAGTAATAGAATTGCAGTTCATCCATCTATAGACGAAAGTATCTTAGAGGTTATTGAAAGAGATTCTAAAAATATATATGAACTAATGAAAAAAGAATATAATATACATGTTGATTATCATAATGGAACTATTGGTAATTGTTATGCATTATCAATAATGTTTAATTTATATAATGGGGATTTTAAATTAATACAAGGAGGAATACCCTATAAAAGAACTTCATTTGGGATGACATCTAAACACTTTTATCAGCATTCTTGGTTAGAAAAAGATGATATTGTATATGATCCGGCTTTAAGAATAGTAGCGCCCAAAGAATTATATTATACTTTTGTTCAAAAACAAGATGAATATTCAAAGGAAGATACTGAAAATATTTTAAGAAGAATTGGTTTTAATTTAACTCATTTCAGAGATTTTTTAAGTGGTGTTCAAATCGGCAATAATGAAACATTAAGATATAGATGTTTAGTTAATAAAGTTGATTCTCCTGAACTTAGAGAAGAAGGAGAAAAATTGTTGACTCGTGTAAGAAGTTTAAAAAGGTAGTTTTATAGTTAAATACTATCTTTTTTGGTACTATAAAAGTGTAATAATTAATTACAGAAATGTAGTTGATTGTTGCACTTCTTTTTATTATGATTGAAGTGATTGGATAACGTTGGTCTTTTAGAGATAAAGTTCTCGCCAATAAAAG
>SVAN01000025.1:3721-6296 GCA_015059375.1 Bacillota bacterium | reverse complement strand
AAATTAGGTATTTTAAATCTTGATACTTTTGAGGATTGTTCTATTGGATTGGAGGAATAAAAATGAGTTTAAGAGATTATATTCATGACCCATATGATATAAATATTATTAGATTTTATATTAAAACTGAAAAAATCAATGGAAAATATGAAAGTAGAGTATATCAAGTATTAGATCGCGCAAAAGCCAATTATCCATATTACGACATTCAATGGAACAAAGTATTAGAAAACCATCATTCAAAAAATATTTTTAAAGCCTTTTTAACCCATAAAAAATTAGTAAAAAAGTGGCGCAAAGATTTTATTTGATTTTTTATAAAAAATATGTTATAATAATATTATAAATAAGAAAGGGTTGATAAATATGGCAAGTAATAATTATGATATTCACAGATTTTTTTGTATGAACTGTGGTGAAGAGTCTATTCCACTTCCAAGACGACATGGAAAAAAGCATGAAAAATTTCATAGAAAAAAATTATATTGTATTCATTGTAGAGAATATTGTAATCATGTAGAATGTAAAAATGAAATTGAAGTAGCAAAGTTTAAGGAGGATTATAAGGATGGAGTCTACACAGAAGAAGCGAAAGAAAGTCTGGCTCATGTCCGGGATAGCTGGATCGGGTAAAAGTACTTGGATTAAAAATAATGTAAGATATTCTAGTTGGATCGTTTCTAGAGACGCTATTAGAAAAAATCTAATTGGCGATGAAAGTTATTTTTCAAAAGAAAAAGAAGTATTTTCATTATTTATTGATGCTATTCAAAAAGGCTTAGACGAGCCAAATGTTGAAAATATTTATATTGACGCCACCCATATTAATGAGCGAAGTCGAATGAAAGTATTAAATGCCTTATCCATTCCAGAAGATTCTACCTTAAATGTTATTTGGCTTAATACGCCATTAACAAAAAGTTTAGAACGAAATGAATTAAGAGAAGGTTTTGAATTAGTGCCGAAAAGCGCTATTATGCGAATGGATAGCCAATTTGAACCGCCAACTGAAGAAGAGTTTCATAGATACCATTTTAAAGAAATAAATATTATTGAAGTGAAAGAGTGATATAATGAATAAGATTTTTGTTTGTTCTGATTTTCATTTTTATCATGATAGAGATTTTCTTTATGAACCAAGAGGATTTTTATCGGTTGAAGAAATGAACCAAGAACTTATTAGAAGATATAATGAAGTAGTTGATGAAGGAGATATTGTTTATATTTTAGGTGATTTGGGACTTAATGCTACGGGGCACGAAATCTGTGAATTGGTGGCTAGATTAAAAGGTCGTAAATATCTAGCGTTAGGGAACCATGATACAGATGCGCGCATTAAAGCTTACAAAGAAAGCGAATTATTTGAAGCCGTAGATTATGGTTTTAGATTAAATTATAAAAAGAAAACATTTTGGCTAACTCATTATCCTACTATTGTAGCGAATTATGATGATAAGCCAAACTATAATATTCATGGACATACACATGATACTAACCATTTTCACGAAGAATGGCCGCATTGCTTTGATGTAAGTCCAGAAACAAATGATTGTTATCCTATGGATTTAGACGATATTGTTAATTTAATTAGAAGTAAAGTATAATCTTTACTTCTTTTTTTATTGGTCTATTTTAATTATATAAATATTTCTTATTTTTATATATTTAGAGAGTCATAGCTAGCGAGTGTAATTTGAAACTTTTTCGCCCATAGCAATTTTTTTATCAAAATCCTAATATCCTTGACAAAAATATAAAAATATGATATAATAATTATATATAAATATTAGGAGTGAAAATATATGACGGCAAAAGAACCTTATTTTGAATGGGATGAAACCTTGGGTATAGCATATTGCGAATTAACCGATGGAGAAAGAACTTGGGTTGGCATGGCTGAATGCCATGAAGATGATTTTGATATGAAAAATGAAAAAACAGGCTGCGAAATTGCTTTTAGGCGCGCTAGAATTAAAGCTTTAAAAGAAAAGAAAAGAGATTTAAAACTTCAATTATCTGCTCTTAATCAGACTTATTATTCTATGAATCGTAGTAAATATTTCAATCCAAAATCATATGAAAATAGAATGTTGCGAAGACAGATTCACTTGATTGAGTCTGACTTAAATACATTTAAAGACATGATAGCTACGGAAGAGCAAAACTTGATAACATATTTGAAAGAAAAAGACAAATTTTATAAACACATTAGATATAACAGAGAAAAAGATCGGAAATAATCCGGTCTTTTTTTATTGGGAGGGAAAAAATTGAAATATAATTCTAAAAATAAACCATTAACTTGTATTTAGACCAATAGCACTTGTTATAAACAAACAAGAAAAATGAAACCCCTCGGCATTTTGTGGCATAGTACAGGAGCTAATAATCCTAATTTAAAAAGATATATTTAGCCACTTCCAACAGATAGTAATTATAATTAGATGATAAAATTATTAGGAACAAATACTAATAAAAACGATTATAATCATAAATCATATCAATCAGGACTTAATTTTTGGATAGGCAAAACGGCAAAAAATACCGTTGAAGCAATATAGACAATGCCTTGGGA
>SVAN01000025.1:0-3621 GCA_015059375.1 Bacillota bacterium | reverse complement strand
TTCTTAACTCGTGAAGAGTTTGTAGTAGTTCTTCATAGAGCGATTGAAAAATTTGTTAAATAAAATAGGTGGAAAATATGAAAAAAACTGAATTTTCTAAATCTTTGCTTATATAGGAATCTATTCTCATTTGGATAATGAGTTTAACTTTTTTAATTTTAGCGTTCTATTGTATATATATGGGCTATACCGGTTCTTTACCTTGGCTTGCCGCAATGGTAGCTTTCCCTTGGACCGCATATGGTATAAGTCAAGCTTTTTATTATAGAAAAGCCATGGCTGAAAATACAAGAGATGGTATTAAATTTGAATCTGTACTTTTAGATGCTTAGAAAACTTATTCACAATATCAAGATGCTTCTGCCCTTGATTATGATTTTGATTTTGAATTGGATGAAGATTTATCTGGTAATGATGAAATAATTGATTTAGATGAATGTAAAATCTAAAAAGGAGTGAAATAAAATGAGTCCAGAACTTTTGGTTTTAATTAAAGATATTTTTGAATTATGTATTTTTCCTTTATTAATTGCTTTAAGTGGTTATTTAATTGCTTTTATTAATAATAAAAGTAATGCTTTAAAAGAAAATGCTAAAAGTGATAAAGAGAAGAAATATATTAATATGTTAAATAGCACTATTACCGATTGTGTAATTGCTACTACTCAAACTTATGTTGAAAGTTTAAAAAAATAGGGGCAATTTGATATAGAAGCATAGAAAGTTGCTTTTACTATGACTTATAATGCAGTTATTAATTTATTAACTGAAGAAGCAGAAGAATATTTATCTGAAGCTGTTGGCGATTTAAATCTTTATATAACACAAAGAATTGAATCAGAAGTTAAATTAAATAAATAATATTTAGGGAACTAATCAAAAAGATTAGTTCCCTTTTTTTATTTTACTTGACAAAATGAAAAAATAATGTTATAATATTAATATATGAGTAAAAATATATATTTAATTATTTAATAATAAAAAATATTATTGACAAATAATAAAAAAAATGTTATTATATATTTATAAAATAATAAGAATAATAAAAGGAGGAAATATGAGTATTAATAAGGATTATGGCGTAGAACAAGTTGAAACTTTAGAAAGTATGCAAGCAGTTCGTCACACTCCAGGCATGTATATCGGAAGTGTTGGCCCAGAAGGCGTAAGACATATTACTCTTGAAATTATTTCCAATAGTGTAGATGAATATTTAAACGGTCATTGTACTTTATGTCAAATTAAGTATGATAAAGACAATGTAATTACTATTAAAGATAATGGTCGTGGTGTTCCATTCGGTAAAGCCAAAGATGGTAGCGAAACATTAATTAATATTTATACAAAACTTCATACTGGGGCAAAATTTGATACCGAAGGAAAAACAGGGTATAATACCTCTGGTGGTATGCATGGCGTTGGGGCAAAAGCTACTAATGCTTTATCGGAATTTTTTAAAGTAATTTCCATTAGAGATAATAAAAAAGCAGTAGCAGAATTTTCAAGAGGAAATTTACTTTCTTTTGAAGTAGAAGATTTTAAGTCTAATGAAACTGGCACAACAGTAATCTTTAAACCAGATAAAGAAATTTTTAAAGAAAGTATTGAATTAGAATATGACGCTTTAAAACGGCAGGTTCAAGAATTAGCTTATCTTTCTCCTGGAATGGTTTTTGAGTTAGAATATTTAAATAAAGAAAAAGAAATAATTAATTCTAAAAATGGTATTAAAGATTATATTGATGATTTAAATAAAAATAAAAATACTTTAACATCAGTATTTTATGCCGAAACTTTAGAAGATAGAATTGGTGTTAAATTAGCAATGCAATATAACGATAGTTATACTGATAATTATAGATTATATACTAATTCTATTCCAAATAGTGGCGGTACACATTTAACCGGTTTTAGAACCGCTTTAACACAAGTAATAAATAAATATGCTCGTGATAACAAAATCTTAAAAGAAAAAGATGCTAATCTTACAGGGGAAGAATTAAAAGAGGGATTAACTTTAGTCTTATCTTTAATTATGCCGCGTCCAGTATTTTCAGGACAAACTAAAGATATTTTATCTAGTAGTGAAGCAAGAACTATCGTACAAAGATTAGTATCCAAAGAAATTGAAACATGGTTAAATGCTAATAAGAATGATGCTAAAGCGATTATTGATAAAGCTTTATTGGCGCGAACGGCAAGAGAAAAAGCTAAAAAAGCAAAAGAAACCGTAAGAAAACAAGAAAAACAAAAACGTGCGGTTTTACCGGGCACTTTATCGGATGCTAGTTCCCATGATAGAAGTAAATGTGAAATCTTTATTGTAGAAGGGGAATCTGCGGCCGGTTCTGCCAAAGAGGGTAGAGATAGAACTACACAAGCGATTTTCCAGTTAAGAGGTAAAATTCTTAATACCTTAAAAGTTGATATTCATAAAGCGCTTCAAAATAAAGAAATTGATGGAATGATTAATGCTTTTGGTCTTGAAGTTAAAGATGGAAAAGTTATTGTTGATGAAAATAAATTAAGATATGGTAAAATCATCATTACTGCCGATGCGGATGTTGATGGTAGTCATATTAGGATTTTATTCTTAACTTTTATCTGGAAGTTTGCCCCTGAATTAATCGAAAAAGGTTATATTTATGCGGCTGTACCGCCTTTATATAAAGTTATTATGGGAAATAAAATCCAATATCTTAAAGATGATGCTGCTTTAGAAGAGTTTAGAAGAACAACTACTAAAAAGTTTGAATTAAATCGCCATAAAGGTTTAGGCGAAATGGACTATGAAGAATTAGCTGAAACAGTTATGAGTCCAGAATCAAGAACACTTAAACAAATTACTATGGAAGATGCTCAAAAAGTAGCAAATACTTTTATTAATTTAATGGGTGAAAATGTAACTTCTCGCAAAAAGTTTATTGAAGAAAATGCTTGGAGGGCTAATGTAGATGTTTGATATTATTAAAACGCCAATCATTGATGAAGTAGAACAAAGTTTTTTAGATTATAGTTTAAGCGTAATTACAGATAGAGCTATTCCCTCCGCAGAAGACGGTTTAAAGCCAGTACAAAGACGAATCCTTTGGGATATGTTTGATAAGGGTTATCGCAATGATAAAAAGTTCGTAAAATGTGCTCAGCCAGTAGGTGACACAATGGGTAGATTTCATCCCCATGGTGATAGTTCTATCTATGGCGCATTAGTTTGGATGAGCCAAAAGTGGAGTATGAGATACCCACTTATTGATTTTCATGGTAATAATGGGAGTAGAGATGGCGATAGCCCTGCGGCACATAGATATACTGAATGTAAATTATCTAAAATTGGTGAAGAAGTTCTTAATGATATTAAAAAGAATGCGGTAGATTGGCAACCAACTTATACCGATGAAGAAGAAGAACCAGTTTATCTTCCGGGGGTTATTCCTAATTTATTAGTAAACGGCACTATGGGTATAGCCGTTGCTATGGCTTGTAGTTTTGCCCCGCATAATTTAAATGAAATTATGGACGCTACTATTGCTTTATTAGAAAATCCAGAAGCAAAAGTAAAAGATTTATTAAAATATGTTAATGGTCCAGATTTTCCGACCGGTGGCTTATTAATTAATAAAG
>SVAN01000007.1 GCA_015059375.1 Bacillota bacterium | reverse complement strand
TTTTTTTTTTTTTTTTTTTGATATTATGCGGAAAAATAAGGGTAGGCGTAATAAATGAAAAAAACTTTAATAATTATTTTAGGATTTATAATTATAATTTTAGGATTATCTTTTTTTAGAAAAAATGATGAAGTAGTAAATAAAAATTTTATAAATGATAAAAAAAGTAACATGGCATTTTTAGTGTGTGATTTAGCCGGAGAAAATTGCATAGAAAATAACAGTGTACCAATTGGAAGCTATAGTATTGATGAAAATAAAACATACTGCGAAGGTGGAGGTAAAGTTAGTAATTATGATTCTGCTTTAGGAACTATTAAATACATAATAAAAGGTAATGATGAATGTAAAATTTATTTTAAGGAAACGCAAAAGAGTTTATCAGAAACAGTTCTTGCTTTAGAAAGATCAGAAGATTATACATCAAGTCAAGATGGCTCTATTTATCGAGTAGTTAATCAAAATGGGGTAAGATATGAAGGAAAAGATCCAGATAATTATGTATGGTATAATTGCACAGATGATAATGATACATCAACATGTGAAAGATGGAGAATAATTGGAGTATTTGATGGAACAGATGTAGGACTAGATCCAAGTAAAAAATATACCAAGATAGCCAGAAGTACACCACTAGAAACAGAAATGGCATGGGATTGTGATGATGCTAACAGCGATGGTGATTGTATTTCTATTTATGATTCATTGGAAAGTGAAAACGACTGGGTAAACTCAACATTAAATCAATATTTAAATGGTGAATATTTAAGTTCGCTATCAACAACAGCCCAAGAGATGATAGCAGAACACAACGGAAAGTATTCCCTATGGCATTTAAGAGGAACAGATTCTGACACGCATAAAACCCTATATGCAGCAGGATGGTATGAAATAGAAAGAAATACAGGAACTGCGGGATACAGAAATGGTATCGAAGGAGACGCAGATGCGGCTAAAGAAGCGGCAATAGGACTAATGTATCTAAGTGATTATGGATACGCAGCCTATGGAAGTTCGTGTAATAATGAAAATACAGAAACGGTATATAATTATGGAGGCTCATGTGGAGCGGTGGATTGGTTATTATACTCGCCCGGCATGCAATGGTTTATATCTCCGATTGCTGGCTATGCCGGCGGTGCGTTCATTATGCTGGGCAAATCAGGTGGATATGTCAGCAGCCACGGCGCCAGCTTCAATCATTCGGCGCGTCCTGTCTTGTATCTGGAAGCAAATGTAGGAATAGAGCCGGGGGACGGCTCTGCAGAAAATCCCTATAAACTAAAATAGAAATACCAATTGTTCAAATGATTAAAATAATTTAACCCCCTACAGGGGTTTTTAAATGAATACAAATATTTGAATAACTTATAAAAATTTAGTATAATATTTGAGGAAGAAGATAGATTTTATGGAAGAATTTAAGTTTTCATCATTAAATGAATTATATACGAGATTATATCCAGCATTTAATACGCGTAAGGTTGAATTGCTTCGCCAAGGAATCGAAGTTCGAGAAATTGATTTATGGAACTTTCTCAAAGAAAGTGTATGGATTGATAATAAAAATTTAAGTATATATGACATGGTTAGTGATATTATGAAAATTGATGAAGTAAAATTAAAAGATTATATTAATAAAACCAAATAAAGGACGTGTTGATTATAACAATAGATAAATTTATTGCAAAAATTAAAAATCCCAGTGATGTTCCACTTGTAAAAAAAGCGTATGATGTGGCATCAGAATTATTAAAAGATAAAAAAAGAAAAAATGGCGAAAGCGAAATAACCCATTGCCTTGAGGTAGCTAATATTTTGTTAAGCCTAAACGTTGATGTGACGACTATTATTAGTGCCATTTTACACGAGTGTGCTGACACAAGTGACTTTGATAGCGATATTATTGAAAGTAATTTTGGTAAAGACGTGGATATTATCATTAATTCTGTGGCAAAGATTAATCGTTTAGAAATGATTGATGAAAGTGAAAATAGTGCAATTTATTTACGAAAAGTAATGGTTGGATTATGCGAAGATGTAAGAGTATTATTTATTAAACTAGCAGATCGCCTTCATAATATGCGGACGATGGAATGTTTTTCTAAAGAACACCAAAAAAAGGTAGCTAATGAAACGTTATCTGTTTTAGTGCCAATTGCTCACCGTTTAGGAATTAATGCTATTAAAAGTGAACTAGAAAATCTATGTTTATTTTATTTAAAACCAGAAGTATACAATGATATTTTAGAAAAACTAAACGACACTGTTGAGGAGTTAAATGAATACCTTCAGGATATGAAAGATAGTATTTCACATCTTTTGATTGACAATGATATTAAATTTGAAATCAAAGGTCGCGTTAAGAGTGTTTATAGCATTTATAATAAACTTAGTAATGGCAAAAAATGGGAAAATATTTATGATATTTTAGCTTTAAGAGTTTTTGTAGAAAAAGAAAGTGATTGTTATGCTGTAATTGGGTTAATTCATTCGAAATATCGCCCAATGCAAAATCGGTTTAAAGACTATATAGCTGTTCCTAAAGAAAATATGTATCAATCACTTCATACTACTATCTTTGGTGAAGGCGGACGGCTTTATGAAGTACAAATAAGAACCTATGAAATGGATGAAATTGCTGAAAAAGGTATTGCATCACACTGGTCATATAAAGAAAAAGGCGCGAAGAAGATTCAAACCATGATGGAACAAAAACTTGAGTTATATCGTAGCATTATTGAAAATACGGAAAATAGTGCTGATACGGAATTTACATCAGTAATCGATAGCGATATTTTATCTGACTTAATTTATGTTTTTACGCCTAAAGGCGATGTTGTTGAACTTCCTAAAGGATCAACTCCAATTGATTTTGCATATAGGATTCACTCAAAAGTTGGTGACACTATGGTTGGAGCAATTGTTAATGATCAAATGGTACCAATTAATAGCGTATTAAAGGAAAATGATATTGTCAAAGTTATGACTAATCCTAATGCTAAACCTAATAAAGATTGGCTTAACATTGTCAAAACTAGTCAAGCCAAAAATAAGATTAAAGCATATTTTTCAAAAATTGATAAAGAACAATATATTTTAAAAGGCAAAACAATTTTAGAAAAAGAACTTCGTAAAAGAAAATTATCCATTACAGATATTTTATCTTCAGAAAATATTGATAAAATTTGTACTGGTTTAAAATTAAAGGACTTAGATGATATCTATGTATCTATTGGATCATTTAGATATACTGCAAACTTTGTCATTAATTATGTAATTGGAAACGAAGATTCTGAAGATACGTTAGTAACTAAAAAAAGTGGTAATATAAATATTAATCATAAATCAGATATTTTAGTAGATAATAAAGTGTCAATTTTAACCCATTTGGCTAGATGTTGTAATCCAGTTAAAAATGATGAGATTGTTGGTTTTATTACTAAAAATGATGGAATAGCTATTCATCGAAAAAATTGTGCGAATGTATCTATTTACAATAATCGCATGGTTGAAGTATCATGGTCCGGAAATCGAGATAATTTATATTTTACAAGTATAATAGTTAAAATATCGAGTGATAAAAATAAATTATCTGATTTAATCGCGGTTATTACAACGGAAAATTTAAGTATTGTTACTATTGATATGCAAAAAGAAAATGTGTATCGAATTGATCTTAAAGTAAAAGATACAAGTGATATTGAAAACGTCATTAAAAACATTAATAAATTAAGATATGTAAAGGAAGTTTACCGAAAATGAGAGTAGTAGTTCAAAGAAGTAAAGAAAGCAGTGTAGAAATTGCTGACAAAATATATAATCAAATAAATCACGGCTTGGTCGTTTTATCTTGTTTTACCGAAGGCGATACATCCGAAGATATCGATTATATTGTCAAAAAAATTACTAATTTAAGAATTTTTGATGATGAAAACGGGGTTATGAATAAGTCCGTAATTGAGGTGCAAGGAAGTATTCTATCAATATCGCAATTTACTTTATATGCCCAAACCGCTAAGGGAAATAGACCGTCATATATTAGAGCGTTGCCTGGCGAACTTTCTAGTAAATTATATGAAGAGTTTAATGAAAAATTCAATAAAATTGTTCCTTGTGTTACCGGAATTTTTGGTGCTGACATGAAACTTAGCATTACAAATGACGGACCTGTTACAATAATTATTGATTCGAAAGATAAGAATCTTTAAAAAAGTCATATTAATAATGTTTTATCATATCTTTTGATAGGAGATGATAAGATGAACTGTATAATACCTTTTGAAAGTAAAGTGAAATTTAATTGCCCAGTAAAAGAAATTTGTAGTATCTCTTTAGAACATGAGATTACCCAAAATGATTCGGAAGTGCTGGGCAATTTTTTAGTAAGTGGAACTTATAAGGAACATGAGCTAAGCGTCAATACTTCCGATTTTAAATTTACTATTCCGTTTAATGTAGAACTTACGAATCGTATTGAAAGAGATTCTTTGGAATTTAGTATTGATAATTTTACTTATGATATTGATGGCAATGAAATGACGGTAATGATTGATTATATTATTTCTGCGGATGATATTCGCGAAGAGATTATTACCGAAGATTTTGTTGAAGATCCGATGGATTTAATTGAACTTTCCAAAATAGAACCAGTGGAAAATCCGGAAGTTCGACAATCAGACAAAGAAAAGGACAATGAACCTCGGGTACCAGATTCTCTAGAAAATGAACTAACAGAAATAATAGAGGACAGTTTACCGCCTTTAAAGGAAGTAAGTCCCGAAATGGTATCAGGAGTTGAAACGGAAAATGATTATATGACATATCATATTCATATTGTTTCAGAAACTGAAACCCTTGAAAGTATAGCTTTAACTTATAAAGTAACTAAAGATGATTTAGAAAAAATTAATGATACAAGTAATCTTACAAAAAATGATAAATTAATTATTCCAATTATCAATGAGTAGCTTAGATATTCTTAAAAGCATTTATAAACCATATCGATATACTCTTAATAATCATGTGACAATTGTTGATAGTTCATCGGGAAAATTTGTCATTAAAAAACAAAATAAAGATTTATTTACATTATTTAATTATCTGCATAATCGCGGTTTTGATAGTTTTCCTGAAATTAAACATAATTATCGAAACGAAGAAAATGTTTTTGAGTATATTGAAGAAGATGCGATTCCCGAGGAACAAAAACTTGAAGAAATGGCTGCTCTTTTAGCTTCGTTGCATAATAAGACTGTCTATTATAAAAAAGCTTCTTTAGATGGTTTTAAAGAAATATATGATGCCGTCCATAGTAATATTAGTTACTTATCATCATATTATGAAAGTCTTTTTTTAAATATTTGTAAAGAAGAATTTGTAAGTCCGAGTAAATACTTATTTGCCCGAAATTATTATAAAGTTAGGCAAAGTTTAGCTTTTTGTAAGGAAGAAATTGATGCTTGGTATAACCTAGTTAAAGATGAGGAAAAAGCTCGGGTTGCTGTCGTCCACAACAATTTAGCGCTAGAGCATTTTATTTATAATCAACAAAAAAGTGCCTTAATTAGTTGGGATCAATATAAGATTGATACGCCGATAATTGATTTTGTTCATCTATATCAAAAAGAATATTTAAATCATGATTTTGCTACTTTTTTAGAAAAATATTTTAATCATTTTGAGTTTTTGGAAAGTGAAAAAAAATTGCTTTTTATTTTGATAAGTCTTCCTATGATTTTTGAATTATCTGATAATGAATTTAATAATACTAAACTGGTTAAAGAAAATATTAGTTATATTTATGGAACTGAAAAGTTAATAAGGCCATACTATTTTAAAGAGGAAGAAGAATAATAAACATATCTCGACAATTAAAATAAAAACATTAAAGCGAAAAGGTAAAAATAAAGTTAAGATTAATTGATAAAAGATTAAGACTGATAAAATAAGAATACAAAAAACAGCAAAACCAGGTCTTCTTGGAGGGCACATATATATCACCTGGTATATTTTATGTAAGAAAATTGTTTTTGTACTTAAAACTAGGATACCATCCTAGTTTTATTATGTGTAAGTGAAATTGATGTAAATTTACAAAAAAGGCTGGATTTTTTTGATAGTATGGGGGCAATTAAGTATAGGTAAATAAAACAAGTGTAAACCTAAGAGGTGGAAGATAATGAATAAAATTGGGGATTGATAATTTTATTTTTAACTTTAGGCAAACTATAATTGGTTATTGGCCAACGCTAATAAAAGTGAATGGGTAATATCTCCGATTTCTGACTATTACATAGTGCGCTTTCTATACACTCAAGTGGAGTATTGCATATTTTGTCACTAACCAACGAATTTATTATAAGACCAATGCTATATTTAAATGGCGATGTAATTATTGATGCTGGCGATGGTTCGCAGACATCGCCATACCAATTATCTTTATAAAGTATCTTTTAAAGGTACTTTTTTTCTGAAATAAATTTTGTTATAATTTATATAAGGTAGAGAGTATGAATAATAAGGGATTTATATTTATAGAAACAATCATTACTGTTGTTATTTTAATGACAACTTTAGTTTTTCTTTATTCGTCATATAGCAGTGTTGTTATAACAGAGCAACGCCGGCTTTATCATGATGATATTGCTTATGTATATAAAACTCAACATATTCGCGATGTTTTAGATTTAACTTTAGATTATTCTAAATTTAATAATGCGATTGATTATAAAATGAATCTAGCTCCTGTAAACGAAAGAATGTATATTTATGTTTTTAATATTGAAAGTGATATTTACAAAGACAATTCGTTAATTAGTGCCGCCCAAGATTTATATAAATTTTATCGATTGGTTTATCTTAAAATTTCTGATATTGAAACGTTAAAAAATTGCATTAAAACTGGAGAAAGGACTCCTGATCAAAAGTGCAAAACAACTTTGAGATTTGCTAATGCCCACGGTTTTAGTTATTTACAAGACTATATTTTGACATTAGATGTACCCAATACAGGCGGGAAATATAAAAATCATGAAGGAATTTTAATATCTCTTATTTATGAAGCTAAAAATGGTGATGTTGCAGTTGATAGTAATAACGTTATTCAAGTTGGTAAAGGGAAATATTCTGAGTGTATATTAGAAAAAGTAAGAAACCATTATACTACTGGAACTGATGAAGATAAAATGAGACAATATAATGCAGATGATAAAATCAATTTTAATATGGCGTGCGAAAATGCGTATTACTTATCGTGGGTGTATTTATGATAAAGAAAAATGGGTTTATTTCAATTTCGATTATTTATTCGTTTTTCATTGTTATTATGTTATTGCTCTTATTAGTGATGACAACATATATAAATAATCGCTTTAATTTTACAATTTATAAGAATGATATTAAACAAAAAAATACGGAAATCTATGATCCTTATGCAAGTAGTGATTTCTTATATGAACATTTAACTTCGCTTGTGGATCGGACTTCAAGCCAAACCGCATGGAAAGTAGTAGATGAATATGGAATTCGTTATCAAGGCAAAAATGCTAACAACTACGTAGTATTTAATAATGAAAAATGGCGGATTATTGGCGTATTTAATGACAGTGTTCATTCTATTACCGGTAAAAAATTAGTTAAAATAATTCGCTCCGAGCCACTCCCAATTTCTGGTGTTAATGCCAATAATCTAACTTTACCATTTGATAATACGGTAAACGATTATGGCGCATCTTTACTTAAAAACTATTTAAATAATACTTATTATTCATCAAGACTGACACTTCAAAGTCGGGATATGATTGAACCAGTATATTGGAAAAAAGGAACGCATAACAATTATTATGATAGTGGTCTTATTAATCAATACAATTATGAACAAAGCGGGCTAAGTGATATTGCTAATGTTGGCCTAATGTATCCCAGCGATTATGGCTTTGCCTCTTTAGCTAGTGCTTGCTCGAGAAGTTCAAATTATCTTTATAGCTATGGGGATTGTTTACCATATAACTGGCTTACTAATTATGTATCAGAATGGACAATTACGCCGTCTGCAGCCGCATCGTCAATGAATATAATAACCGCATCTGGGAATTTGGGAACTACTTTAATAACTACTTCATTAGCGGTTAGACCAGTTGTTTACTTAAAAGAAAATGTATTATATGTCGGTGGTACAGGAAGTGAAGATAACCCTTATACAATAGCAATTAGATAGAAAGGAGAAACATGAAACTAAATAATAAAGGGATTTCCATTATTGAATTAATTGTAAGTGTAGCCTTAATATCTGTAATTATGATTTTTATGTATCAACTTCTTTCGGATGTAAATTTTCAAAAAGATAATGATTATTTTGCGTCAGTTAATCAAGAACAAAGAATTGAAATAATTGATAAGATTGAAACTACAATTGCTTCGGATGTAAATATTAAATCTGTTAATTACTCTGGTAATAAAATTTATTTCCGGTCTGCAGTTGGGGGCAGTGTTATATACACTTTACAGGTTCTTGCTGATGGTGAAGGAAAATATACTATTTTAGAATTTGCGAAGGGATCTACCATTTTAAATAAATGGAATATTAAAGGAGGAACGCTATCGACAACGCCGAAATGTGAAATTGTTCGAACTTATGATAAGACTCTTCATGAATGTAATATTGAAGTCTATACCAAAAATACAAATAATATGATATATTATCATAACGGAAGATTAATTGATAACAATAATACAATCGATGATCTTGTTTTCTCAGTTATGTACTAAGAACTATAATTACTCCAAAGATACATAAGATTAGCCGAGATAAATAAAAATATTTATAATTAATCGGATGATTTGCTAAAATATTGGATATCTGAATGTGAATTGAAAAACCAGCGAATAAAAGAATTACGATTACCAGTAATTCTTTTATTGTGGTTGTTAATAATAATTGTGGTAAAGCATTTAATCCTTGAGTTAGTTCAATAAGGCCTTTGATTAAAATTGTGTAACTAGAATCTCGAGGAATAAAAAGATCAGATATTAATTTAAAAAATGTAATAATTGCCAAAATATTAATCAGATTTTTAATTGAACTAGTTATTGCAAAAATCAAAGATTTTTGAATATTTATTGGGTTAATAGGTGCTTGATATTTTAGTTTGGGATTTTTGCTTATTGCCCAAATGAGGATAGTAAAATTAGAAAGGTAAATTATTAAAAAGAGTTTAATGATTGTAATTTGATTAAGAAAAATTAGTTTAAAATAACTTAATAAAAATAAAGGATTATTTAAAGTTGAAAATGTAAGAGCAATACTACCTTCTTTTGGAGTTAATATTTTTTGATTAATAAAAGAATTGATTAAAACAGCATTTATCGGACTACCTGATAATAATGACATAATAAAAAGATAAATATATGGGTGGGGAAATAGCTTGCTTAAATAATAGGGAAAGTTTAAGGAAGTTAAAAGATTGTTGCAGACCATCATAATAAATAGAAAAGGAAAAATTCGCGTAATAAAGATATTAAAGCTATTTGTAACTGATAGAGCAATAATTTGGCTTTTTTCAAAAGCGAAAATAATTATCATTAAAACGCCACTAAGTAAGATGAAATTCACATATTTTTTATTCATAAAATCTCCGTAGTTTGTTATAATTAATAAGGTGAAAAAAATGAAAAAATATTTCGATAAATTATATGCATTTATGAAAGAAAATTATCAAAGAATTATTATGGATTTTTTTGTTGTGCTAATCATTATTGTTCTTTGTAATTATCCACTTCCGTATGTTGTGTATCGTCCGGGTGGAATTATTAACCTCAATGATAGAATTACAGTTGAAGGTGGAGATGATATTACCGGTAGTTATAATATGAGTTATGTTACTGTTGCAAGAGGTAATTTGCCAAATTTGTTTTTAGCAAGTGTTTTTAGCAATTGGGATATTCTAAAGGAAGAAGATAGTCTTACATATGATGAAGATTATGAAACTAATTTAAAAATTTCCCAAATGGATTTAGAAAATTCGGTTAATACTGCGACCTTAGTGGCATTTAAAAAAGCTGGATATGCTGTTGCGGTTAAAAATAAGCAAATTGTTGTAAAAAGCATTGACGATAAAGCTAGAACTAATTTGGAAAAATTAGACCAAATCGAGAAAATTGAAGGAACAGATTGCAAAGATATTCTTGATTTAAGGGCATATATTGGCTCTTTTGAGATTGGTAGTAAAATAACATTATTAGTGAAAAATGAAAGTGGGATGGTGGAGAAGTATGCTTATGTTTATGAATATGAAAATCGTAAAGTTATCGGAATTACTTTCTTTGAAAAATATGATTATCAAATGCCTTTAGCTACTAATTTTAACGCACGAGCTTCAGAGTCTGGTTCGAGTGGCGGTTTAATGCTTAGTTTAATGATGTATGATCAATTAATTCCAGAAGATTTAACACGCGGAAAAACAGTTGTCGGAACCGGAACGATTGATAAAGACGGAAACGTTGGTGCGATTGGCGGAATTAAATATAAAATGCTAGGTGCACGAAAAAAAGCTGATGTCTTTTTAGTTCCGGAAGCTAATTGTGAGGACGCCCAGAATATTTATAATACATTTGAAATGAATTTTACTATGGCATGTGTCAAAACTTTTGATGAAGCAATAGATTTTTTAAATGGCATCTAAAAAGAATATATGGTATACTAATGTTTGCTAAAGGGAGTGGTTTTGCGGATGGATATTAAAGAAGTATATTTATTAGCTAGAATTTATGAAGCTAATAATATTAATTATAAAGAAATCAAAGCTCCTTATGCTTACATGAAAGAAAATATTGATTATTTATTAGACAGTAACTGCATTAATTATGTATATCAATCAATTATAAGTCTACAAGATAATCAAGAATTTAAAAAAAACGAAGTAATTTTGCTGTTAGTCCGAAATTATATTAAGTATAATTATAATCGCGATAATGCTTTAATCCGTTATTTTAGTAATAGCTCTGTCGATGAAATAATGTTGTTTTTCAGTGAAAATGAGCATTTTGCAAATGAACTTATTAAGTCTTTTTACACATTTTTAGAAAGTCCAAAAGAACGAAAAAACCCGGAAGATGAATCTTATGGACTATTGCTAAAATATGAACCAAGTTTACAAATTCAATTTTTAGCTAATCTTTTACGCGATGCTTTTAAAGGTGTTTATCCTATCATAACTGATTTTGCAAAAACATTAGGGCTATCGCCATCGGAGACATTTGTCAATATTCTTGATAAAAAAATTATAATGAGTGGCAATCCTGAAATAGTAAAACAACTTAACCTCCTTATTATGTACCGTTCGTATTTAATAAGATTAATGTATGCTGATTTATATGAAAATGCCGTTGCCCAAGGGCAAATGGTTAAATCAAACTTAATTATTAGTCAGATTGTTAATCGAGCTATTACTTCGGGAGTATATGATTTACCTAAAGATGCTGAAGAATTACATTATTTTTTATGGTACTTTAATTATCTAGTAGATAGTCAAAAAGTCCGGGAAAGTAATCGAAAAGCAATGAAAAATGAAGAGATACATGTTTTAAATAAAATTAATCCATTATGGATGTTAGATGAGAAAGAAATAGTAAACAAGAGATAATTATGAGAAGAAGTGAAGTAGATAGAAGTAAATTGAGTCCGATGATGGCTCAATACATGGAAATAAAAGATATGTATCAAGACGAGTTATTATTTTATCGTCTTGGGGATTTTTATGAGCTCTTTTTTGAAGATGGAATAACAGCATCAAAAGAACTTGAACTAACGCTAACCGGACGTGTAGGTGGGCTTGAAGAGCGAGTTCCAATGTGTGGTGTGCCATATCATTCAGTTAAAGGGTATATTGAAAAATTAGTTAATAAAGGCTATCGAGTAGCTATTTGCGAACAACTTGAAGATGCGAAAAATGTTAAAGGAATGGTTAAAAGAGGAGTTACTGACGTTATAAGCAAAGGAACAATCGCAGATCTTGAATTACTTGATAGTTTTAGTGCTTCATATATTGCATCGCTTTTAACTTATCCAGATATTTATGTTTTAACAATCTTAGATATATCGACTGGAAAATTAATGAGTATTAGCTTAAATAAAGAATTGCAAAAACTAGTTAATGAAATTCTGCATTATCAAATCAAGGAAATTGTTTTAAAGGATAATGTTGAAACCAATCTAATTGACCTATTGAAGACCAGATATAATATAGAAGTGAATATAAATAATAATCTTTATGATAATGTATCCGATTCATTATTTACTAAAGTTTCTGATGCTAGAGTAAAGCTGGGGGTTAAACATTTATATTATTACTTAATTAATATTGAATTAAAGGATTTATCTGGTGTTCAAGAACTTCAACTTATTAATCGTAATGATTATTTACAGATGGATGTTCATGCTATTCGTAATTTAGAATTAGTGGAGACCCTTAGAAATAAGGAACGGCAGTTTTCTTTAATTTGGCTTTTAGACAAATGTAAAACGGCAATGGGTTCTCGAAAACTTAAAGAATGGATTATTAATCCAATTAAAAATATTAAGGTATTGAATTCGCGGTATGATAAAATCGAAAAGCTTAATGAAGAATTCATTTTAAAAGACGAGCTTAGAGATTTACTAGATCAAGTATATGATATTGAAAGATTAACTGGGAAGATTACCAACGGAAATCTTAATGGAAGAGATTTGTTGCAATTAAAGAAAAGCCTAGGAACTTTGCCTAAAATTAAGGAAATAATTGAAAAGTTAGGATTTGATTACCAGATTGATACATTTAATGATTTATTTAATCTTTTAGAATCGGCTATTAGTGAAGATGCTCCGGTTGGGGTTAAAGAAGGCGGGATGATTAAAGCTGGATATAATCAAAATCTTGATGAACTTAAGTTAATTAGAGCGGGCGGAAAAGACTATGTAGCCGGTTTCGAAGCTAAAGTTAAGGAAGAGACCGGAATTAAAAATCTCAAAATTGGTTTTAACAAAGTTTTTGGTTATTATATTGAAATATCTAAAGGCCAAGCAAGCGAAGTGAAAGAAAATTTTGGTTGGGAGCGTCGGCAAACACTCGCAAATTGTGAGAGATTTATTTCGCCAGAATTAAAGGAAAAAGAATCATTAATTTTAAATGCAGAGGAAAAGATTATTGATTTAGAATATGAACTATTTATTGACATTAAAGATAAAGTGAAAGCCTATATTTTGGATGTTCGGAAAACCGCGGACGAATTAAGCGAAATTGATGTTATTGCATCATTTTCTACAATAACTGATGATTATAATCTTGTCCGCCCCAAATTAAATAATGAACATGTTTTAAAAATCGTTGGAGGGCGGCATCCAGTAGTGGAAGCGGTATCAAACGAAGAATACGTTGATAATGACTGCGTAATGGATGAAAATACATCAACATTGCTTATTACCGGCCCAAATATGAGTGGTAAATCAACATATATGCGTCAAGTAGCAATAACGATTGTAATGGCGCAAATTGGCTCATTTGTTCCTTGCAAAGAAGCCAATCTACCAATTATTGATAAGATTTTTACAAGAATTGGAGCATCTGATGATTTAGTAGCTGGTCAAAGTACTTTTATGGTCGAGATGATGGAAGCAAATAATGCTATATTAAATGCAACAAAGGATAGTTTAATAATTTTTGATGAACTTGGCAGAGGAACCGCAACATATGATGGGATTAGTTTAGCTCAAGCAATTTTGGAATATGTTAGTGAAAATATTAAATGTAAAACGCTTTTTTCTACCCATTATCACGAAATAACTTCATTAGATCAAAAATATCGTTCAATTAAAAATGTGCATGTTGATGCCACTATGGAAGATGATAAATTAGTTTTTCTTCATAAAATCAAAAATGGCTCGGTTGATAAAAGTTATGGAATTCACGTAGCATCATTAGCAAATATGCCAGATTCTTTAATAAAAAGAGCAGGCGAAATCCTCGAAGGCTATGAAAATAATGCTGCGAAGACGAAGACAAACAATGTGCAATTAGCATTAGATTTAGATCCTAAACCGATAAAGACAGAAGACATTTTTGCTGATATTGACCCTCTTAATTTAACTCCAATCGAAGCGCTAAATGTTTTATATAATTTGAAAGAAAAATATAGTCAAAATAAAAAGGAAATTGGGAAGTAATCTGTAATATATAAGATAGAAGAAGATAAATTGGAAAGGACAAAATGGAAAATTTTTCTTGTGAAAATTTATCTTTTTATTATGGCAAAAAGATGATTTTAAATAATATTAGCTTTGAGATTAAAAAGGGAGACGTTGTGGCGTTAGTAGGATACAATGGGGTTGGTAAAACAACCCTTCTAAAAATATTAGCCAAATTAACTAAAGAAAATATTTTTAATAGGGATTATACGGTCAGTTTCTTAATTGAAAAGCCAGCGTTTTATCCTTATTTAACAGGTTACCAAAATCTTGCGTATTTTTCTAAATTACCTGGAAAATCTTTGCTATCTTTGGAAGAAGCTTTAGCTATGGTGGGCCTAACAAAAGATAAGAATATTAAATATCAAAAGTATTCTTTAGGAATGAAAGAACGGCTAGGAATCGCAAAATGCTTGCTCAAATCTAGTGACATTTATCTTTTTGATGAGCCGTTAAATGGACTAGATGCTAAGAAAATAAGTGAATTTCGTCATATTATTAAATTCTTAAAGTCACTTGGTAAAACAATCGTTATTTCAAGCCATATTTTACACGAGCTCGATATGTATTGTAATAAATTATTGATTCTGAATAATGAGGGGAAGATTTTAGAATTTGATTTATACGCTAATAAAGGCCCATACTTAGGTAAAATTGAAAATGTTTTTTTGAAAGGTCAACATGATTAAATATTTAGCAAGTGAATCATATAAATTAATTTGTAGTAAATTCATATATTTCTCATTATTTTGGGCCTTTCTTTATAGTTTATTAGTTAATATTCTTTATCTTTTAGATGGGGAGATTCTTTTGCTTTATAATAATTTTATAAATGAATACCTTCTTTTATATTTAGTATTAGGGCTATACTATGCCTGTGTTTTAATAACTGATGAGTATGCATATGGAACGATAAATGACCTTTCTTCCGTAAATGCGATTGTTGGGAAAATAATTGTTTTACTATTATATCTTTTTGGCTTATTTCTTTGCTCTTTTTTGTTTTCCTATGACCTTTCTTTTCTTTTAAGTGGTGATGTTTTACGAAACATAAGGATTCTAGGCGATATTTTTATTAGTTTTGGAAAATGTTTACCAATGCTTATTTCACTAAATTTACTTTGTATGTTAATCGGGACAATAACAAAAAAGGGAAATCTTACGCTAATAGGAATTTACCTTATTTTCTTTGCTTCTGAGTACTTAAAAACATTAGTAATCAGTCGTAACTGGTCATATTGGTATTATATTCCATGTTTGATATGGAATTTTAATAATTGGTTTTATATTAAAGAATATTTGCCTTTATGGATGGCGATATTAATTATCGCTGGTTTTATAATCATATTGCTAGTTTCTTTAATTTATTTTTTTAATCATCGTAGATAAATTGAAGTTTATTATTTAATTTGATATGATAGATATAAGGAAGTATCAAAGTATGTCTAATAATGATAATCATTTCAAATTAAAATTAATTAAAGCCACGGAAGTAGAAAAAATTATAGTTTTTTTATTAGTGATAGCAGTAAGTATTTTATATTTAATGTATCCGATTTCTTTAAGTAAAGATTCAGAATTTAATGAAAAGGTTAATATTAATGATGTTATAAGCCAGTTTGCATTTGCTGGTGAGCTTCAGAAACAAACGATTTTTGCAGGAGAATTTGGTAATATTGTTTATCTTAATGAAGGAAATATCGAAAGTCATTTTATTAGTATCTCTCAGAAAAAAGAAATTACAATTAATGAGTTGATAAA
The DNA here is from genome assembly GCA_015059375.1 of Bacillota bacterium. Classification (GTDB taxonomy): domain Bacteria; phylum Bacillota_I; class Bacilli_A; order RF39; family UBA660; genus UBA6448. The sequence continues at coordinate 33,797 of SVAN01000007.1, read as the reverse complement.
AGATGAATGTGAAAAGGATTTTTTAGAAAAAGAAAGGGAATTGCTTCTTTTAAAGTATCCTCAGAAGTATGTTGAACTTTTACTATCGGCTGCTGAAAAAATTTATGTCTTTCAAGATGATTATTTAGAAGTTAATTATAATGTAATTCATTTAATAAATACTAAACGAACTTTTAATTTGAAAATGTATTATAAAGAAATTGCGGATTATCTTGAATTTTCGATTCATATTAATCCTGAGGTTCAAAATGAAAATGGTTTTATTTATGATCCTAATAAAGTTAGTATATCGTTTACTTTTGATGATGGGCCTAATGGCAAAAGAACCCAAGCATTAATTGCTGCGCTTGAAGACTATAAGATGACAGCTACGTTTTTTATGGTAGGTAATAAATTATATAATGATGCTAACACAGTTAAAATTGTTTATGATTCCCATAGTGAAGTGGGATACCATAGTTATAAACATGCTTACTTTACGATGCAAAGTGAAGCTGTTATTAAAGAAGAATTTGCTATTTCCAATCAAATTCTATCTGAGATTACCGGAGGTGGCCAACTCAAACTTACTAGGCCGCCTTATGGCGCTTATGATAAAAAGACTTTGAATGCTATCGATAATGTGTTCGTTAGATGGGATTTAGATACCAATGATTGGCGTTATCGAGATGTTCAATATATAATTGATTATGTTTTAAATAATTATAGTGATGGTTCGATCGTTTTATTCCATGATACTTATCAAACCTCTATTGATGCGGCAGTGGCCTTAATTGATACTTTGTATTTACTTGATGTCCAAGTACTTAGTATTACGGATTTAGCTAATTTAAAAGGCATTAATTTACAATTGCATGAAATGTATTATGACTTTAAATGATGGCAATACCTTCGTCCTGGGCTGTTTGGTATTCAATATAAAGGGTGATTATTCCAGCAATTAAAAATAATACCGAAGCAAAAACTGCTAAGAAAGAATAGTTTCCATTATTAACGTGTTTAAGATTTCGATATAAAAAATATAGATAAATAATAATTGCTATGACAAAAATAGTAATATTTAGATATCTATATTTTTGTTTGTCTTGAAAAGTGCGAAAATGATAAAACCTTTTTTCATAAAAGTTTGATACAATCGCCAAAATTGATATAAAAATATATATCAACCAAATAATATTTTCAATTTCCAATTCTTTAATATTATTTCCCATATTAAAAAATATGTAATTAAACCATTATTTAGTTTTAATTACATATTCATTAACTTTCTTTATAAAGATTTTCCTTCTTGCGACTAAGAGAAAAAAGCCAATAATAAGAATGCAAATACTATAAATTTTTTCCATTAAAGATAAGTTATTAGCAAATGCGTCATAAATTAAATATATTGACGCCACTACACATAAGATTGAACAAATGGTGGCATAAAAAAGTTGCTTTCTTACGTATTTCCCAGTATCGGTTTGATAAAAATTATTTTTAGCTTTTTTCCTTTCTTCTTTATTTAATCTTAGATATTTAACTTTCATAACAACTCCTTTAAATATTTTATCACCATTATATAGCAAAATAAATAAAAATTATTTGTTTGGAAAAAACATATATGATATACTGATGATAGTAAAGGAGGGTATTAAAAATGGATACTACATTGATAGTGGTTTTAGTAATAGTAGCTATTATTTTACTTATTGGGCTTTATATTATCTCAACTCGAAATCACTTAGTTGTTTTGCGTAATCGAGTTAAAGATCAATTAAGTCAGATTGATGTTCAATTAAAAAGAAGATTTGATTTAATCCCCAATTTAGTAGAGACCGTTAAGGGTTATGCTAAACATGAACAAGACACTTTAGAAAAAGTTATTAATGCTCGAAATAAGTATCTTTCTGCTGGGACTCCTGAAGAACAGCTAAAAGCGGATGGAGAATTAACTCAAGCAATTAATAAGCTTTTTGCTTTAACTGAAAGTTATCCTGATTTAAAAGCTAATGAAAGTTTTTTAAATTTACAAAATGAACTTTCAACAGCTGAAGAAAAGATTACTTATGCTCGACAATTTTATAACGATTCGGTGTTAAGTTTAAACAATAAGATTGAACTTTTTCCATCAAATATAGTTGCGAATATGTTCCATTTTACTAAAGAAAAATTTTTCGAAGCTTCTGAAGCCGAAAGACAAAACGTAAGTGTTAAATTTTAAGGCAAAGCAATTTGCCTTTTAATTTTAAAAGGAAAGTGAATATGAAAAAATATCTGTTATTTTTAATTTTGTTTTTTTCTCCTATAGTTGTAAATGCTAGTCGCCTTGATGAGGAAATAAAAATATTAGAAAATGGCGATTTATTAGTGCGCCAAAGCATTGCTATTGATGGCGATTATAATGGTTTTAATTTAAAACTAACTTATAGGTATTTTGAAAACAACTTTGTGCTTTATAGTGCAAATGATCTTGAAATAGTTAGAGTATGTGAATCTGATAAGAGAAAACCTTTAACAGAAATTGGGACGTGCTTTTCGCAGGTAGATTTTGCCCAAAAAGGGGATAGTTTAGTTTATACGGTAAGCACGGACTCTACGAGTCATGATTTTATGCTTTATAATCCTAGCAATAGAAATAAAGCGTTTTATCTGGAATATATTCTTAAAAATGTTGTTGTTAGTCATAATGATATTGCAGAACTAAGGCTTAATCTACTAGATAGCTCTTTTACCGAAGCTATGGACAATGTTAAGGTTACGGTCATCCTTCCTAAAAGCACCAGTGATCTACGGGCTTGGGCTCATGGTCCGCTTTGGGGAAACGTAACTTTATCGCCAAATAAAGATTATGTTACTTTTGATATCGAAGATTATGAGCCAAATACAGCAGTAGATATCCGAATGACTTTTGATAAAACTATAGTAACTACCAATAAGACAACGAACGTAACTATGTTAAATCAAATTATTGATGAAGAAACTAAACTGGCTGATGAAGCTAACGCTTATCGTGAAAAGGTAAAGGAAGAGATTGTTAAACAACAGAAAAAAACGCATATTATGCGAAATATTTATTATTTTGTTATTACAATATGGGGAATAACGGAATTATATATTTTACATAAAGTTTATCATCGATTTGATAAAGAATATCAAAGCAATTTTAATCATAAATATTTTCGTGATTTTCCATCTGAACATTCTCCTGATATTATTGAGTATCTGATGAATCGGAATATTAGTTCGAAAGGGCTTTCGGCCTCTCTATTAAATATAATATATAAAAAAGGATTGTTAATAAAAGTAAACGAGGAAGAAAAAGGATTATTAACTAAGAAGATTGTTAAAGCATATACCTTGATTAGTAACGATAATAATTTAAAGGAACCTTTAACTGACAGAGAAACAGAGTTAAGAACTTGGTTTTTAAATGACTTTGGCAACGGCCATGAATTCAAACTAGATGACTTAAAAAAAGTATCACATTCAACAAGTGAATCAGAAAAATTTATAAAGAAATATAATAAATGGATTAAGAATGCTCGTAATGAAGCAGAAAAATGCCAGTTTTATGAAAAGAATACTAAACAAAAAGTTTGGGCAGCAATCATATCGGCATTTCCGGCCTTGATAATCCCGTTTTTTGTTGAATATTCAGCTTTACCAGTATTTTTCTTTTTGATTGGAATTTTTTGCTTGTTATATGTCGTTTTATGTACTAAAAAAACCAAACTAGGAATTGATCTTTATAATAAATGGAATGGGCTTAAAAATTTTATTAAGGATTTTGGTAACTTTGCAGAAAGAGATTTACCTCAAATTGCCCTATGGGAAAAATATCTAGTTTATGCTCACATCTTTGGACTCGCAGATAAACTTCGAAAAGAAATGGAAATTAAAGTCCCTAATATTGAAAATTATGATAATGGACTTTCAGCATATGATTATATTGTTATCAATTCATTAATCAATGATAATGTAGCCTCGACTGTTAATGCTGCTATCAATTCTGCTCATGCTAAAATTGCAAGCTCTAATAGTTCATCAGGCGGTGGTTTCGGCGGTGGCTTTTCTGGAGGCGGAGGATTCTCCGGCGGTGGCGGCTCCGGTGGGGGCAGATTTTAAAATATGAAAACAGACTTATCAATGTAAAGTCTGTTTTTTAGTTCTAAGAAATAAAAAAATCTTTATTTTTAGAAAATGTTGTGTTATACTTAATAAGTAATGTTCTTTATGGGCTGTTAGCTCAGTTGGTAGAGCAACTGACTCTTAATCAGTGGGTCTAGGGTTCGAATCCCTAACAGCCCACCATAGGGAAATTTAAAAGGTTAATTTAAGTTAACCTTTTTTTGTTGGAATTATTGATTAGGTCAATGAATTATAGTTATTCTTTTATTGTAAATAATTTAATTTGCTTATATATATTTTTCTTAAAAGTTTTCTTCATGATATGTATCCTTTCTAAGAATTAGACCATAATATTTTTAGGAGGAATTTATGGAAAAATATGAAAAAGTTCCAGATATTATAACTGGAAAAGATCTAGAATATCTTCAGGATATGTTTAATTGGAATTATGGGGCTTATAAAAATACCGTCGAAGCAATTGAACTAGTTGAAGATGAAAAAATTAGTAAACATTTACAAAAAGCCGCAAAAGAATTTTATACAATTATGAGCGAAATTCTTGATATTTTACAAGGAGGCGCAAATGAAAATTCAAAATAAACAAACCTTGGTACCTAACTCAATTGAATTAAATGATAAAGACTATTTAGATCGTTTATTAGGAACGTTAAAACAATCGGTATCAAGTTATGCAATTATACTTAATGAAGCAAGTAACGATGTTTTATATAAAGAGTTAAAAAAACATTTTGATACATTTAGTAAACTTCAAAGAGAAACTTTTGAATTAATGTTTCAAAATGGATGGTATCAATTAGAAACTGCTGATGCTAAAAAAATTGAAACTAAATATACTACTTTGGAAAATGAATTTATAGGCTTGGATAATATTGAAGAGGAAGAGTTGGAATAAATCCAACTTTTTTTCATAGAAAACTGTAATTTAGCAAATTTTGTGAAAAAAAGATAAAAAATAGTTGCATTATTGATAAAAATAGGATAGAATTAAAGAGTACTTGCAAAAGTGGGCTTGTAGCTCAGCTGGTTAGAGCGCACGCCTGATAAGCGTGAGGTCGGAGGTTCAAGTCCCCCCAGGCCCACCATTTTATGGCCCGTTGGTGAAGCGGTTTAACACACATGCCTTTCACGCATGGATACATGGGTTCAAATCCCGTACGGGTCACCAAATTAGATTATGGATCAAGCGAAAGCTTGATTTTTTTGTGAATAAATAATTAATTAATCAATAAAAAAAGAACTTATATTATAAGCTCTTATTTTTTTATAATGGCGGAGTAGGAGAGATTTGAACTCTCGCGCCGGTTAACCCGACCTACACCCTTAGCAGGGGCGCCTCTTCAGCCTCTTGAGTACTACTCCATACCAAGCTACATTTCTAATTTTACTAGAAAGCAGCTCATTTGTCAATTAAGATACGATAGTTTTAATATTTTCAATATATTTAGTCATCACATCAAAGTAATCACCGGTTAAAGACATTGTTAATGTATCTACAATAATGCTTTTAGCTTTATAGTTAGTTGTTAAATCTTTAATTATTTCATTATCTTCGTCGGTATCCGCTACTAAAATGTATGTATATTTACCAGTTTTAAAGTTGCTTTTTATGGCATCTAACTTATTTTCTTTTAAATTGTTTTCATCCTGAAGACTGATAACACTAAATCCGTAATTTTCAAGGTATTTAAACATATTACTTGAAGTGACGATAATATTTTTATTATTCTCCGATGCATTTTTTCCAAGGGAATGTAGTGAAGCGTCCATTAATGATATTTGTTCTTGAAATATCTTATAATTATCATCAATTTTTTCAATAATAATCTTGCTTGTTAAATACTCTTGAAGATTATCTTTAATGTTTTTAGCAAGCATTAAATAATTGTTAGGACTCAACCAAAGCTCTTCGGGAGCGTAATTTAATGTTAGCCCATATGAAACGTCGATAATAAGTAAATTTTGGTTTTTGTTAAGTAATGTTTTAGCTGTTTCCTTCTCACTCGTAAGACCATTGTAGATAAATAAATCTCCTTTAGCATAATTCTTAACTTGTTTATCCGTAAGTTCATAAGTGGAAATATCGCAATCAAGCGGATAGATGCTTGAAATTGTCGCATAATCTTTATATAAGTAGTTAGTTAAAAAATTAATCGGATAAACCGTTGTATATATTGTTGCATCTTCGAGATTATCTGTTTTAAACGAACACGAAGTTGCAAAAAATAGCACTAATAAACACAGTGCTAAAAATCCATATTTATATTTTTTCAATTAAATTTCCTCCTTGATGGGAACCGGATCGAACCCACTGTCACCAAAAGGGCGACATCTTTTTATTCTTTTTATTCCTAGTTTTAAACCTTTAATTATTCCATATTTATCAATGGCTTCTATCATATATTCACTACAGGTTGGTGTGAAACGACACATTTTATGTCCTGTAAAGGGGATTATTTGATAACCTCTAATTAAATATATAATTATTAATTTCATAAACCACCACATAAAATAATTGTACTACTTTTTTATTAAATTTACAAATATATTGTTCTATGTTATACTATAAGTCGTAAGTAGGATAGGTGAAATAATGGACTTTCTAAGTAAATATGGAATAAAAATTAAAAATCAAAATTTACTATTAACAGCCCTTACTCATTCTTCATATGCATACGAGAATCATTGTGAAGATTACGAAAGATTAGAGTTTTTGGGTGATGCTGTATTGCAAGTAATCATGAGTGAGTATTTTTACAAAAACACAACATTAAAGGAAGGACAAATGTCCAAAGAGCGTTCTAGCTTTGTTTGTGAAGAAGCTTTAGCTTGTTATGTTAAGCAAGTGGGATATGACAAATATATTAGAGTTGGTCACGGCTTAGTTGGCCATATTAACGACACAATTATTGCCGATACTTTTGAAGCCGTACTTGCTGTAATATATTTAGAATGTGGGTTAGAAGTATGTCAAAAATATATTTATGAAATAGTTATACCTTACGTTGAAAATCATGAAGGTTTTTTTAGTGATTACAAAACCAGTTTACAAGAATTAGTTCAAACTGATAAAAAATCTTTAGAGTATATTTTGGTGGAATCTACTGGTGAAGCTCATAATATGCAATTTAAGGTTAATGTTGTAGTAGATGGAATTGTTTTAGGCAGTGGAATTGGGAAATCAAAAAAAGAAGCCGAACAAAAGGCAGCCGCAGCTGCAATAAGGAAATGTGCAAGGTAAACTATGTATATTAAAAGTATTAAAGTTCAAGGTTTTAAATCTTTTGCCGATAAGCTAGAATTAGATTTTAGTTCAGGAATTTGTGCAATAGTTGGGCCAAATGGTAGTGGGAAAAGTAATGTAGTTGATGCAATTTTATGGGTTTTAGGAGAACAAAGCGTAAAGTCCTTACGGGGCGAAAGCTCAATGAGTGATGTAATTTTTAGTGGCTCTAAAACAAGAGAAGAGCAGAAAAAAGCTAGTGTAGCTATTTTGTTTGATAACTCAGATAAAAGATTAAATACAGAGTTTAATGAAGTAGAAATCAAAAGAGTAATATATCGTTCAGGAGAAAATGAATATTTTATTAATAATGCTCGAGTTAGACTTAAAGATGTCTCAGACTTACTGATTGATGTAACGTCGAAATTTAATATTATTTCACAAGGAAATATTAACGCTTTAGTAGAAAATAAATCTAGCGAAAGAAGAATTTTATTTGAAAGTGCTGCCGGAGTATTAAAATATAAGAAGAGAAAAGAAGAAGCGTTAAAAAAATTAGAAGGCACAAAAGAGAACTTAACTAGAGTTATTTTGATAATTAAAGAGTTAGAGGCATCGTTAAAACCATTGGAAAAGCAAAAAGATGATGCTACAAAATACGTATCAATAAAAAAGGAACTGGAAAATGTTGAGGTTTCCTTAATTGCTTACGATATTACTGCTTTAACCTCAAAATTTGAAAAATTAAAAAAGGAAAATGAGATAATTCAAAAAGAACTTGAATCGCTTGATATAAACAAACCGGAAGAATTAGAAAAATTAAAATTAGAAAATGTTAAAATAGATGAGCAAATTTCAGAATTAAATCAAAAGATTATTACATTAAGTGATAATATTTCTACTTTAAATAGTCAAAAACAAATAAATTTAGAAAGAGCCAAATATAAACTAGATAAAGAAACAATTGATACTAATTTAATTGCTCTAAATGAAGAAAAATTAGAAGTCGAAAAAAATATTGCAGTTACCGACAAAGAATTATCTTCCCTTAAGGAAAATATGCAAGAAGAAGTACGAAATTATCACATTCAATCTGATGAAGAACTTAAAACCAAGATGAAAATCAGCGCGTACACTAATGATTATAATAAAGTAAATAAAGAAATTTTAGAATTGCAAAACAAAATTAATATTGAGACTAGCAATCTAGAAAATAATGTTTTTTTACCAAGAAGTGTAAGTAGCATTATTAATAATCCTCGTCTTTCGGGAATTCATAATACAATAGGTAACGTAATAGATATTAATGAAGCACACAGAACAGCAATTAACACTGCCCTAGGAGCTAATGCTAATTTCATTATTGTTGATGACATGAAAGCTGCTAAAGAGGCAATTAATTATCTTAAAGAAAACCATTTAGGAAGGGCAACTTTTTTCCCAATTGACACAATTAAATCTCGTCACCTTTCAAAAGATATAGAATATACTATAGCATCGCTCCCTGGATTCATCGGAATTGCTTCAGATTTGTTGACTTTCAATAAACAATATAAAGATATTATTGAAAATCAACTGGGAAATGTGCTAATCGTAGATTCGATTGATGATTTATTTGCTATAGCTAAAGTTGTAGATTATAAGTATAAAATGGTTTCCTTAGAAGGAGAAGTAATCTTCCCAGGTGGTTCAATTGCTGGGGGAACCGGCAGTAAAGAATCACATGATCGATCACTATTAAATAAATTAAAAAAAGAATTAGATGGTAAGAAACAATTGCTAGACACGATTAACTTATCGCTTAAAAACGAAAATAGTAAGTATGATATACTTGTTAACAGTAATGGTGAACTTTCTAAAAAAATTTCCCAAGCCCGGATTGCCATCGAAAATAAAGAACAAGCATTATCAATATTGCAAGGTAAATTAAACCAAATAAATGACAATATTAAAGGTTTAGGAGCAATTGATAATAATCAAATTGATAACCGAATTAATGAAATTATTAATGAACTAAGTGACAAACAAAAAAATAAAGAATTGTGCGAAATAGAACTTAAAAATATTCAGAGTAAGAAATTTGATATTACTGGTAAAATTAGTGACCTTGAAAAACAAGTTGCGGAACAAAATAATCATTATTACAAATTAGATAATGCCATTAAAACTAATGAAATAGATTTAGGAAAATATGAAGTTCGTATTGATAATTTATTGAATACTTTAACAAATGAATATAATATGACATATGAATATGCCAATAATAATTACTCATTAGACATGGAAATTGAAATAGCTCGAAATATGGTTAGTAAGCTAAAATCTCAATTAAGGCAGTTGCCAAATGCCAATTTAGGAAGTATTGATGAATATGATAGATTAAAAAGACGCTATGATTTTTTAGATAAACAAAGAAACGATTTAGATACATCCTCTAAGGAACTGCTATGTGTTATTAGCGAGATGGACGAAATTATGAAAGATAAATTCAAAAAATCATTTGATCAAATTGCTAAGGAATTTTCTAAAGTATTTAGGATTATGTTTAAAGGGGGGAATGGTTTATTAAAACTAGCAGATGAGAGTGACCTACTAAATACTGGTATTAATATTTTAGCAGTTCCTCCTGGAAAAAAACTAAATTCGACAGCTTCTTTATCTGGAGGAGAAAAAGCTCTGACAGCCATTTGTTTAATTTTCGCAATTTTAAATGTAAAACCAGTTCCTTTCATCGTCTTAGACGAAGCTGAAGCAGCATTAGATGAAGAAAATGTAAATATGTTTGGCGAATATTTAGCAAACATGAAAAGTCAAAGTCAATTTATATTAATTACCCATAAGAAAAAAATGATGGAGTATGCGGACATCTTATATGGCATAACAATGCAAGAAAGTGGAGTTTCTAAACTTGTTAGCGTTAAGCTTGAGGATGCCAATTAAAAAGGTATAAAAGTTAAATTTTGATATGAACCCCGTTTCTTGGACATAGAAATGAGGTTCATATAATTTTTATACCTTTTTTTATTCTAAATATTTTGGATTATACCCCCATGTTTGATATTTATTAGCACATTTTATGTATGCTTTATAAGTAGGACCTTGGTTATTCGGATAAATAATTACGTAGCCATTACAATCCGCTTTTAAACTAGGTGCAGAAAGCATCAAATTTATTTCACGTTTAGTTAAAACAATTTTTTCTGTATTCTGGTTATGTTGAATGCCGTTTTCTTCATATATCGTTTTTGCTGCAGCGAGATACATTTTTTCAATAACAATATAATTATTTTTTATATAAAGGAAATATGACAAAAAAATGATTATTATGATAAAAAAAGAATAGATTAAAAACCAAAGTGTTTTTGATTTGCTCTTCATTTTATCGCCACCTTATAATAATTTTATCACAAATTCTGCATATATCAATTGACAAGAAAGTGTTAATCTGGATATAATGATTGTGTAAAGAAAGTAGAGTGAAGAAGTTGGAAATATTAAATGATTTATTACAAGAATTAGGAATTTCTAAAGTAAAGTTAGCTAAATACTTAGGGGTTTCAAGACAAATGGTTTATAACTATTTAACATTGGACGGTTTAGAAAAATGGCCCAAGGAAAAGAAAATATTATTATTACAATTATTGGATATAACCGATGGTAGCGAAAATACTATCAAAGGATTAAAAGTAACAACGGATTATTTATTAGAGGTTGAAAAAAGATTAAATGCCAACATCAAAAAAGAAGACAACATTGATAATTGCTTTGATTTAACCGGCCTTGATAAAGAATCTAAAAACCTTTTAGGAGACATTTTCTTTTTATTAAAAGAAAAATTAATTGAAGGCGGATACACTAATAATGCAACAGTAAGATATATTTATTACCTTTTACAATCTGTGAACAATGTTCCTGAAATCAAATATATTCTTGGATATATCGCTAAAACAAATGGCTTTATAAAACCTGATGAGTTTGCATACGACGAAGATCGGCAATTTATTTTTGAAGGTATCTTGTATTCAGGTTTGACATTATACAATAATGGAGGAGCTTCAAAAAGTAAAGTAGCAGAATCTCGGCGAAGATTTATTCAAGAGATTGAACAAAAAAATGAAGAAAAAATGAGTCGTACGCAACAATTAGATATAATAAAAGTCCAAGCGTTACAAGAGCTTGGTTATGATGATATTAATGAATCAAACGCTGCGGAGGTTTTTGAAAAATTTGCAGAAATTCAATCTCGAAGGATTTAGACATGAAAAAGAAGATTGTATATTTATTTTGGGCTATTATAATTATTGTTATTGGTGCCTTTTTAAAAGACCAAATGCAATCTCTTGATCCTCAAGGCGCTCAAATTCAAAATATTTACTCTTTCTTAGGAGACAAGTATCTAGACTATTGTGAAGGAATGCCATTATATGAGGACAAAGAAGCAAATTTTGATAATCTTTCTGATGAAGTCAAAATGTGTCTAGCATTTAAACTTTTAAATGAAGATAATATTAATAATGATACGTTAGATAAAGTAAAGAAAAAAAACATTTGTACTTTAACTGAAGGTAAAGATTTTAGAGTAGATGATGATTCTACCGAAAAAACGGTAGGGTGTAGTGTAAATGTTATAGACGAAAAAGCACTAAGCGATGCTTACGCTAAAATATTTGGCAAAAAAATCCAAAATACTATTGATTTTAATTTATCTGGTTCCAAAATATGCTACTTTGACGAAGAAGGTAATCGATATGTATGCGGAAATACTGTTGTTCAAAACTTACAAATAGGTTGGGCCCCTACTACATATAGGCTAATTACTAAGGCAAAAGAGAAGGGGAATAAGATTTATTTATATGATTATTTCTTAGCAATAAACAATGATAAATGTTATTTAACTAATACCGGATCTAAAGAAAACACCAAGTGTAGCGAATCAATTGGCAAAAAAACACAATTTAACGATAAATTTGTTAAGAAACACGGTCAAAAGTATCTTCATATTTTCGAAAAAGATTCTAATGGCGAATACCACTGGGCTTCCTCTTCTTTAGTAAAATAACCCCTATTGCTCATATATGCGTATATTTATAACCTTATTAAATAATATAAATAGGATAAATTATATTATAACCTTATTATATATAATTATAAGGATATAAATAACAGAAAATATAATTTTAATAAATAAAAAATCTAAAACTTGAATTATAGTTTTAGATTTTTATTTTAGCTAAGCATCAGCATAATATTTTTTGAGTTTTTACAAATTAAATTGGTAATAAAGATTGTATGTAAGGTATCCTTTTTATTTAACAATTTTCAACTTCGCATAATATATATTATGTTAACTTTAGTTTCTTTTTAAAATTATTAATGTTTTTTATTTTTAATCATAACCAGTGTAATACTAATAAAGATAATAGCCAAGCCACTATATAATATTATTTTTTCTTGATTATTTAAATTTAAATAATTCTTTTTGAATTTTTCAAGTGGGCTTGATGTTTTATCATTAAATATGATTTCTGATATTGGAAACTTAACATTTTCAAACATGTCGTTTTTTTCGTTATCTTCCCCTACACTACTATAATACAAGCCATATACTGCAGGATTATAAGTTTTAATTTCTGTTGCAGAAGTATATGAATTATTAGGCCCATTTAGCCAATCTGTAAACCATGTATATTGTTGAGAGTAGTGTTTTGCGTATCCTTCTTTCGCCACTTCATACGCTGTCTTTCCCCCATAACTTTTAAGGGGAATGTCATAATCTAAAATAATTTGATTTTGATTATATAAATGTAAATATAATTTACTAATTTGCCAAGGATCATTATCTGCGTGATAATCACCGTTTGCAGCTTCTTTAATTGCTTTTTTTAAAACATCAGTATTTAAAATATGTTGTCCATGACTATACTCCCCTTTTTCGTCGTGCCCAACCACAACATAAGGCCGGAACTTTCTGATTTGATTAACTTCAAAAGCAAGTGCGTCATCAACCGTATAGCCTGACGAATTTAAATTAGCGATTGCTCCATCTAAAGAAGTTGAATATGCATCAGGAAACGTACTAATAACAGGATAATATTTTATACCAATTGTCCATAAGCCTTCTAACTGTTCGTGATAGCGCAATGTATTATTATAGTGATTTGTAAAGTAAACTACTTGAATTTTATATCCTTTATCAATGTATGTTGGCATTAGTCCTGCGAAAAACAATTGTTCATCATCGGCATGCGTTGAAAAAAGCATTAAATCTGACTTTTCAAGAGTTTGCCAATCTTGAACCCATTTCGGTAAGCTTTCTCCCAAAATGTATATCTCAGCAATACTAAAATTATCGTCATATGTTAGTGTTGCTTTTTTAGTATTACTTTTTAATTTTAAAACTTCATTTAAATATCCATTTTTACCAAATTCAAATTCTTTATTATTATAATTCAAACTTCCTTCGGTATTTTTTTTGTTATACATAATATAAATGTTTTTAAAGTTTGTATCACACTCAATGTTTATTTGTAAATCTTTATTAAAATTCACAAATGTTGAATAGTTATCATCTTCGATTCTCGCATATTCGTTTTCTCCTGCCGTAATTTTACATTGATTATTTAGTATTTCCTCAGCATTAACGCTTACCGGCAATAATAAAGCTAATATATAGATTAATTTTTTCATTGTTACTACCTTCTTAGTTATTATTATAACATACTAATAAAATAATCAAATAGTTGTTTTGAGAATCTATCTTTTAAATTTTCGGGATGCCATTGAACCCCAATAAAGAATCTTTTTTCCGGACATTCTATTGCTTCAATAATTCCCTCTGGTGATTTAGCTCCGATCTTTAAATCAGTTTTGATGATATAGTCTTTGTGACGCGAATTAACCATAATCGTTGGTTTTCGCAAAATCCGGTAGAGTTTTGAATCCGAAAGAATGCTTACTTTATGAACATATTGCCGATTTGATTTGTGTTCAAAATTTGGAATTGTACCCATGATTCCGTTATAAGCCATCGCCATAGTTTGCATTCCTAAACAAATCCCTAAAATTGGGATGTCATGGTCATACGCAAATTTACATACTTCAAGTTCCTCATTAATAATATTATCGCCTCCAGGTATTATGATACCATCACATCGTTGCACTTCATCAAGGAGGTTTTCGATATTATTTTTGGAGAAGTTGCAAAGAAATTTTATTTTGACTTTATCCTTTAGTTTATTAATAATATCAATCGGTACATAAATAATTTTCTTCCCATTTAACTGATCTATTCGAGTAAAAACCCCAACAACTTTCATTGCGCCTCCATTTTAAAGTATAGAATTTAACGCTACTACAACTATTCCAAGCGTTAAACCAAGATATACCATTTTATTTTCTTTATATTTTAATGTTTCGGGAAGCATTTGTTCAATTGCTAAAGTTATCATTAAACCCGCTACTAAAACTAATATTAAAGCAATATGTGTTGGACTAATCCATTTGGCAAGAAATAAATATGCTAAAATAGCTCCGAGTGGCTCAGATAATCCAGATAATGTAGTCCTAACTATAGCTTTAAACTTTGATCCGGTTGCATAATATAGTGGAACAGCAATGGCTATGCCTTCAGGTATATTATGCATAGCAATCGCTAGTGATAGTTTAATTCCTAGCTTAATATCTGTATAACTACTTAAAAAAGTTAATACCCCTTCCGGAAGATTGTGAAGTATTAAAGTAATCATTGAAAGAATGCCTAATTTATATAAATTATTTTCATATATAGTAAGATACCTACTTATGAATTTAATTATTAAAAAACTAATTAAAAATAAGAAAACTATAATAATTAGTGTATAATTATGATAAGTTTCCTCAATTTTAAAAATAGATTCGGGCAGTAAATCAAAAATACTAACTCCAATCATTACAGCAATTGAAAATGATAAAGAAAATGTAATAAATTTATTAATTTGTGATTGTTTAATTGGTAAAAATATAAACAACGCCCCAATAAGAGTTGATATTCCGGCAAAAAAAGAGATTAGTAAAGCATACAATATATTCATATTAAAATATATGAATATACTATTTGAATTTTACTAATCTTTTTATTTTGTTATGGTCATATTGCATTACTTGCGGATTAAACCTAATTACTTCATTATGCTTATCATTAAACATATAGCTTTGAGTTGTTCTTTCTACTTCTAATATTCCTTTACAATAAAGGGAATCTAACATCGTTTCATAAATTTGTCTAGGACGCAGTTTATCATTGTATCGATTGTATGTTGCCACAAAATCACTTGCGGTAATTAGTCCATTCATTGAAAGAAGGTAAAGCAACGTTTGCCAATCTGTCGAAGATAATTTTGCGTTAGTACAATTGGCAATCGATTGCATAATATATTCTTTTTCTAATTCTGTCTGTACAGTTTTTAACATATAATCTATAAAAAAGGAGATATCATGGTATTTTTTTGCATCTTCAATTACTTTATCATATTCTGTTCCCTCGAAAGTAATCCCGCGATTAAAAATAATATAAGGATAAGCCTTTTTCTTTAATAAATACCACATAGCAACCGTTCTTGATGTTCGACCATTAACATCAAAATACGGATGAATATATACAAAATAAAAATGCAAGATTTGACTTTTAATATACTCATCTGTTATGGATTGAGAAAAGTCTAAGCTATTTAAAAAGTTAAAGTAGGCTTGCATAAACTTTTCGATTAACTCTGAAGGAACCCCTTCATCAGGCTCAACATCTAGTCTCCCCTTTTTTAAGATAAACACCTTATCTTTTCGGTAGTAAGGACCCATCCTTGCAAAATCTTGTGGTTCTAATAACTTTTTTGACAATATTGAATATAATTTTTTTAACGTTTCTTGATCTATTGGATAATTTTTTAAAATATAATTATATCCATGATAAAGGTTAATGATTCTTTTGGCTTGCTCAGTTTGAGGTTGGTGGCGCATTTTTTCAATAACTGCTTTGATTTGAGAAACATCATCTGTATAACCTTCGACTAAATTATTAGCTTTTATTTCATGAGAAAACATTACATCCTTAGCAAAAGCTTTGGTATGAAGATGACGCTGTCCCTCAAGAAAAAGTTCTAGTTCTTCTTTAGTTTGAGCAAATCGATCTTCCCGAATTTTTAAACGATGACCATCTATAAATTCCAGCGGTAAGTAATTAATCATGTTATCCCCCTTACAAACGATAATTTATTATATCATCGTCAAAAACATTCGGCAACCAAATTTTTCCATGATAATTTTAACAAATTACTCCATAATACTTATAGGAGGTTAAATATATGAATAAAAATGCTAACGCAAAATCAAACGCTAGAAATTGTTCATCAAAAGCTAATCAAAAAGCTAATAATTCTAGTGCCAATTCGCGAGCTAATAGCCAAGCAAATAGCCGTGCTAATAGCAATGCAAGAAGTCAAGCAAAATAGTTTAGTTTAATCTTCCATTTTGTTTCTTGGATGATTTTGATAATCTTCTTTAATTTTTTCATTAGTTAAATGCGAATAAATTTGAGTAGTTGTTAAATTACTATGTCCAAGAAGTTCTTGTATAACTCTTAAATCTGCTCCATTGTTAAGCAAATGGGTCGCAAAAGAGTGCCTTAAAGTATGTGGTGAAACGTGTTTCTTAATCCCGTTTTCATCACATACTTTTTTTAATATTTTAAAAAATCCTTGGCGAGTAATTCTACCTCCAAGATTATTGATAAAAACATATTCGCTATCTTTTCCTCTTAATAAAAAAGGGCGATAATCATTAATATATGTTTGTAAAGCATTTTTACTTGAATCATTAATTGGAACCAGTCTTTCTTTCTTCCCTTTTCCATAAATTCGAATAACACATTCATCATAGTCAATATTGTTAATTTTTAATTCTACTAGTTCAGAAACCCTTAAGCCAGACGCATAAATTGTTTCTAACATTGCGATATTTCGATAATCAATCGGTTTCGTAGGATTGATATTAAGAATTTTATCTACTTCTTCGATTGTTAAGTACTCTGGTAATTTTTTATCTAATTTAGGTAATTTAATTGTCTGCGTAGGATTATCTTTTATAATATTATTAAGTATAAGATAATTAAAAAAGGAACTAATGACTGTTAGATAATGCGCTCGCGTTTTAGCGGTAATTCGCTCTTGATATAAAAATTCCCTAATACTATCGGCATTAAGACTAAGTAAATTTTGACTATTGAAATATAGGGCAAATTGCTTTAAATTATAAAAATAAGAAAGATATGTGTTTTCCGAAAGCTTTCTTTCATATTTCAAATAATCCAAATATTTTTCAATATAAATATCCATAACAATCACAAATAAATTATATGACAAAAAAATTAGATAAGCAAATCTTATCTAATTTTTATCTCTTGTAAATCATCGTAAACAAGACTTTCGTGATTATTTATGGCATCTATTACACTATACCCACATATTTGTTTTGGCACATCTTGGATTACTGACAAAACCTCTACACTAGCAAAATCAGCGATTTTATCGACAGTTTCAAAAAGATTATTTCCAAGTATCTCGTGACAAAAAAATATAATTTTATTAGCGCAGTTTCCAGGATAATCAATCATCCCAAGCTTTGCACCCGCTGAAGTAATTTTCATTTGATTATTATCATCTTTAATTAAACTATATGTTATATCGACAGTTTCTGAATCTGAGCTAGAGAATGAATAATGTTCATAAAGAACAGAGGGATCAAGCGAAGTAAATATAAAATATTCGCAAACGTTATTTTCTAAATCGGTAAGCTCTACTACCCCTTTGTCAATTGTTAAATTACATAATACCTCATTAACCTTTATAGTATATCTTTTAGTTCCATTATCAAATTTTAAACCATCATGAATTAGATAATTTCTGATTACCTCTGCATAAGAATTCATTCTTTTTTGAAATGCTTGTTTTTCCATATAATTCTCCTAAATACAAGGGATATTTTATCAAACAGGTCATTTAGAGTCAATTTAATATTATCTTTTGAACCTCCATATTATTTAGACTAGCAAATGGCATTAGGTAGATTTATTAGCAAAATATTGATATAATTATTACGAGGACATATGAATATTTTAGCAGATCAAGTTCGGCCAAAAAGTCTAGATGACGTTTTAGGGCAAGAACATTTAATTGGTAAAGGAAAAGTATTAAGAAATTTAATTGAAAACAAACAAATCTTTTCAATAATTTTATATGGCAGACCAGGCACAGGGAAAACAACCCTTGCCCATGTAATCGCCAATGAAGTTGATAAGAAATGTTTCTTTTTGAATGCCGCAATCAATAATAAAAGTGATTTTGAAAATGCGATTAATGAAGCCAGACTCAATAATGACGCTATTTTAATTATCGATGAAATTCATCGGATGAATAAGGATAAACAAGATATTTTGCTACCATATATTGAAAATGGTACCGTTATTTTAATTGGACTTACTACTTCTAATCCTTATATTAAAGTTAATCCCGCTATTCGTAGTCGGGTATCCATTTTTGAACTTCATGAACTAACTAACCAAAATATTACTGATGGATTAAAAAAAGCTAGCACGCATCTAGAAAACATAAGAATTGATGAAAATGCTTTAATGTATATTGCTACATTAAGTGGTGGCGATATGCGATCTGCGCTTAATTTATTAGAAATGGCTTATTATAGCAGTAAAGATAAAACTGTCACTATTGACCATATTAAATTAATCAATAGCAAACCCAATATTTATATTGATGCTAATGAAGATGGTCATTATGATATGCTAAGTGCTTTGCAAAAATCAATTCGTGGCTCAGATGTCGATGCTGCCGTTCATTATTTAGCCAGATTAATTATAGCTGGAGATCTTGATTCAATTGAACGTCGCTTAAGCGTTATTGCTTATGAAGATATTGGTTTAGCTAATCCGGGAATTGGTCCAAGACTAGATAGTGCCATTAACGCCGCCGAGCGTGTTGGTCTTCCAGAAGCACAAATTCCTTTGGCAGCCATAGTAGTCGAAATGGCATTGTCTCCGAAAAGTAATAGCGCTTATATGGCACTAAATCGAGCGATGAATGATATTAATTTAGGAAAAGCCGGAAAAATACCTAGCAATATTAAAAACGGCTCTACTGATTATAAATATCCTCACGATTATCTAAACAGCTATGTTGTGCAACAATATCTACCAGATAATTTACAAAATCAAAAATATTATATCCCGAAAGATAATTTAATTGAAAATAATTTAAATAAAGTACATAAAGAAAGGACACAAAAAAAATGAAAGTATCAATTTTAGGAACAGGAGCATATGGTATTGCTATTGCTTCTGCTCTAGCTAAAAATAATCATGAAGTATATATGTGGAGTGAAAGTAACGAAAAAATTAAGGAATGGCAAAAAACTGGATCGTTAAAATCAGTGATGGAAAATTACGAGTTTCCAAAGAATATCAAAGTATCTGGAAATATGCAAGAAGTTCTTAAAGATACCGAAATAATTTTTATGACATGTGCTTCGCGTTTTATTTGGGAAGTATCAAACAATATTAAAGATTATTATCATAAAAAAACGCCAATCTGTATTGCTAGTAAAGGTATCGAAGATAATACTTGTCAATTGTTATCAAACGTTGTAAAAGAAACCTTAAAAACCAAAAATATTGCAGTTATATCTGGCCCTACATTTGCAATTGATATGGTTAATAACGAACCGGTAGCTTTAGCTATTGCCTCGAATAATTCAAAAACCCAAAACACGATTGCTAATGCCCTTAGCAACGATACGTTAAAGTTGCGTAAATCCAAGGATATGATTGGCGTCCAAATCTGTGGAAGCGTTAAAAATATTATTGCTATTGCCTCAGGAATTTTGGGAGGCTTAGGCTATTCCGAAAGTACACAAGCGTTTTTAATTAATGAATCACTCCATGATATTAAAGACTTGATTTTCTTTTTAGGAGGTAAACCTAAAACAATTCTATCGTTTGCCGGTGTTGGTGATTTACTGATGACCAGTATGTCTAAAAAAAGTCGTAACTACTCTTTTGGATATGTTATAGGGTCAACCGGAGATATTGCAAAAATTAAAGACTTTCGGGAACAAAATACGGTTGAAGGATATTTTACTACTAAAATTGTTCTAAGACTATTGGATAAAAGAAAGATTGAAATTCCACTTATAACTTTAATTAACGATATCATTGACGGAAAAAAAGATCCACATGATTTAGCAGATTTTCTTATTAATAAAAAATAAAGACTTTGGAAAATAAAATTCCAAAGTCTTTTTATCTGCTAATTTTAGCTAGCCTTTCTTGATTTTCTTGATATGCTCTATTAAATTCAGTTGGATATAAAGCTGCAAGATCACTTAAACTATTAAGAACATCTTTGATTTCCATTTTATCTACTCCTTCAAAATTTTGATTAAAGATATCTTTAAATAATTGATATGCATTATCTTTTAATTGATTTTCAACCGATTTACCAGAAATCTTCTTAACTAATTTACGCAAGATTGTTTGATATGGTTTCCACATTGTAATATATTCCATTGGACTTTTTTCATGATAACATTGGCCGTTCTTTTTCGGAACTAAATTAACGCCTCCGCTTGGGCGATGTTCATAATCATAAAGACATCCTTCTTCTGTTAATGCAGAACATTTAGTCCGCATCGATAATAAATCAATAATTGGCCGATTAACATTGCGAGCTTTCACATATAAAATAGGATTTACGACAGGTTTGCCTTTTATTACTTGAAAATTCAAAGCACAAACAATAGAAATATACCCCTCTTGCAATTTATTATAAAGATATTCAAATTTCAAGCTTTCAAAATCATCAACAGAGTATTGGCAACCTCCTTTTTTACAACACAATCCACCACACGCCTTACATAGTTCCTTATTCTCATTTTTGTTCATAAATACCGCCCTTTTCAATAGTATCTATTATAACTATCCCTGTCTATTAATTCAACAAAAAAGGATTTACGCAAAATCCTTTTGTATTTTATTTAATATTGTTGTTTCATCAAGACCGGTTATTTTAAGAAGTTCATCTCGAGATGCATGAGTCAAGAATTGATCATCAATCGCAAAAATCTGGAGTTTTGACGAAAAACCTAGTGATAACGCTTCTTGAGCCAAAACACTTCCTAAAGAGCCTATTTTCATACTTTCTTCATAAATATAGATTGGCTTATTTAGTTTAATAATTTGATTAAACATTTCTTTGTCATGAGGTTTAATAAAGCGGGCATTAACAACGCATAAATTAATTTGTTTTTCTTGAAGTTTGTCCGCTACATTAAGAGCTTTTGAAACTAAATCTCCGTAAGTAATAATGAAACCATCAGTTCCCTTTCTAAGAACTTCCCAAGATCCTATCGGTAATTTTTGTGGCCTGCCATAATCATATTTTATATTTATTTTCGGAAAACGGATTGCAAATGGAGAGGAAAAATTAAGTGATGTATAAATAAGATCATTAGCTTCTTTAGCATCTTTAGGCATTGTAATTACCATATTTGGAACGCTTATTAACATTGGAATGTCAAATACACCTTGGTGAGATACGCCATCGCCAGGAACCAAACCAGCGCGGTCAATACATAATGTCAGATTGCTATTCATCCGCGCTATATCATGCACAATTTCATCATACCCTCGTTGTAAAAAAGTCGAGTATATAAATACAATCGGTTTTTTATTCTTTATTGCCAAACCATTTGCAAGTAACAAACTGTGTTCTTCAGCAATTCCAACATCTAAATATTGATCAGGTAATTTTTCTTTGATTGTTTCTAATTTGTTTCCATAACACATTCCCGGAGTAATGCAAATAATATCTTTATCTTTTTTGGCAAAATTATAAACATAAGAACTGACTATTTCGCTAAAAGAAGGCAAATTATTCGGAGATTTAACCGCTCCTGTCTTTATATCAAAAGCCGCTATTCCATGAAATTTACCAATTTTATCATCTTCGGCTAAAGGATAACCACACCCTTTTTTGGTTATCACATGTAACAAAACTGGTTTCTTTTGCTCTTTAGCAATTTTTAAATATTTATCTAATTCTTCAAAGTCATGACCATTAATCGGGCCATAATATTCAATCCCAAAATTTTCAAATATTGACCCTTGCTTTAAGTAGATTTTCTTTACATTATTTTTGATAGCATCTATACCACAGGCAACTTTACTTCCAAGTTTTGTTTTATTTAAAAATGATTTAGTGTTTTCTTTAGCGTTACGGTATCCTTTCGCGGAACGAATTTGATCAAGAAGATTATGAACTGCTCCCACATTTTCACTAATGCTCATTTGATTATCATTTAAGATAATTATTTGCTTAGTTTTAACATCACCAAGGTGATTCAAAGCTTCATATGCTAGTCCATTACTAATAGAACCATCTCCAATAATAGATATAACTTCAAAATCTTCATCATTCAAGTCACGTGCAATTGCCATCCCTAAACCTGTACTAATCGATGTCGAAGAATGCCCAGCCTCAAAACAATCAAATCTTGATTCGTTTCTAGCCTGAAAGCCGGATAATCCTTTATATTTTCTCAAAGTACTAAATTGCCCAGCTCGGCCAGTTAAAATTTTATATGGATAACATTGATGTCCCACGTCAAAAAGAAATAGGTCTTTAGCTGGATCAAATACTTTCAACATTGATAGCGTTAAATCAACAATACCTAAATTTGATGATAGATGGCCTCCGGTGTGAGATACGTTTTCTAAAATAAAGCTTCGCATTTGAATTGCTAACGTTTCAAGTTGCTCTTTATCCATATCTTTTATTTTTTGATAATTAAAATTATTTTCTTCGCTATTCATTAATTAAATCCTTTATCACTGCATCTGCTAATAATATTCCTGCAGTTGCAGATACACTCATATATGATGAAACTGGACTTATTTTAATTGGTAATTCTGATGAAGAAACCACTTTTACGCTGCCATTGAATCCGGTTTTTTTTAATTCATATCGTAATTTTTTACCCAACGGATCGCCAACAGTTTGATTTAGACTTGTAATTTTAAGTTTTGTCGAATCAATTCTATTACCAACTCCTAAGCTACAGATAATTTTACAATTATAATCCTGAGCTTTCGTAATTAGCATAACCTTAGCTTCAATACTATCGCAAGCATCGATTATATAATCATATCCCTCGTAATCTAAACAACTATCTTTATTTATATATTCTCTAATGGCCTCAACACTAATATCATCAGAGATGTTTTCTGCGTATTTTTTTAAAACATCAACTTTATATTTGCCAATTACATTTCTATTGGCATGCAGTTGACGATTTAAATTGCTTTCCTCGTATGTATCAAAATCAATTATTGTAATATTTTTTATTCCAGATCGAATTAATATTTCAAAACAAACAGAACCAACTCCGCCTACCCCAACAAGTAATATTCTAGCAGCATTTAATTTTGCAATTTGTCCATCAGTAAAAAGTCCTTTTAGTCTTTCGTTCATATTATTCCTTTAAAAAAAATCTAGTATAGCTTACCGTTGATAAAATCCCGCTCTCGCAGGTGGGTAATCACATGAACAACTTTAGGATTCCTACTCACTTAACGGGTAGGTTTTCAACACCATTATTCAATTAGATTCCCTTTTATCTAACATTGTCGGTTTTATGCTTGATAAACTATTCTAGATAATTTAATTATACCAAATGCTATTTTCAAAATAAATATACTTTACTAATATTTACAAAAATTTTCAAAGAAAAAAGATTCAATCCTGAATCTTTCAGCGCCAGCAACTTGATACATTACAATTTGAAGAATATGGCATAGGATTTGGCATTTCCAATTTAATAATCATCGGTATTTTAAAGGCACTACCAAATGCTACACATGTACCGGGTTGCAATGTTTTTTGCTTTTCTATAACATCCGTAGACATATTAGGTAACATTTCTTCGATATATTTTATATCTAGCGGATGGGTCATTTTAAAAATTAAGAAATTGGAACATTGAGCTATAACTGTATCAGATATTTCCACAGGTCTTTGGGAAATAATATCAAGAATAACTCCGTATTTTCTTCCTTCTTTTGCTATTCGATCAAAAATGTTATAACCGAGTAGAAAGGTATCGTTATCTTTTTGGATATAACGATGGGCTTCCTCTAAAAACAAATGAAAAGGTACGCTTGCCCGATTTTTTAAACCTTTTGAATAATCAAATAATAATTTACAAAATATTTTAACAATAACTTTTGCATAAACATCATCAATGTCTTCGAGATTAATATTAATAATTTGTGCCTTATATTGTCCTAAAGATTTTAACGTGTTGATATATTCTTCGTTAGAAACATATCTACTTCCATTAAAATAATTACCTACTACCCCACTAACAATCGTATTGATTCTTACACGTAATATGGAAGCATCATCGACTAAAGTTGTATTGTGTAAAAATCCTTCACTAATTAAAGTGAATTCCAATGCTTTGGCAAAGTCTTTTAATGTATAGAAAACATTTGGGTCTGGTTGTAAGGCTTCAATTGTATCATCAATATTTTTTAAAATATATTCAGTTATTAATACCGATTCTCCAAAATATCCATTAGAATCAATTTCAAAACACTCACTAAATGATCTGGTATATCCTAACCCCTGTATCGTTGTATCAAAATTAAATTCTGGAGTATGACAAGTTTCAATAATTGTAAATATTTCATTTTTCTTTTGGGCAGTTGTTTCGCTACTAAATAATATTGCTAAAAGCGCTTTAGCAATTAGATGGTTTTTATATTTACGGGAATCGGGATTATCCATTGCAAAAATTTTTGATAATTTTAATGTTTTTTCTAATATTGGTAGTTGTGTATGACTACTTGCTTGCAGTAAAAGTGCATAATCATCAAGAGTAAGTAAATTGACCGGAATTTGCAATAAAACATCTCGTGGTTCCGTTGGGTTAGTCGTTATAAATTTGTAATTATATTCTGAGTTAATTTCATTGATTCTACTAAAAGCATTTTTATACTCGCCATAAGCATCAAAAATAAATAAATTGGCATTTTTCATACTGGTATTTTGATTTAAAAACATATTTTGAACAATACGAGAAACTCCACATGATTTACCAGAGCCAGAGTTACCAAATATTGCTAAATGATTAGAAAATAAATCGTTGATATTTGGGCAAACAGTAAAACCTTTATAGATAGCGCTCGCCCCTAGAACAAAACTATTTTCGTTGTAATGCCCTACTAAGGCCATTAATTCATTTCCATTAATAATGCGAATTTGGGAAGATAATAAAGGTTTTCTAAGTACACCATTCACATAACGATCTTGAACATATTCGCCAAGAAAACGAATTTTTATAATTTCATCATTAAGCTCTGTTATTTCGCCTAGAATTCTTTGCTCGCCAGATTCAAAAACCACATGTAAATTCATTAAATCAGTAGTAATAGCGCCCTTTGCTAGATTTTGGACATGAGCGATATTATCACTAATGTAAAGGATTTTTCCGAACATCAAAAACACCTCTTTATTCTTAAATAATTATATCATATGTCTTAACAAATAAAAAATAGAAAATTATTAAAATTCTCTATTTTTAAAAATTATAATATTTGATAGTCTTTTAAAGTTTCTAATGTAGATGTTTCCCAACTTGACGCTTGAACTTCAGCGATATGCCTTTTGCCAAGAATCAACATTAAAACTCTTGATTGACCAATGCCACCGCCAATTGTATATGGCAACTGTTTTTGAATTATCTTTTGATGATATGGAAAACTGATTTTATCTAAAGCATCGCTTTTTTCTAACTGAGATAAGATTGATTTTTCATCTACTCTAATTCCCATCGAAGAAAGTTCAATGGCTTTATCGATAGTTTTATCATATACTAGTAAGTCGCCGTCTAAAGACCAATCGTCATAGTCTGGACTCCGTAAATCATGTGGCTTTCCTGATTTTAATTTATCCCCAATTCCTATAATAAAAACAGCTTTTTTCTCTCTAGTTATTAAATCCTCACGTTCTTTAGAAGTTTTATCGGGATATAAATCCTCAAGCTCTTGGCTTGTAATAAAAAATATTGTTTTTGGAAGATTGACAGCAATAAATGGATATTTTTGTTTCATAACAATAATTGTTTGTCTAAGTGCCTTATAGATACTTCGAACAGTCTCTTTTAAATAATCAATACTTCGATCTTCTTTAGTAATAACCTTTTCCCAATCCCATTGTTCTACATACATTGAATGAATATCATCAACCACTTCATCTTTACGGATGGCTTTCATGTCGGTATATAATCCTGTATGCATCGGAAAATCATATTTTCCCAAAGCTTCTCTTTTCCATTTCGCAAGTGAATGAACAATTTCAAATTCTTCATCTGTTTTAATAAAACCTACAGATTTTTCAACTCCAGTCAATCCATCTTGTAATCCCGAAGAAGTTTTAACAAAAAGCGGACACCCCACTTTAGTTAGTGCTAGTCTTTTTTCTAATTGGCTTTCAAAATGCTTTTTTACTTCTGCAATCATTTTGATTGTTTCTAAATAACTTAATTCTTTTTTCATTTCAATCCCTCTTTCTTAATTATTTCTTTGTTAATTTTTTGGCTAATTGAATACTATCTAAAAATTCTTGTTTAGTAAACGTCGCCGCAACACTTTGGCCGGTACTTATATAATAACTTGGCCTTTCTGGATACTTTTGATTATGCTCTATTGTCTTTTCGTCAATAAAGTCAATAAAAAGTTCAAATGCATCATTAGGATCTTCGCATAATTTTAAATACTCTGAAAATAACATTAATAAATTATATTCTTCAAATAAATCATTAATATATCTAGGCCATATTTCATCAATTTCATTCGCACTCAACATTGGATAGGTTTCTACAAATTGATAAATTCCCTTAATCGTTGTCGGTTTAGTTCTTACATTGTATTTTCCTCCAAAAGTTTGAAATTGTCCTATAAATAGTTTGTACATCTCTTTAGTTAAAGTAACATCGCCTAGAACTTCAATTAAATAGTTAGTACGTTTAATCCGTCCTTCGTCATTAACTCCACAAGGACCTAAATCACTTTTAGTCATTTTCAAATAATCACTTAATAAAAATTTTTGATTTAAATCTTCATTAAATTTTTTCATATTATCATCCTCTTCAAAATAAAAATCCCGTATCCATCCTAATTATAAGGACGAATACGGGATCCGCGGTGCCACCTTAATTTATTACTAAAGTATTAACTTTTTATATTTTTTAGTAATCTCTTTTTCAGTTCAAATAAACCTAGCAATATGATAACGGATTGCGCACCGAACTAGCCTACTTTAAATTAATATTTCGGTAGTTTGCTCCGAGGTGTTCTTTCTCAAAGGTTTTATCATCAGTTTCCACTATACCTGACTCACTAGGATAAAATCCTAAGGTACTTTTCCTCATCAACGCAATAACAACATAACACTTTTGTTCGCATTTGTCAAGTCTTTGTCAAAAATGCGAAAAAGCTAGGCAAAACTTGTTTTGTTTAAAAACTTAATCTTCGTTCTGACTACAGGTAGGACAAATAATTAGCTTATTTTTGTCAACCATTAAATCTCCACAAACATCACATTTCTCACCAGTCGGTTTATACCATGATGCATATTTACATTTTGGATAATTGCTACATCCCCAAAAAACTTTCCCTTTGCGAGTTGGTTTTTCAACTATATCGCCACTACACTTAGGACATTTGCACACCACTAATGATTCTTTTTTTTCTTTTTTAATATATTTACATGTTGGATAATTTGAACACGCTACAAATTCACCATACTTCCCTTTACGAATTACAAGGGAGTTTCCGCACTCTGGACATGTTTCTCCAGTTTCTTCGGCAGGCTTCTTTTCCATATTTTTAAATGCAGCATCTACTAAAGGCGCAAATCCATCATAAAATTCTCTTAGAACCTTTTGATAATCTGCTTCATTTTCAGCAATTTTATCTAAATCATCTTCCATTGCTGCTGTGTACTTAACATTAACAATGCTGGAAAAGAATTCTTGCAATTTGTCCGTTGTCTCGATACCAATTTCTGTTGGAATAAATTTCTTATCCTCTAATGTTACATAGCCTCTTTCTTTAATCGTTCCTAGAATAGTAGCATAAGTCGATGGACGACCAATTCCCAAACTTTCAAGTTCTTTAATCAAGGAACTTTCTGTGTATCTACTTGGCGGTTTTGTAAAATGTTGATATTTTTCAATTTTTTCAGCAGTTAATACGCCATCTTTATTATCATTAAAATTTGGTAAAATTGTATCCTCTTGATCTTCATAATCACTATAGACTTTTAAATAACCATCAAACGTTAAAACACTACCATTGGCTTTAAAAATGTATCCATTATTATCAAGTTTGACTGTTGTAGCTAAAAACTTGGCATCTGCCATTAATGAGGCTAAAGCTCTAATATAAATCATTTTATATAACTTATATTCATCAGCACTTAAGTACTTTTTCATCTCTTCGGGATTACGATTTATTGAGGTCGGCCTAATGCCTTCATGGGCATCTTGAACATTATCTTTTTTCTTTCCCTTTTTTACATAACCCAAATATTTTTCGTCATACTTTTCTTTGATAAATCCAAAAGTTGATTTAATAAATTCATCTGATATTCTTGTACTATCAGTTCTCATATAGGTAATTAACCCGGCTGTCTCCGAACCAATCTCCACACCTTCATACAGCTTTTGCGCTAATTTCATCGTTTTCGAAGCTGCAAAGCCCAATTTCGAGGAAGCCACTTGCTGAAGGGTTGATGTTTTAAATACTTCTTTGGCACTCCGATTCTTTTCTTTTTCTTCAATTGATGCAATTTTAAATTCTTCCGATAATTTACCTAAAATAAGATTTGCTTCTTCTTCATTATTTATTTCAATTTCTTTTTCATGATACGAATCTAAAATCGCAGTAAAATCCTTAAATTCAGCTTCAATAGTCCAATATTCTTTAGGAACAAATGCTAATATTTCACGTTCACGGTCAACTATTAATTTAAGTGCCACGCTTTGAACTCGTCCGGCCGACTTACCGCCAGTCTTAGATTGCATTAATTTGCTTAAACGGAAACCGATAATTCTATCTAAAAATCGGCGAGTTTCGCCACTATGAACCAAATTCATATCAATACGTCTTGGATTTTCTAACGCTTTTAAAACAATATCTTTGGTAATTTCATTAAATACGACGCGATCATATTTATCCTCAGGAATTGCTAATTCATCAAATAAATGCCAAGAAATAGTTTCTCCTTCACGGTCAGGGTCGGTTGCTAGATAAACATGATCAGCCTGTTCAATTAGTTTCTTTAAATAAGTTACATCTTTCTTTTTTCCGGAAATAATTGTATAACTTGGCTTAAAATTATTTTCAATATCAATTCCAAGACCAAATTTTCCTGTCGTAGCTAAATCTCTAATATGCCCTTTCGAAGATACAACATTATACTCGCTACTACCTAAATATTTTTCAATTGTTTTACACTTGGCGGGTGATTCCACTATTACAACTTTTTTCATTATGCATTTTTCCTTTCTTCAACTTCTTTTAATCTTTTTTCTAAATACGCAAAATAATTATTTTTAATTGCTAGTGATGATGAATTCATTTTAGCATAAATTAAGGTATTGATGTTTTTTAATTCTTCATCTGTATACACAAAATCTGTATAGTAAGTTATTTCCCCTGTTGAGGCATTGTAATATGCTTTAGCATTTTTCCATGAAAAATCTGCAAATACAACAGTATTATCATAAACTTTACTAAAAATATCGACGCCAGCATACAACCTCGGGTCAAAATTTAAATCAAAAAGATTGGCAATGGTTGGGGTTAAATTTAAATAACTAGTATAAGTTTCATATACTTTTTCTTCAATTTTAGGATTATATATTACTAAAGGAACTTTTTCGTTTTCATAATTATTTAAATCCCGCTCTAAAATTTCATTTATAATATCTAAAGGAATTCCATATGGATAATGATCACCAAATAAAACAATCACAGTATCGTCTAAAATTTTTCTTGCTTTTAAGCCTTCAATTAAAATTCCTAAAGAATTGTCTAACACTTTTAATTTGGAAAGATACCTTCTCAGTTCCATTGAATAATCTGTATTTTCGGTCATTTCTAAATATAAATCACCATATGGCGACGATGATGAATAAGGTTGATGGGAAGTAACAGTTGTAATAAAACTCATAAAAGGAACTTTTTTATCATAAGTGTCAACAATGTTTAAATATTTATTCATTAAATCTTCGTCACTAGCCCATCCACCATAATAAGTATAAAAAGGAATTTCTAAATCTTGAACTCCATAATATTTCGATGAGCCCATATTAGCATGAATTGTCGAGCGATAATAATAGCCTTCAGTAAAATTATGCAAGCTATTTGTATAATATCCCTCATTATTAAATAAATTAAAAATTGAAGTGTAGTAGCTATTATTTAAATAAACATTTGAAGTACATAAATTATATATCGAATATAAGCCAGTCATGGCACTAAATTCATTATTCCCAGTCGCACAACTATTTCGAGGTGAATAATTATTGACAAAACTCCATCCTTCATTTGCTAACTTATAAAAATTGGGAAAATATTCCTCGTTATAAATAACATCGTTTACACTCTCCATCATGATTACGATAAGATTTTTGTCTTTGAAGACACCAGTCATTTCATTTTTTTCTGTAACTTGACCATTAATGAAATATGTATTCAAACTATTCAAAGTAAGACTTTGCTCTTCACTAATAACCGTTTCCCAAGCTGTATCATCAAAAAGCCGTTCTTCGTTTTCATTTACCTCGTCATCATTATATGCATAATAAATCAGTTTTTCATTATCAGATTCAATAAATTTTGATTTTATATCAATAATCCCAAATGATAAAATGCCAAATTCTTTAACACATAAACCAGGATTCGAAGCCGTAACAAATAAATCTTTATTCGAAACCGCCTGATAATTATCCGCAAATTTATCATCTAGCAAATAATAAAAGCTTCCGCCAAAAAGAAAAAGTAATAAAAGTACCGTTATAAAATTAGTTTGATTTTCATAGGTATAATGCTTTTTTAAACGAAAATGTTCATCATGTTTTTTAATAATATTAATAATTACATATGTAGTTATAATACCTACAAACGGCAAAAACGCTAATAGAAATTCCGCTTTCATTGAATGCATAAAATCCATTATATAACTTTTTACAGCTCCAAATTGACTTGAAGTATTTAAAGATATATACACACCTAAAAAGTTATAAAAACCCAGTTGGACCCACGCATATATATTAGCAATCAACACTATAATAGCGTTTAAAATTTTATTATATTTGCTTTTTAAAAAGGATGTTAAAAATCCTAAAATTAAAGAAATAAAATTAATCAAAAGAAAAACTCTTAGAAAAGAAAAGTTAACTATATTATTACCACTTATGACGCGAAAGATTATCTCCGTTAATAACAAAAAGATTAATAATGTTAGATAACTGAAAAATGTTTTACCTTTGATTAATTTCATTGTTTGTCCTCTCTAGGATTTCTTTTACCGGTTTAAAAGTCTTCCTATAAATATTTAATATACCACACCTATCAATTATTTCAAGATGTCTCTTAGTAGGATACCCTTTGTGTTTAGCAAATTCATACTCTGGATACTTTTGATCTAATTCATACATAATGTGATCTCTAGTAACCTTAGCGATTACGGAAGCCGCGGCTATTGTAAGGCTTTTTTGATCGCCTTTAATAATTGGCAAACAATTCTCGCATTTCAAATCCATTGCATCAGTTAAGATGAAATCCGGCTGCTTGGTAAGCTTACTAACCGCTTCTTTCATTGCAAATCGCGAAGCTTCCAAAATATTGATTTCATCAATTTTATTATTATCAATAATCGAAACGCCAACGCTAATTGCATCACGCATAATTATTGGATAAAATTTTTCTCGTTGTTTTTCGGTAAGTTTCTTTGAATCTGTTAAACCCTCTAAAAAGTAATTTTCTGGTAAAATAACCGCCGCGGCTACAACTGGCCCACATAAAGGACCACGACCTGCTTCATCACAACCCGCGATATATTTATATCCTTCTTTATATAATTGTTTTTCATACTGTAGTAAATCTATTTGCATAAGTCTAGTGTTATTTGCTTTACCTTTCCATTAATTAAATCGTTGTATATTCTTTCACATGCTCTATTATAATCGATTTCTTCATTCTTGACAAACCCCCATTTTTTAGCTAGGGATTCAATAATACTGATTTCATCTGCTATTTGAACTTTATAAAGGTCTTCTAATATATTGGGGTATCTATTTATATATATGCTGATAATATGAGATGCGACATCATAAAGATTTAAAACTTCTTTTTTTATTGAGCCAATAGCCGCAATATTTAGGGCCACTTTTTGATCTTCAAGTTTTGGCCATAAAATTCCCGGCGTATCTAAGAGTGTTATACCAATCGTAGTCGGTAAAAAATTCAAATGTTTCGTAACACCAGGTTGATTAGCAACATTTGCTACTTTTTTTCCCACCATTTTATTAATTAATGTACTTTTTCCTACATTAGGGATTCCAATCACTAGTGCTTTTATTTCTTTGTTTTTTAACCCTTTGCTTTGCCTTTTAATCTGGATATCTTTTGTAGCCTTTTTAGTTAAATCAATTAACTTTTTATAATCATTATTATCTTTTAAATCAAGGCATAAAACCTTATATCCTAAATTTTCATAATAATTAATCCATTTCTTAGTCTCATCAAAGTCACACAAATCTTTTTTAGTCATAATTAGAATCCGTATCTTATTTTTTATCAATTCTTCAATATCTTTAATTTTTGATGAATACGGAATCCGTGCATCAATTACCTCATAAACAATATCAATTAATTTTATATTTTCATTAATTTGTCTTTTAGTCTTAGCCATATGACCAGGATAATAGTTTATATTAGTTTTATTTTCGTTCACAAAATCACTTCCTTAAAGTTAAACCTTATAAAATTATATCATAAAAATGATGGACTTTGTATAAAACTACACTATTTTTATAGCAATTGCCTAGGGTTAGTAATTACAACATCAAAATTTAATATATATTTGTCAGGTCATATGACATTTCTTATATAATAAAAAAGAATAGATGTTTATATCTACTCTATAGATAGTAATTTATTATTTATTTTTCACAATATTTAACTATATCATTATCATCATAATTCTGATTTTTTAGTACTTTATAGTATTCATTATTTGTATCTTTATTGCATCTTATAACATCATAAAATGGTGTA
>SVAN01000006.1 GCA_015059375.1 Bacillota bacterium | reverse complement strand
AATATTATTTCTGCTTCCTGGCGGTCGCAGTAAATATTATATTAGAAGGAGTTTTTATTTTCAACTCAACGCTAAAGCTTTACCGAACCCCCAGACTATCTGGGGGTTTTCTTCATACAATAAAAAATAACACCTATTTATAAGGTGTTACTTTTTTATTCATTTCTTTTTTAATATAAATTGCTGAAACTACAAGTCCGATTAGTGAAATTGTTCCTAAAATTGCAATCTTACCTAATCCATCATAAGTATCTGGGGTTTCCTCTACTTTTACTAAAGTATCGCTATACGCAATTGCATATTCAGAGAAATCTGCTGACTTAAAACTTAATGATTTTCCGTCTTCCGATAAGGTTGCATCTAATTTTTCAATCTTTACACCATCATCTGTTACATGACGACGAATTATATAGTATGTTCTTGTTACGTTATCACTAGAATTTTGTAAAGCTTCCGGCAATAAAACTTTTAATTCAATATCTTTTGAAAGTGAACTTACAGTCCCAAGAACTTCATCAGTTTTAGCATTCGTTATTTCAATATCAATGTCAAAGAAAGTAGCTAATGTTACATCATTGAATGAATCTTTCATTTCTTTAATAATCTTTTCATCAATTGTTTCATTAGAATTTTCATCAATTACATCAATACTTACTTGAATCTTAACATGGTTATTTTTAATAATATCCGCTAAGGCTTTATTATTCTCATCATTTTTGATTAATTCTAAAGTCTCATTTAATACTTCCTCAGTAGCTTCAGCGTTACTGACACCAACTTCCACTTTCTTAACTTCTTCGGTTGGTTCTAAAACAGAAATTTCTACTTTAACTGTTGACTCAATAGTTAACCCATCTTTAGTAACTTCTTTGCCATTGGCCGTAACTTGGCTTCCGTCTTTAGCTTTTACAGTAACCCCAATTGGTACTTCAACAAGTTCAGCATCACCATTTACTAAAATGACATCGCCTTTAACTAATGAATGAACTATTTCTTTAACATTTTCTAGGCCAAATACATATAAAACCGATTCATCTTCCTTAGTGATTGTTGCTTCGATTGCATCTGCATCTACATAGCCTTCGGGATAAATAGTAAATGTTCCGCCACTGACAATTGAATCACTAGTTACTGTTTCACCATTTGCATTTAAAATGTTCAAAGTGCCTGCAACGTGACCACCTTTTATTTTAAGTTCCCCATTTTCAGTTTTAAAATTTTTAAATGTTCCACCTAAAATTTCTACACTAACATCAGATGCCGTATTACGAGCAGTATTAATTACACCAATATTACCACCCGAAATTTTAATTTCGCCTTTTTGCCCAGCATTATCAGATGGTGCTTGCGCCCATATTGCGCTTGTGCTTCCATCAATATCTCCGTCTTTAATATTTACGTAACAAGTTCCCGCCGGTGACATATAAAGACGAATCGCAGTATACGTTGAACGTAATTTACCATCTTCAACATTTAATGTTACATCACCATATGAATTAGAACTAACATCTATTGCATACGCCATATCAGTACCACCAAGATGTTCAAAACTTCCTCCCTTAATGTTAACAATTCCTGCTCTTATACCTATAACAACCGACATTGAACCCCAACCACGATTATTTTCGGCTTCTAAAGTAATTTTGCCATTACCTTGAGAATCTATTACTGTAAATTCACCTTTAAAAACATAAAAAAGCGTAAAATTTACTTTTCCAGCATCTTTTCCGGTAATTGTATTACCGTTTAAATCTAAAGTAATATTTTGCTGTGACATCTTTATCTCTTCAGATAACTCAAAACTTTCTACTAATTTAACATTTTCCCCAGCAGTAATTGCTTCCTTAAGCTCCTCAGCTGTACTTACGTCTGTAAATTCGGTATTTGCAAATACATCTACAGTCATAAGAAACATTGAAACTACTAATAAAAATACATTAACAATTTTTTTGAATGTCTTCATTCTATTATTCTCCTCTTATTATAAGAATAACATATTTTTGTTAATTTTAGATGTTTTTTTTACGATTGTCATCAACTTCACATTCTTTTATGATATGATTATTTTAGGAGTTTACCATGAAGGTCAAAAAAAGAAAGCTAAAATGGAAAAATTTAATTGTACTAATTATTTTATTACTTTGTTTTATTTTTTTATTTGCCTCAATTATTAATCTTCTCATTTGGAAATTTCATTCTTTGAAAACTTCAACCCAAATAAAAAAGGTTCAACAAATAACCATTATCGAACAGATTGTTGAAACCACTGAAAATATAACGCAAATAATTGCACCTGAAATTGAAATTCCTAAAACAAATCCATACTGGGATTATATAAATATGAATTTAATTAATGTTGATTTTACTAATTTAAAACAAATTAATTCTAGTACTCGAGGATGGATTCAAGTAAGCGGCACAAATATTAATTACCCATTTGTTCAAAGCGATGATAATGCCTACTATTTAAATCACTCGTTTGATAAAAGTTATAATAGCGCGGGATGGGTTTTTCTTGATTACCGAAATAATATAAATAATTTAAGTCAAAATACAATTATTTATGCTCATGGCCGAATTGACAACACAATGTTTGGATCATTAAAAAATACTTTAGAACCTTCCTGGTTAAATGATACTAACAATCATATCGTTAAGCTATCTACTGAAAACGAAAATACTTTATGGCAAGTATTTAGCATTTATCGAATTCCCACAACCAACGATTATATTAAAGTTAATTTTGCAAACAATAATACATTCAAAGCCTGGACGGAAATGTTAATTAATAGAAGCGTTCATAATTTTAATACATCAATATCAGCAAATGATAATGTTTTAACTTTGTCTACTTGTTATAATAATACAGAAAAAGTAGTGCTGCACGCTAAATTAATAAAAAGAGAAAAAAGACAATAATTTTTACTTAAATGCCATAACTAATCGCAAATTTCTTATAAACAAATCCCATATATTTGCTTTTTCGATGTTTTCTTTAACTGTAATTTCAACTTCATTAATTAATTTTTTATTGCTATCAAAAATCTTTACTTTACCAATAATTTCGCCTTTTTTTACCGGAGCAACAACTTTATCCAAGGACAATTCAAATTGGTAGTTACTAATTTTATCATTAACATTTAATAATTCTATTGCATCATTGACTAAAACTACTTCAGCATATTCTTTTTTACCTTTTTTTACAGAAATTTTGCCAAGTACTTCTTCTTTACTTTTAATCAAATTAACTTTGTAAGTGTTAAAACCATAGTTTAAAAGTTTGACCGTATCTTGGCTACGCATTTCAATACTTTCTTCGCCCATAACAACACTAATTAGTCTCAGATTATTTCTTTTCCCTGTAGCAGTCAAACAATAACCTGCTCCTTGCGTATATCCCGTTTTTAAGCCATCAACGCCTTCATAAAATCTTACTAATTTATTGGTATTTACAAGCCAAATTTGGGAACCATCAGGTTTTTGTAAATATTCCTCATAAACGGAAGTAAATGTTAAAATATCTTCGTATTTAAGTAATTCTCTGGCCATAAATGCCATATCTGATGCTGATGAGTAATGATTGTCTTCATCCAAACCATGAACATTAACAAAATTAGTATTCGTAAGGCCTAAATTTTTAGCCTTCTTATTCATCGCTTCAATAAAAGCTTCTTTTGATCCATAGGTTTTTTCTGCTAAAGCCACTACTGCATCATTTGCTGAGGCCATGGCAACACTTTTCAAAAGTTCGCGCACCTTATATTGATCACCAGTTTGTAAAAAAATTTGAGAACCACCCATCGATGAACTTTCTTCTGAAATTTGAACTTCATCATCATACGATAACGAACCATCATTAATTTTCTCCATTATTAAAAGTAAACTCATTATTTTCGTCATAGATGCCATTGGAAGTCTTTCATTTTCATTTTTTTTATATAAAATAGTCCCAGTGTTTTGATCAATTAAAATAGCACTTTTCGCTGCAGTTTCCATTTCTAATGCTCCAACACTAGGAATTAACATAAAATACATTAATATCAATAAAAGAAATTTTTTCATATTCACCTCTATAATAATTAATATTTCAAGAAAAGAAAAAAATTCCAAACAAAAACTATCAAGTTAATGATAGTTCTAAATATTATTTTTAATTAAATTAATAATGTCTTTATAATGCGTTTTACCAATATTATGGTCTCCATCAGGTATAAACTTTACTTTATTTTGATAATTTGTCGGTAAAAAATTAAAAACAGCTTTGGGATTTACCATATTATCTTTTTCACCGTAAATAAGCAGCAAATTATTAGCTGGGATTTGCAAAAGTAAATTACGTAAATCAATTCGGGCTATAATTTGATAAGTATTTCGCAAAAACTTTGTTCCATAAACCATTTCGGGGGT
Source organism: Bacillota bacterium (assembly GCA_015059375.1). Taxonomy (GTDB): domain Bacteria; phylum Bacillota_I; class Bacilli_A; order RF39; family UBA660; genus UBA6448. Next base: position 49,301 of record SVAN01000006.1, on the reverse strand, counting down.
TTTAACAATCCGAACAATATATTGATTTCTTAAAAAATTACGTAGTGTTTGAATACAAGCTGGGGTTTTTATAAATTTCTTAGACTTTTCTTGGTTACGAATTATTGCCGGAGATACCAAAATAATTTTTTCTTCATGACCATATTTTAAATAATAATTAATTGCTACTGCCCCACCAAAAGAATATCCTAAAATATAGTTTACACTTAATTTTTTTGACTTTAAATAATCATGGATATATTTTGCATAATCATCTAAATTCCATGCTTTTTCAGGCTCTTTTTGACCGCAAAAGCCAGGCAAGTTTAAACGGTAAACTTCATAATCTTTACTTAATTCTCGCACTAGTTCCATTCGATTATGCCATGCATCTTTTTCATTTGTTTGAGTTGTATAATTACGATAATTCCAACCATGAATCAATAAAATTTTTTTCATTCGTCCTCCGGTTTTAAAACTTTATATCTTTCATTTTCTAATACTATTAAATTATCTTCGTTAAATTTCTCAAAACTTCGATAATATCCACTATAATGATATATTATTTGACCATTTAGTTCTTTCATAAAATCATGATTATCAACAACTTGTACTTTTTTGTGAGATTTCAGCATTTCTAAATATTCAATATCATTAAAGACAAATACTTTAGTAAATCGATTTAAACTATTTAATACATTTTCAAAACGTTTATTATTTTCCGCGGAACCAAATTTACGAATAATTAAATAGCTTTCCGGATACTGATGATTAGCTAATTGTTTAATCCTTTCGTGAGTTGTAATATCCCCATCAAAGATTACATTTTTACCAAATATGATTTTCTGGCCAATGCGATTTTCCACTGGTACATAACTATTTATTGCTTGAACGATATGTTTTTTATTCATTCCTACTAAAATGCCAATTTTATATGCAAGTAACGTTTGAATAACAGATAATTCAGAATTAAAAAACAACGCCATCTCCTCTTTATCTACAATAAGTTTATTGTCTTTGATTTGATAACTATCCGCTATGGGAATAAAATTAGACATTTGAGTTTTATATATTTTTTCATCATCAAATAACAAATTTTCTTCTTTAACTGATAACAGATTTACTCTATTATCTAAATTATTATAAAATCCTACTTCACAACTTCTAAAAATTGCGGCTTTATACTTACATATATCATCTATACTATTAAAAAATTCCAAATGAGAAGAATCTACACCTATTAACGCAGCGATGTTAGGTTTTAATAAATCACTTAATATTTCGACATGATCGTGATGATAAATACTCATTTCCAAAACAATATAGTCTACATCTGGAGTAATAAAGTTTATTACATTGGCTTTCAATATTATTGGAGTGATTCTCTTGCTATAAATCCGCCAAATGTTAAATTCTTTTTTTAAAACAGTTTCAATTAACCCAACCGCGGTTGTTTTACCGACACTGCCTGTAACAGCTATTACTTTAGCCCTTTTCCGTTCAATTACATAATTATATAATTGATCAATTGCCTTTAATATGTTATCTACGATTATTAATTTAGCATTTTTATTTTCTTTCTCTAAATTATCATAAGTCTGCTTATCTAAAACATAGACATATTCAGGATGTTTACTGATAACCGAATTAGCATTTTTTCGCAAATCAAAAGCATCAATTATAAATTCATCTGTTAAATCTTTTTCTTCCGAATAAGTAAAAAAATACAAAACATTTTTAGCATTATTTTCATATAAAACTTTATTTAAATCTACTATTTTTAAATAATCAAAAACAATATCTTCATCTACATTATTAATTTGCTTAATATCAATTATTTCTTTTATTAAAGATAAACTCCAATTATTCAATTTTATCACACCCATTTATGGGTGTATTATACCATTAGTTAACAAGCAAAGCAAACTTAACTAAATGTTTACTATCTCCCTTAGTTTTTGATATAATTTTAATGGAAAGAAGGTTAAAATGACAAAGAAAAAAAAGAAAGAAATTTATAAACCCAGTAAATGGATTTTTATAATTATATTTACAATACCGTTTATTTTTTGTCTACTATTAAATAAACATCTTGATAATGATATATGGTATTTGCTTAGCGAAGGAAGGTATATCTTTGAAAATGGCATTTACCATATTGATCCTTTATCAATGCACGAAGGACTTAACGTAGTTGTTCAAAATTGGCTTTCAGCCACATCATTTTGGATAATATATGATTTGTTTGGACAAATGGGATTAATGATTATGATTCTTGTATGCAATTTTTTTATTTGTTTTTTACTTTATAAAATATGCATGTTAATAAGCGATCGTAATTATATTCTATCTTTAATTGTTATGTTTGCTACAGATATTACTCTTATCTCCCACTTTATAGTATCAAGGCCGCAGATTATTAGTTTCATTGTATTATTATCTTTAATTTATGTCCTAGAGTTATATATTAAAACTGAAAATAAAAAGTATTTAATTTGGTTACCGATTCTCTCATTAATTGAAGTTAATATGCATGCCTCACTATGGTGGATGTTATTTCTATTTATGCTTCCTTATGTTATTGATTCATTTAAATGCGATATGCTGCAGTTACAGGGATTTAAGAAAAAGCCATTTTTTATTGCAATAGCTATAGCCTTCTTAGTAGGCTTAATTAATCCATATGGATACAAAGCCATAACGTTCATTTTTACTAGTTATGGGGACCATTATATGCATATCTTCATTAATGAACTACTGCCTTTTTCATTAGAGAAAAATCTTGGAAGGCATATGTTTGGATTAATGTTGATGATTGGATTAATTTACACTTACTTTCGCGAAGGAAGAATCAGAGTTAGATATATCTGCCTTTTCTGTGGAACCCTCTTATTAGGATTTATGTCTGTTAAAGGGTTCAGCCATTTCATATTAGTGTCTATATTTCCTTTAGCATACTTTTTTAAAGATTTGTTCCCGAAAGACTTCAGCGAAATAACCGGAGACCTACGAAAAGGATTTAATACACTATATTTAATTGTTGGTGTCGTTTGCTTAGTGGGTTTTAGTTATTTATTTATTCAAAAGTTTCAAACTAACTTAATGGAAAATAAAGCTAATGAAGCAATGGATATTATTGCAAAAGTTTTTAATCCTGATACTACTAAAGTATATGCTTCCTTTAACGATGGTGGATACGTTGAATTTCGAGGGTTTAAACCATACATGGATCCCCGAGCAGAACTTTTCTTAAAAAAGAATAATAAAAAAGCTGATTTATTCAAAGAATTTTATGAATTACAACATAACCAAATTGATAAAGCTAGTTTTATTAAAAAATATAATTTTGATGTTATGCTTATTGCCAATACCGACTCCTTATATAACGAAATGTATAACATAGATGGATACTTCGTTATATACGATAAAGATGGATACCGGGTTTATGCTAAAAATGAAGCTTTTACCGACGAAAAAAGGCAGGAAATAATAAACTCGTATAACGAAGCTTTAAACAAAAAAAATATCAATGAAAATTGATATTTTTTTTTGCTGTTTTTTCTAATAACTCATAGTGATGAAGATTATCTTCATAATAATTCAATTTTTTTTCAACATCTGAAATTAATTTACCAACGTAACTTTTTGAAACTTTTTTATATTCCGCTATTTCACTTAGAGATAAGTTTTCCTCGTAATATAAACTAAAGATTTCTTTTTGCTTATCAGTTAATAAAAATCCATAAATACTATATAGTTCACCATAATATACAAAATTTTTCATTTAAGCAAATCCTTAAATAATCCATAGATATAGTTTTCAATGTCAAAAGTTTCTAAATCAGTCATTTTTTCCCCTAGGCCAATAAACTTAACAGGAATACCAACATCTTCTTTAATCGCTAGGACTATTCCCCCTTTAGCCGTACTATCCAGTTTAGTTAAAACGATTCCGGTGATATTTGTAATTTCTTTAAAAGCCTTAGCCTGCATAATTCCATTTTGCCCAGTTGTAGCATCAATAACCAACAAAGTCTCATGTGGAGCACTTGGAATAATGCGACCTATAACCTTATTAATTTTTTCTAGTTCTGCCATTAAATTAACTTTATTATGTAACCTTCCGGCCGTATCAATTAAAACAATATCACTACCTAGTTCTTTAGCTTTCGTAAGGCCATCAAAAACTACTCCCGCTGGGTCAGTCTCTTCTTTACCAAAAAAGTCACAATTAACTCTTTCGCTCCACAATTTAAGTTGAGCAACAGCTCCTGCTCTAAAAGTATCAGCAGCCACCATCATCACTTTTTTTCCTAGTGTTTGATATTTATGAGCTAACTTCGCAATGGTCGTTGTCTTTCCTACTCCATTAACTCCCACTACTAATATAACAGTAGGTCCTACAGAAGCAATATTGATTTTGTCAGTTAAACTCTCATTATTGACATATATAATAAAAAGTTCATCGACAATTACTTCATTTAAATATGCTGTATCAGTTATATTTTCTTTTTTGACACGATCGCGAATCCTATCCATGAAAGAAAACACCGTATTAACACCAATATCTGCCATAATAAGTAAATTTTCTAATTCTTCAAAATAATCTTCGCTAACTTTAGTATACTTAATTCCTAACAAAGATAGCTTAGATACAAATTCTTCACGAGTTTTTTCTAATCCCTTTTCGTATGTTTGCGTACTTTCTTCGATTTTATTATCATTTTTTTTAAACTTTTCTTTAATCTTACTAAATAACGACATACTATAACTCTACATTATGATAAATATTTGATACATCCTCAACATCTTCTAAAAGAGCTAACAAACGTTCAAAAACTTCTTTATCTTCGCCTTCCAATGTTATTTTATCTTTTGCAAACATTCCAACTTCATCAAATAAATACTCTACTTCTGGATATAGACTTTCGATTGCATCTTTTAACTTATTTTCATCACTTGGATTGACTGAAATAGTCAAAACTCCTTCTTCATTTTCAAAGTCAATGGGCTCTACTTCAGCCTCAATTAATTTGTCCAATACTGCTTCTTCATTATCGCACTTAAATGATACCACACCTAAATAATCATAATTATAAGAAACGCTGTTTGTTACACCTAAATTTTTATTAACTTTGTTAAACGCAGCGCGAATATAACCAACTGTACGATTTACATTGTCAGTTAAAGTTTTAATAATTAAAGTTGACGCACCAGGACCAAATCCTTCATATGTTACTTCCGTATACTCATCTTGTCCCGCTCCTTTAGCTTTATCAATCGCCCTAGTCACAATATCATTAGGAACTTGTGATCTTTTTGCCTTTTCAATTAATCTTTTTAATACAATATTTGCCTCAGGATCAGGGACACCCTTCTTTGCTGCTAAATAAATTTCTTTTGCAAATGTTGAATATAATTTGGCTTTAGCCATTCCGTTTTTTTGGATACTAGCTTTTCTTACTTCGTATGCTCTTCCCATACCTTTCACTTCCTTTTCTTTACAGATTATATCATACAGCCTCGTTTTAGTAAACAAACGACTTTTATAGAAAAAAGGCAGTATTTACTACCACCTTTTAACTATGCTTTTCAACAATTAACTTACGTGTAATAAAATTATATATCATTACAATAATTGTTGAAACTAGTTTAACAATCAACTCATGATAATTCATTTTATCAACACCTATAAATAGTAATAACTCGTTAATTCCTAAGCCTACTACACTTAATACAATAAAAATAATAATCTCTTTTGGAGTTTGTCTTTTAGCATCGAATACCCACTTAATACTCGCTAAATAATTGAATGCCAATGCAACAGTAAAAGATATGACTTGAGCCCATAAATAATGCAAATTAAAAGATGTAAGCAAGGCAAATATGCCATAATCGATTACAAAAGCAATGCCTCCGACAATCCCAAATTTTAATATCTGTTTAATTAACTTATTCATATTCCTTATTCATCATATTCATTAAAATCTCATATAGTTGTTTATGTTTTTTTACTATAACTTGTAAAATAACGCCACATATCCAAAGTAATAAAGAAATAACCAAGAATATTGATGCTACTATTAATGTTGGAAAACGAGGAACTAATCCCGTTTTATAAAATTCAATAACTACAGGCATTCCGAAACACAAAGCTAAAATTAAAAAGATACATGAAATAATATTAAAAAATGCTGATGGCTTATATTCTTTAAAAAGAACTGCTATGGTTTTTAATACCTTTGCTCCATCTTTATATGTATTTAACTTTGATACACTACCTTCAGGGCGATCTTTATAATTGACAGGAACTTCAACTAATCGATAATTCTTATCAACCGCATGAATTGTCATTTCTGTTTCAATCTCAAAACCTTTTGATAACACAGGAAAACCTTTAACAAATTCATAACTAAATGCTCGATAACCAGTCATAATATCTTTTACTTTATTTTTAAATAAGGTATTAATTGAAAAACGTACTAGTTTATTTCCTAAGTTATGAAATGGTCTTTTGTTTTCTGTAAAATACGTTGATGATAAACGATCACCAATTACCATATCAGCTTTCTTTTCTAAAACTAGATCACACATTTCACGAGCATTTTCAGCAGGATATGTATCATCGCCATCAATCATTAAATAACATTCTGCTTTAATTTGTCTAAACATGCTTCGAACAACATTACCTTTTCCTTGCTTATATTCATGTCGAACAACCGCCCCTGCTTTTTGAGCTATTTGCGCTGTGTTATCACTGGAGTTATTATCATATACATAAATTGTGGCCTCCGGTAAGGCTTTTTTATAATCTTTTACAACCTTTGCTATTGTTTGTGCTTCATTATAACAAGGTATTAATACTGCTATTTTATCCATACTTCCTCTTTTCTAAATCCATCTTAACATTTAATATATCTTCAATCAACTATTTTTCATCTTTTTGAATCACATTAATAATTGCTTCTGCTTTCATACTCCAATCATTTTCTTTGGCCTCTTTATCTAACAACTGAATATATGACTTATTATCTTTTTTTTGATACGCTTCTTCAAGCTTTTTTAAAAAATCTTTTTTTCCTTTACCAATCATAACTGATTGATACTTTCGACATTCTAACATATCGGTTGTTACAATTGGCTTATGAAGAGCCATATATTCAAATATTTTTACGGGACTTGTAGACTTAGTAATATCATTCAATACAAAAGGAATTGTTAAAATATCGCATAAAGATGCATAATTTTTCAATACTTTATAATCTCTTGGTCCCATAAAATAGACATTAGGTACTTCCCCCATTTTTTCATCATATGATTCATCATACTTAATTCCAAACAATATAATATTATATTTATTCGTATCAGCTACGCTTTTAACTAAATCATAATCGAACCATTTAGCAAGTGCACCATAATAGCAAATGTTAATTTTCCCATTTTGAATAATATTTAAAAATTCTTCTTCAACTTGATATTTAGAATCCATTTTTTTAAAAAATTGATAATCAACTCCATTGCTAGATTCAATAAGATTTACTTCTCCTCTTTTTGATACAACATCTTTTTTTAATTCATCTGCTGTCACAACAACGTAAACTTCTTTATTATTCATTGCATATTCATACTTATCAATAATATTTTGTGGTAAATCTTTTGTTCCTGCTAATTCAGGACTGAGATGATCAATATATTCATATATAAATCTAAAACCTTTAGTAATATAATCCTTAATATTTTGAACAGTCAACTTCCAGTCCGTTGAATATAGCTGAATATATTTTGGTTTACTGTTTTTTTCTAGTTCTTTCATTAAAATTTTATTTAACAAGATGTTATTAAAATTAAATAAATAAATATTTTGGCTTTGCTTTTTTAATGTTTTAACTTTATCAGTCATTGTAGTAACTTCATAAAGAACTAAACAATTATTTTTCGATAAATTATTGGCAATATGCTGAGGCCTTTGAAAAAGAGGTACATTATACCCAAAACTGCTTCGCCATAAAATGATTCGATCATATTTTCCATTTAATATTTTTTGAATCTCTTGAACGTACTTCTTTTTATTGAATAAAACTTTAAAACTTATCTTATCTAAATAATTAGCTTTAATATAAGCATAAAGTTTTTTACAAAAATCCTTAAATCCATATTTCTTATACACGTTAACCAGTTTTGATATTTTTTCTTTCATAAGTCCTCGCTTTTTTAGATAATACTATTATATCATAAAAATAAAGAAAGATTTAGTCTTCTCTAAATCTTTGAATAATGGCTTCGACAATTCTTTGGCTAGCTTTGCCATCACCATAAGGATTGGATGATTTACTCATTTTTTCATAAGCTCCTAAATCATTTAATAAAGTCATAGTTTCTTCATAAATAAGCTTTTCATCTGTTCCTACTAATTTTAATGTTCCAGCTTCAATTCCTTCTGGCCTTTCTGTTGTATCACGTAAAACCAATACCGGTTTTCCTAAGGATGGAGCTTCTTCTTGAATTCCCCCACTATCAGTCAAGATAATATAACTTTTATTTAAGAAATTATGAAAATCAAAAACTTCAAGTGGTTCAATCAATTTTACGCGATCACAACCTTCAAAAATTTCATTTGCTACTTCCCGAACCTTAGGATTCATATGAATTGGATATATTACTTTAACATCATTATTCTCATTAACAATCCGCTTAATAGCTTTAAAAATATTACGCATTGGATCACCAAGGTTTTCCCGACGATGAGCAGTTAATAAAATTAATCGCTCACCAGCTTTAATCCAATCTAACTCTTTATGGTGGTAATCTTTGGCAATTGTCGTACTCATTGCATCAATAGCGGTATTACCGGTAACTAAAATTTTATTTTCACTCTTTCCTTCATTCAACAAATTATGTTTACTTAGCATTGTTGGAGCAAAATAAATATCAGCCATACAATCAATCATTTGACGATTCATTTCCTCAGGAAACGGCGAATTCTTGTCATACGTTCTTAATCCTGCTTCAACATGGCCAATTATGACCCCATTATAAAAAGCAGCTAAAGCACCAACAAAAGCTGTCGTTGTATCGCCATGAACCAGAATAATATCTGGATTGCTTTTTTTTATCACATCTTCTAAACCAGTCAAAGCACGAGTGGTGATTTCGCTTAATGTTTGGCCTGATTTCATGATATTTAAATCATAATCTGCTGTGATTTTAAAAGTTTCCAATACTTGGTCTAACATTTCACGATGTTGAGCTGTTACACAAACAATACTTTCAATTTGGGCATTTTTTTCTAATTCCTTAACTACTGGAGCCATTTTAATTGCTTCCGGTCTAGTACCAAAGATACTCATTACTTTTATTGTTTTCATTATTCCTCCATAATTGCCATTTTAAATATTTTATAAACATAATTATATATTACTTTTTAAAAACTGAAAAGTTTTATTAAAAAAAGGATGATTTAAATCACCCCATTCTTATTTAATGAAACCACCAGTTTTATTATAATCTGCTATTTCCTTTAATTTTCTTACAGCTTTTCTAGGATGTTTTACTGCTTTTTTAAAGTTCGGATATGTACATATATCATGCAGTGTTATTTTATTAAAAGTACTAAATATTTTTTTCTTATATTCTTCATAATCTTCAGCACTATTAATTTCTTTAACTAGGAAAGTCCCATTCCACATTGCCCGATTAATTTCATCCATAAATCTTGGCACATTTTCTTCAATTTCTTGTTTAGTAAAAGTTGGAATAAAACTATAACTGTCTCCAGCATAACCTACGTTTGTTTCTAATTTACTAAACATTACTAAATCTTCATATTTTTTATTCATAATGAAATTGCGATATGGCCATACGGCTTCTTCTGCAGAAATGTCTTTAACATAATCATAATATTGCATAAATTTATCAACAACTTCTAAAGCGGAGTCTTGTAATTCAGCAATTTCTTTTAAATAGTCATTCTTGTTATCTAAAACTGGAACTATTTTTTTATTCTTTTCTTCAAATCCCTTTAATGAACCCTCAGGTGCAGAAAATAAAAATTCATATAACATAATATTTCTAAATACATCTTGTTCTAACCAAGCTGGATTCCCATAATTAATCATAAAGCCTTGTGTATTATAAAAAATATCAGGATATACAAATGGATTTGTGCAGAAATAATAGCCAAATACTTCTTGATCAATTACTTTATCCAATGCATATTGAACGCTACCACGCCAACCGATGTCAACCATAAACACTTTTTTATAATCATTAATATTCTCTTGTTTTAAATATTTTTTTATTAAATTAACTCTTTTATCCATTTCGTATTGAAAATCGCTATAAATCTCAGAAAGCATTTGTTTAAATGTTAAGAAATTATAGTCTTCAATCTCTTGATCAAAAGATTTAAAACCATATTTTTTAATTAAACCCTCATACTTTTTTGTATCCATATCAAAATATTTGAATACATTCTTAATCTTCATCTTTTCATTTAAACCACGATTAATAGAAGCTAAAGTATCAATGGCATATGTCTTTTTTTCGAATGTAAGCATTGGTAATTGAATTGCTCGACGTGATGTATACAAATATCTAGAATCAATCGCAAATTTTTCTTTTTTAGCAATTAAATCAAATACTTTTTTAACAATATATCCATCTCTAGATAAGAAATAAACATTATCATGATCAATTGATCTTTGATATATCCAATTGGCAAAAGCAAAATAAATTCCTGAAGCATTTAATACTCCAAACTTTTTCCAATATGAAACTTCAAGACCATTATTTACTTCATTATTACGAATTGCGTTAATAATTGTACTTGCAATCGAAGTCATTTCACCATTAACATCACTTCGCTCTAATACTTTTGGATAATGAAAGGCACTAATTCCAAACAACGTTGCTTGAACATAATCAGAATCATAATTATCTCCTATATGAATCCATTTGCTTTTATCAAAATTTTCAAGTTTGCAAACTTCCTCATATAAAGATCCATTTCCTTTGTATTTTTTATGAACACAAGAAAGATAAACTTTAACGCCTTTATAACCATTTTTTTCCAAAACAGATTCAATAAAAGATAATGGTAAATACATATCAGAAATACATACTATATTCTTCCCTTTTTTCTTGCAATAATTATATACTTTTTGCATAAAAGGATTAGCTATTAAAAAATCATCTTCTAATTTCAACTCTAATTCTTTTATTTCATTTTTAATCTTTTTGCTTTTAATAGGAATATGGTTATATATTTCATCTAATGTTGTTTCATAATTATTTTCAATTGTTCGTGATTCGTTTTCACATGTAGTTCTTGTCACAAAAAAATCGTCAATTCCATATTTTTCCTTGACTAATTTTTCTAAAATTCTAAATATATCAACTGGTCTTTGGACATTTCTAAGTAATAATGTATCAAAAATATCAAACGAAACAATATCCTTTTCATCAATAAGTTTTATTAATTTATCGTATTCTTTCATACTTCTTCCCTCGCTGCTTTTAATTATATCACGTATCTTCACAAAATCAACGTAATTTTTTCAGCTCTGATTTCACCTGACTTTTCCATACCTTAAAAGCCGATATATTTTATATAAGAATGGAAGCTTATTTCGCAGAAAATTGCCAATTTTAGTTTTAGTAGAAATATTCATTTCCTGATATCTTTGATATGTTTTTCCGTGAAAAATAATATTCGCATTTAGCCATTTAGAATTTATCTTTATCTTACTATATTTTTTAACAGCTTCATAAAACTCTGACGAAGAATCATCCCAATCTGGCCACTTGTCTGCTGTTTTTTGAGCATTTGCTTTTAATTTTTCTAATAATTGGCGATTATCATATAATCTATTAATTGACTTAATTACCCCGTCTTCATCGTCCGTAGCTACAATTAAAGAGTTATATTCACTTTTTAGATACTCATCATGGCCCGTTACATCATAGGTAATTGCAGTTCCCCCGCAATGAAACATTTCTAAAGGTGGTCCAAACATTCCCTCTACATAACTTAATTTTACAATAACATCACATGAACGATAAATTTTGGCACACTCACTAATTGGCATTCTTGAAAAAACTTTGTCTACGCCTGGATATTCCTTTATGTCAGATGACGTTAAAAGCCAAATTTCATCAGCTTTGCTCTTTTTAACAAGATTTACTGTTGATGGCACATTTTTGAAAGGCACGTCGACTGGGCCTTCGATTAAAACGCGAAAGTTTTCTTTCGGTTTTGGATAGACTTCGCCTTGTTTTAAATAGATATCTTTGCGAATTCCATTTCTTACTAATTTAACGTCGAGGGCATAATTAGTTTCTAGATATTTTTTAATCCAAGTTGCTTCCGTTATAATCGATAAAGGCAAAGTATACGTTGCTTCGACTAACCATTTTAATTCCTGCTCTTCATAAAATTTTGATTCAATCGATTGAACAAAGTATATATATGACTTGGCTTTTATTTTGGGAAGTTCATAAATTGTTCTCCACCAGGTTGCTATCGCTACATCAAACTCTTCATTTTCAACATCTTTATATTTTTTAAAAGTTAATCTTTCTGCACCTTTATGCCATGCAATTCTTTTGGGAGTAACGACCTCATCTGTAACTATTGTAACTTCATTATTTTCATCCAAGCATTTTAATGCATGCTGGTATATTACATATGTTCCCCCACCTATATCCGGATTTCCAAGTAAAAAAACTATCTTCATTTATACCTCTCTTTTTAAATAACTCCCATTTTTTTAAATCGTGCTTTTTTATAAAAATATAACACTATTTTACCTAAAACCATTTTATTATTATGTAATTTTAAATACTGCCACGAATCATCATTTTGAATAAAAGTACGAAAATGACGATAATTTTTGATTTTTTGTTTTAATGTAACTTTTTTGGCAGTATTAAAACGCGAATAATTCATTACGCCAAAGTTTTCAAAATGATAAAACGAATTATATTCATTAACCTCTGCTTTCGAAGGCTTAAACATTAACTTAAAAAATTGTTTATTCATTAGTTTCTCAACATACATTTTATCAAAATAACCATATTTTAGTATTTCAGAAATTTTTACAAACTTTTCGTAGATGTTCTCTTGAATTGGTTTTATTTTTTCTACATATAGTTCTTGTTCCTTAACTTGATTATTTAAAACTGGTACTGCTTTATCATTATGGATTTCATAATTTTTTGTACTACCATGATCTGCAGATAAAAGAACCTCAAATATTGATCGATTACTATTATATAAAATTCCATTATTTGTTTTATTTTCTATGCTATATTCAAATAAACAACTATTTTTGAATTCATAATCTTCAATTTTATCATAATGAACTAAACCTAAATAATAACCATGAATTTTTGTTTTAGTTAATATTTTCTGAAGATTATTTTGAATAGTCCCTTTCCAGCCAACATCAACTACATACAGTTCTTTTTGATAATCTTCACCAAAGCTGGAAAGATATTTGATAAAAGAATTTTTAGCATTCTTCCTTTTAGTATTATATAACTCCACAAAAGTTTTATCAGATTTCACTTTTTTCAGAGCTTCAGATTTCTGTATATTCTCAATTTTCAAACAAAAATCAAGATCTATTTTTTTGTTCAAATTAGTAATTTCATCATCTGTAAAATCTAGATTTTGTAAAAAAGTTTTAATAGACATTTTGGGATATTGATTAAATAATGCCTGAAAGTTCTCTTTATCAATTGAATTCAATGTTCCTAAAAAGGTTGACGCTCTAGAAACATATAAATATTCGGTTTTTACTTTAGGACCACACATCTGTTCTTGAAATGCTTCAAAAATTTTTTTCATAAATTGACCTTCTCTAGAAAAAAAATAAACTTTTTGAGCACCGTTTTTTATAAGTTCAAAATATAAATTTTTCGTAAATAAGAATAATGGATAAGTTATTTTTTCGAATAAATAACAATCTTTTTGCCGGATTTCATTATTAATTAAACTCAATACCTTTTTATTATCTAAATCTTCTTCGAAAACACTTATATTGTTATCGGCTAAATAAAAATATATTTTATTAATCATATTTAAATAGTCGTTCTTAGGTACCTTTATATCATTCTTATATATTATATATATCTTTTCAAATATATCCTGCATGCTTGTTTGTTCCAGTGTAGAAGCTATTTCAAATATTTCCATAGCACTTATACTAGGTAAATACATTTCACTAATATAGCCTGCAATAACTTTTAAGTATGAATTGTTTAGATTATTTTTCATTTTTGCCGTCTCCCTCAATCAATTTTTTCAATTTCTGCAAATTTGCTTTGTTAATTTGGTCAAAATCAACGTAGTAGTCAATTTTTTCCTTTGTTAAATTGTCGATAGCAATACTTATATCTTCGCTATTGGCATCAACACATTCAAAGTACTTTTTAATATCCAGAAGAGAATCACTAACAGGAACAGTTGTAATAAGCTTTTTATTTAAAACTAACGCTTCGGTATAAACAAGTGGAAAGCCTTCATATTTCGAAGTTAAAATTAGAGCATCACAATACTTCATATATGGATAAGGGTTTATTTTTTCTCCTAATAAAGTGACTTTATTTTCTAAGTTCAATTGTTTAATTTTCGAAATAATATTAGTTTTATAATCGCCATCACCTAATATAAATAATCTTACCGAATTATTCTTTACTTTGGCAAAACTATCAAGTAACAAATCAAAATTTTTAGAGGTATTGTCTAACCTTCCTACAAATAACACATTAATATTGCTCGATTCAAAAATTGTTAAATCACTTTTTTCTAAGGTAGCATCTAATATTTCTTTTACATTAACTAAATTATTTATTACTGCACCTTTCTTATCATCAATATCCAGAATTTCTTTCACTAAATTAAAACTTTCATTAGAGACAAAAATCATTTTTTTAAAACTTTGGTAATTAAGCATTTTAAAAAAATCTAATATTCGTTCTTTATCGCCATCATAATAACCATAATAATTACTATGAACATATAGTGTAGAATTTTTAGAACCCTTAAGAGCTAAACGAGCACCAATAACAGAATAAGTAGCATAAGAACAACTAAAATCATAGCGATGATAGTTCCGTAGAGTCCAACAAAATCTTTTTAAAAAATTACATCCCTTTCGAATAATAATATTTTTATTATTAGATACTTTATATTCCTCAATTTTAATTTTGGAATTAAGCATTTTTTTTAATACACCATCATTTTCTTCAAGCAAAAGAGTTATTCGATATTCTTTAACTAAATTATTTAATAATATTACTAGAGCTTTTTCCATTCCGCCAATATGCATATTTTTAGCGGTAAACAATAGTTTTTTCACTAATTACACTGCTCCCACAGATCGTAAATATTCATCGCAAACTTCTTTACCACCAATTTTTTGAACTACCCCATGATCTAACCAAACAACTTTATCACATAGTTTTTTAATTTGTTCAATACTATGCGACACAAATAGAACCGTCGTTCCTCCATTTATCATACTTAACATTTTTTGTTCACTTTTGCCTTGGAATGCAATATCACCAACTGATAATATTTCATCAACAATTAAAATTTCTGGATCAACTACCGTTGCTACACTAAAAGCTAGTCTAGCAACCATTCCCGAAGAAAAATTTTTTACTGGAACATCGAGAAACTCTCTAAGTTCTGAAAAATCCACAATTTCTTCAAACTTTGAATCAATAAAATCTTTTGAGTACCCCATTACAGCGCCATTTAAATAGATATTTTCTCGCGCAGTTAAATCCATATCAAAACCAGCACCAAGTTCAATCATTGGACAAATATTTCCATACACATCGATTTTCCCTTGCGTGGGTTTCATCACTCCAGCTACGATTTTCAAAAGAGTGGACTTACCAGCGCCATTACTACCAATAAAGCCAATAACCTCACCCTTTTTCACTTTGAAAGACACATTACTAAGGGCCCAAAATTCATTTTTACGAGATTTCTTTTCTTTTCGTCTTTTAAAATCAAAAAAGTCAACAAATCCTTGTTTTAGTGAAAAACCCTTTTCAATACCTAAATTAAATCTCATCGATACATCATTAATTTTAATCATTACATTCTCTTGCTTCATAACATCACCTATACATAATAAATAAATTTATCTTGATTCTTCTTAAATACTAGAATTCCTATTAATAAAGTTCCCAAAGCAAAAACAAAACAATAAAACCAAATATTTATACTAGGAGCCTTACTGTATAAAATAATATCTCTAGCAAAATAAATAAACCAATATAATGGGTTACATTTAAAGATTATTTGCAGATGCTCGGGAATTATCGAAAAATCATAGATAATAGGAGTCATATATTGTAATAGTGTTGTAACTACTCCATATATATAAAACACATCTCTTAAAAATACTGAAATAGTCGATAAGATAAAACCCACTCCCACAGTAAACAAAAACAAGCATACGATAACAAATGGGAGCAATAAATGATAAACATTTACGCCTGTACCTGTTATGATGATAAGTCCATACAAAGGAATTAAAGTTAAAAGAAAATTAATTCCGACAAAAAGACACTTTGATAAAGGGAAAATATATTTAGGAATATAAACCTTATTAATCAAAGAAAAATTACTAACTACACTGCTCATCGCCAAATTCGAAGCTTCACTAAAATAGTTAAAAATTACCAAGCCAGACATTAAATAAACCAAATAATTGATACCAGGCATACTCATTTTAAACATATTAGTAAAAACCAAAGCCATTACGGTCATCGTTAATATTGGATAAAGCAAACTCCAAATAATTCCTAAAAAGCTTCGTTTATATTTCACTTTAAAGTCACGAGACACTAACTGTAATAACAAAAATTGATATTTCTTAAAATTTATTAGTATATTCTTAATCATTAACTTCTCCATTCTTTTTCTCATTATACCAACTATTTCTAAATAATACTAGAAAAACAAATTTAAACAAATTAAGGTTTTTCTTAATTCTTTTCGGTTCTTTTACCATTCGATATAACCATTCAAGGTGCCATTTACTATACTGCTCTGGTGCCCTTTTTACTGTATTGCTAATTACATCTAAAGAACCACCAACGGGCATAATTACTTTAATATTTTTTAATTTACGTTTATTATTAATAATAAATAATTCTTGTTTAGGACTACCTAAAGCTACAAATAAAATATCAGGTTGTTTTTGTACAATATCTTTAAGAGCTTTAGCTTCCTTTTCATAGCCACTTAATGTTCCTACAATTTTAATTTTCGGATACTTTTTTTCTAATTCTTCTTTAGCTTTAACTGCTACTCCATCTTTAGAACCATATAAATAAATCTTATATTTACGCTTTTCAGCCATAGCCACTATGTTATCTACTAAATCTACGCCAGCAATCCTTTGCGTTACATCACCATCTTTCATTTTCAAAGCAAAAACGGTACCAATACCATCAGGAATATTATACTTTTCCTTATTAAACTCTTCAACAATCTTGTAATCTTTATAAAAGTTGGCAACAATCAACGGATTAATATTAAAAATAATATTTTGTTTACCTTGCGATATTTCGCCATCCAATTTTTTAATAATTTCTTCTTCGCTAAGTGAACAAACTTTGAAACCAAGGATCCGATTATAGCACTGTTCTTTTCTTCGGACTTCATTTAAAGTAACACCTAAAACAAAGCAAAGTGGAATCATTACACTAATAGAATTTAATAAATTTCCACTGAAATAGGCCGCTAATAAAACTAAGCAAATTCCCATCAAAAGCATTAGGTTTCGATAAGTAAACTTCTTTTCTAAATTAATGAAAATTTTAAATCCTAAATATAACAACAAAGCAAAATAACCACCTAAAAATAAAACGCACCCTATAATCCCTATAGAATAATATTGCATCACATAATCTCTTTCAATATTTTGAATATTAATAATTCGATCATAGCCAATTCCTAAAAAACGATCTTTAAAATAATTGTTATTTAATTCAATAATTCTTTGAACAATTTTAATTTCAATAAAACGAGAATCAACCAATCTTTCATCAGGCAATTGAATAAGATTATTCCAAAATTCCGGATCGTTTTCATATGGATAGTAATAACGAGGAAAATTAATATTAATTACCGTTCCGGATAATATTGTTTCAAGTTGTTCATCTATCTCATTAGATTCGTTATTTTGAGCATCAAATACTAAATCATTATAATATCCCTCTCTTTTTATTATTGGAGATTGAGAAAAAATTAATCCATAACATAAAACCAAAAATAACAAACCCAATAAAAATCTATAGTCAATTTTATTCTTCTTAAGCAATGTAATAAAAAAATCTAAAAAAATAGCTATTACTATAACTATTATAGGTGCCCAAGAAGATATTCGATTACCAATTATTAGTAATGAAAGCAATGCAATACATAAAACAAATAAATTATAACCATTAAACTTTTCTTTTAAAATAACCAATATAATTGGTAAATATAAAAGTATAATCGCTACAATCTGATTAGCTAAATGAAAATATCCTTTGCCAGAAACTTGATAATACTCAAATGATGAGTCTTGAAACCATGAAAAAATATTTCCCTGAAGAGCACCAAAACTATAAGAAGAAAACCCTAGTTTAAATAAATTGCATAAAACTATTGAACCACTAATAAAAAGAATACATGGATTTACAACTTTTTTTAAACAATCAAATTTAATATCTAACTTATAAATTGTAAAAACTAACATTAATGGCATTAGCATTTTCAAAAAATATAAACATTCTGATAGCAAATTATTATTTCTTAAATTAAGCAAATGCATAACAAGATATATGAGCAACATAAAAAAATATAGTAATAAATATTTTCTTTCTTTCCTCGTAGCATACCTAACAAAAACAATCACAAAAAAAATCGATATTATAAGCACCCGTATTAGGGTTGAAATCCGATTATAAAAAACATGTAAATCTAAAACAATCGAAAAAGTATATAATATCAGCATTGTTTTTATTAAGTTTTGTTTTTCAAGTAATTTCTTCATTGCCTTCACCGTTTTTTATTTTATCAAATCGTTTTTTAATTGTCTATTTTCTCTTATTATTCTTATGTTCAAACAAAATATCCGTATTTATAACGATATACAATAATAGAATCATCAATATGATATAAATGACCATTGCAACTTTATTATCTCCTAGCACATAGAAAATTGATACCGCTGAAAACAGAATATTAATTCCATAAATAATTAAAATTGAAACTCTCGGAGAAAATTTCATTTTTAATAATTGATGATGAAAATGTTGTTTATCTGGTTCGCCAATTTTTTTGTGATTAAGAAGTCTACGTAATATAGCAAATGCTGTGTCAAAAATTGGAATAGCCAATATTAATAGCGGAATTACTAACGAAGTAATCGTAGTCACCTTAAATCCCAAAAGCGCAATTACCGCAATCATAAAACCAAGAAAAGTGCTGCCACAGTCCCCAATAAATGTTTTTGCCGGAGGAAAGTTATGAGTTAAAAACCCTAAAGTAGAACCAAGCATAATTAAGCAAAGAATGATATCTAATCCTTGTTGCTGATTTAAAATAAATGCGATAATTGAAATTGTCGTAAAGTATATAGAACTTATTCCAGAAGACAAACCGTCTAACCCATCAATTAAATTAATGGCATTAACTGATCCGACGATAAAGAAAAGTGCTATCAGTTGATTTACTATTGGTGGAAAAACTAAAGTTAAGCCTAAGAGTGTAATTTCTGAAAAATAAAGTTTGCCATAAAAGACCACAATGGATGCTGCGATTAATTGTACTAATAGTTTATCTTTAGCTCTTAGTGGTTTAATGTCATCAATTAAGCCAAGCATAACGATAATAAAAGAAGCAATCAGAATTGAAAGCATTTGTGTTGTTAAACTCCCATACATTATATAACCAAACAAAAAGGCTCCGTATACAGCAATTCCCCCCAGTCTTGGCATTGGGCGCTGATGAACTTTGCGTTCATTTGGCATATCAATTGCCCCAATATGAAAAGCCAATTTTTTGCTTAAAAAAACCAGTAAAAAACTTACTAAATAAGTTACGATTAAAATTTCAACTATATTATGATCATTAATTACAAAATTCATATTTGACTCCTATGATTTATTATACATTATTGCATCAAAAATATAAAGTTGCAAATTAATTAGTTTAATTTGGAAAATTTCAAAATTTTATACTTTATTTTTTAAATTTTTTAAACATATTATATATTTTGTGCTATAATACCAAAAGGAAAAAACGGGTGATAAATATGAAAATTAAAAATGTAGCAATAATTGCGCACGTAGACCATGGTAAAACCACTTTAGTAGATGAAATATTAAAGTATACAGGAACATTTAGAGAAAACGAAAATGTGGCTGATTTATCAATGGATTCAAATGATATTGAAAGAGAAAGAGGCATTACAATCCTAGCCAAAACAACGGCGGTTTTTTATGGCGACTATCGAATTAATATTGTTGATACTCCGGGACACGCCGATTTTGGTGGCGAAGTAGAAAGAATCATGAAAATGGTTGACGGAGTCTTATTAGTAGTTGATGCATATGAAGGGCCAATGCCCCAAACTAAATTTGTTTTAAAAAAGGCATTAGAATCTGGATGTAAGCCTATTGTTGTAATTAACAAAGTTGACAAACCTACAGCTCGGGTAAAACAAGTTGTTGACGAAGTATTAGAACTATTCTTAGATTTAGGAGCGTCAGATGACCAACTTGATTTCAAAGTAGTTTATGCTTCCGCGGTTAACGGGACCTCTTCTCTATCAGATGATTTAAGTACTCAAGAACCCAATTTTAAAGGTCTTCTTGATTTAATTATATCGGAAATAAAAGATCCTAGCGGAGATGAAAGTACACCATTCCAATTTCAGCCAGCATTGCTAGACTACAACGATTATGTAGGAAGAATTGCTATCGGAAAAGTATTTAACGGAAAAATCAAAACCGGACAAATGGTAAACTGTTTACGCTTAGATGGCAGTGAAAAACAATTCAGAGTCCAAAAATTATTTGGATATTCTGGGTTAAAGCGATTAGAAATCGAAAGTGCGTCTGTTGGAGATATTATTGCAATTGCTGGACTCGAAGACATTTCAGTTGGGGAAACAATTACTGAAGTTGGTAACCACGAGCGCTTACCGATTTTACACATTGATGAACCTACTTTACAAATGACTTTCGGAGTTAATACTTCACCATTTTCAGGACAAGATGGTAAAATTCTTACTTCTCGTAAAATTGGTGAAAGACTGTTCAAAGAAACTCAACGAGATGTAAGTTTAAAAGTTGAACAAATTGATAGTGAAAATTTTATGGTTCTTGGTCGCGGGGAACTTCATTTATCTATTTTACTTGAAAATATGCGTCGCGAAGGCTTTGAACTTGAAGTATCAAAGCCCAAAGTAATAATCAAAGAAATAAATGGTGTAAAATGTGAACCATATGAAGACTTACAAATTGAAATAACTGACGATTATATGGGCGGGGTTATCGAAGAGCTATCTTCTCGCGGAGCAGTTATGGAAAACATGATACATTTAGAAAATAATTTGCGAATTAATTACACTATTCCATCAAGAGGTTTAATCGGTTTTTCAACAAACTTCATGACATTAACCAAGGGGTATGGCATTATGAATCATACATTCAAAGAATATAGACCATGTGCTAATATTAACCTTGGTGAAAGAAAACTTGGAGTACTTGTATCTAGCGAAACCGGTAAAGCTACTGCTTATTCATTAGGAGGCCTTGAAGATCGCGGAATAATGTTTATTGAACCAAATACAGATGTTTATGAAGGCATGATTGTCGGCGAATGTAATAAAGATTTAGATTTAGCAATCAACGTTGTTAAAGGAAAGGAACTTACTAATACTCGTTCAGCTTTTTCTGACAAAACTGTTGTCTTAAAACGACCTAGAATTATTTCTTTAGAATATGCGTTAGATTACATTAATCAGGATGAACTTGTCGAGGTTACTCCAAACAATATTCGAATGAGAAAGAAAATCTTGAATACTGAAGCAAGAAAAAAATATGACTCTAGAAAATAGAATCATATTTTTTTATACTATTTTTTCAAATTGACTATTATATAGGTTTTCGTAAAAACCCCCTTTTTTGATTAATTCATCATGAGTTCCTTGCTCAATAATATTTCCTTCATTCATAACTAAAATCAGATCAGCATTTTTAATAGTGGACAATCGGTGAGCAATTATAAAAGATGTGCGTCCTTCCGTAAGCTTATCCATAGCTTTCTGAACTAGTTCCTCTGTACGCGTATCGACGTTGCTCGTCGCTTCATCTAAAATTAAAAATGGCGCATCCTCTATCATTCCCCTAGCAATGGTTAAAAGTTGTTTTTGGCCTTGGCTGATAGCATCGTTATCACCAATTTGATAATTAATACCCTCGGGTAATGTTTTAACAAAATGATGAACACCCACTGTTTTTAAAGCCTTCCAAATTTCACGATCAGATACATCATCTTTATTAAAGCGAATATTTTCAGCAATGGTTCCTTCAAATAGCCATGTATCTTGCAATACCATAATAAATAATTCGTGAATATTTTCGCGCGTTAATTCACTCGTAGATACTCCATCAATCAAAATTTGCCCATGATTGATATCGTAAAATTTCATTAATAAGTTTACCAACGTTGTTTTTCCAGCCCCCGTAGGACCAACGATCGCTACTTTTTGTCCTGGATTTACTTTAATACTGAAATCGTTAATAATTGTTTTTCCAGCATCATATCCAAATCGAACATTCTGAAATTCTATTTCCCCTTTAACTTTACTCTTACTTAAGTGTTTTTTTGTATCGTCTTGCAACGACATTTCTTTTTCATCTAAAAATTCAAAGACTCTTTCCGCGGCCGCTACGGTAAATTGTAAATTACCCATCGCTTGTGCTATTTGAGATAAATTATTTGTAAACAATCGAACATAAAGCATAAAGGCGACAATAACTCCAAATGTAATAATATTATTCATAGTTAATAAAGCCCCAACAATACAAACCGCAACATATCCTAAATTTCCAACGAATCCCATAATAGGATGCATTAATCCAGATAAAAATTGGCTTTTTTGATTAGCTACATATAATTTATCATTTAATTCTGCAAACTTTTCAATAGCATCCTTTGTCCCATTATATGCCTTTACGACATTATGGCCGGAATACATTTCTTCAATATATCCATTCATATTTCCTAATTCAGCTTGGCGAGCGTTAAAATACTTTTGAGATTTTCCCAAAATAGCAAACATAACAACAAAACCCAAAACACTAGATAGAATTGCTGTTAATGCCATTATCCAATCGGTTGCAAACATCATAAGAATTGAACCCAAAAATAAGGTAATACTACTAACTAATGTAGACAAGCTATTGTTTAAATTGTGTGATACAGTGTCAACGTCGTTTGTAACTCTTGATAAAACATCACCAGTTTCATGAATATCGAAATATTTAAGTGGCAATCGATTTATTTTTTTACAAATGCTATCACGCAATTTATTAGCAAAACGATTTGAAACAGTTGTTAAACTATAACCTTGAATAAAACCACTTATTGCTCCAAAAATCAAGATTGTTCCCACAATAAGTGAAATAGATTTTACTTTATTCATATCTACTTCTGGAATTATCACAGTTTTTATTGAATCTGGTAATTGATTAAACTTTGCTAAAACATCGTTATTTTCATTCGAAGCAAATAACTTTATCATACTTAATTGATCTATAACACTAATAGTAATATCGTCAATCTTTATTTCTTCAAAAAGTTGTATTAAAACGCTATCTGGTAAATTTAAAATATCCATTTGGAATTCATTAGGATTCGAAGAACTCTGGATTTTATCTAAAACAGCTTTAATCTGCGTTGTTTCCGTCTCCGACAAAGATGAATTAATTAATAATTCTTGCATTTTGTTGATAATATTACCACTTTTTAAGTTTTGACTTGCTTGCTGCATTACTAATTCTAAACGCGATTCACTAGGATAAATCCCCTTAGAAATACTATCAGTCAATTCAGATAATTTATTAGGACATAATAATGTTAAGAGTGAACTAACCAGTGCTAAAAACAAAGACATTAACATCAAATATTTCCATGGCTTTAAATTTTTTAATAATCTTAAAAATGACTTTTTAAAATCTTTTGATTTTTCTTGCACACGCATCGCACCTGGTCTAGGCATCTTCTAACTCCTCCTTTGATAATTGCGATAAAGCTATTTCTTGATAAACTTCACAGTTTTTAAGAAGCTCTTCGTGTTTTCCGATTCCAACACATTCGCCATTTTCTAACACAACAATTTTATCCGCATTCATAATGGTACCAATTCTTTGAGCTACAATCATATTTGTTGCATCTTTAGTATATTTTTTTAACTCTTTTCTAAGAGTTATATCTGTTTTATAATCAAGAGCAGAAAACGAATCATCAAAAATGTATATTTCAGGATTTCTCGCAACAGCTCTAGCAATTGCTAATCTTTGCTTTTGACCCCCAGATACATTAGTTCCTCCCCTTGCTATATGACTCTCATATTGTTCTTCCATCTTTTCTACAAAATCTTTGGCTTGAGCAACCTTTAATGCTTCTTTAATTTTATTTTCACTTATTTTCTGACCACTATCTCCATATGAAACATTACTACTTACATTACCTGTAAACATTACCGCTTTCTGTGGAACATATCCTAATTTATTATAAAGAGCTTCTAAAGTATACTCCTTAACGTTGATACCATCAACTAATACTTCTCCTTCAGTTGCATCATAAAACCGAGGAACTAAGTTTATAAGAGTAGATTTCCCACTACCAGTCGACCCAATAAAAGCAATCGTTTCTCCTTTGTCAACTTTAAATGAAATATTTCTCAAAATGTACTCGTCTGCATCAGGATATTTAAAAGATACATTTTTAAACTCAACAGTACCAGTTTCATCAGTTTTTCCATTAAAGGTTCCACTAATAACAGAAATTTCTTCATCAAGTACTTCATTAATTCTTTTAGCAGAGATTTGGGCTCGAGGCACCATCATAAATATCATTACCAACATTAAAAAAGACATAATCACTTGCATTCCATAACTTGAGAAAACAACCATATTGCTAAATAATGATATTTTTTCCAGCATTCCAGCTTGGCTAATTAAAATAGCGCCTATTATATATATTCCCAAAGTAAGTCCATTC
Organism: Bacillota bacterium; assembly: GCA_015059375.1. Lineage (GTDB taxonomy): Bacteria > Bacillota_I > Bacilli_A > RF39 > UBA660 > UBA6448. Next base: position 24,016 of record SVAN01000006.1, on the reverse strand, counting down.
ATCACCAAACTCATCATTGGATTCATAACAGAAAAACATCGTTGATTAAACAATTGAACATTCGTTAATTCATCATTTACCTCTTTAAACTTATTATTTTGGTACTTTTCCGCATTAAAAGCACGAATTACTCGTATTCCTGTTAAGTTTTCTCTTGTTAAACCATTTATTTTGTCAATTAATTTTTGAACCTTAGCAAATCTAGGCAGTACAATAATCATTATTGTCGATACTACAAAAAGCAATACAGCTACACAACAAGCTGTAAGAATAGACCATTCAAAACCCTTATTTAAAATTTTCATAATAGCCCAAACAGCCATAATCGGCGCTTTCACCATTGCTTGCAATCCCATTCCAATTAACATTTCAACTTGCATAACATCATTTGTAGTTCTCGTTATTAAACTACTTGTTGAAAATTTTTTGATTTCAGCAATTCCCATATTTTCTACTTTTTCAAAAATTTTCTTACGAATCGTAGCCGAAAAGCTTGATGCTACGCGCGAAGAAAAATACCCAATGACAATTGTACATAATAAACTTAAAAAGGCGCAGGAAAGCATATAACTACCTTGAACTAAAATTTCAGAAAGTTCACTTCCTTCAGTTTTAACTAAACGCGTAATCGAACTCATATAATCAGGAACCTTTAATTCTAAGTATACATGTCCTGTTATTAAAACAATACAAATAAACGCATATATCATTTCTTTTTTAGTCAAATTTTTAAACAATTTAATCATAGTTAATCCTTTCTGTTCGTTCTTACATTATAATTCTTAATTTAATTCTATGCAATATTTCTAAAACCTTATTATATTAAACAATTATGATAACCAAATGAAAAAAGTAGGATTTTCCTACTTTAAACAATAATAAATTCATAATCCAGTTCATTGTTATATGTTAGATTATTATCAATATTCCACATGCTGATAATATATTTTTGTGAAGATGCAACTATATCATTTGAATCAATAACAAAGTAATAATTTTCTGCATCTTCATAAACATGATAGTTATTTAAGTAATCAATTTGATAATTAACATTAATTTTAATTTGATCTAAGTTAACAGATGAATTCTTGCGAATCTTTAATAGCAAAGAATAATTGTCCAGAGTATTAGAATAATTATAAATTAAAATATCTTGCGTTTCACACTTTCTTAACGCTTCACTATCTGTATAAGTAAGTAGCGTCTTGCTAGCTTCATTTAAAAACTCATACTTAACATAATTGTAATTGTCATAGTAATTAGCCTCAGCCGCTAAAGCTGATACGCTAAAATTTAACCATATTGGTATTGAAACAAGAACTAAAAAAACTGTCATAAAAATATCTTTATATAACGTTTTTTCTAAATTATTTAAATTTTTCACCTTTTCCCCCTAAAGATATTTTAATTATATCACAAAAAACAGTATATGTCAAAATTATGTAAACAAAAAGACCTTGCAAAGCGCAAAGCCTTTCTATTTATATATGGTAACCCGTAGGGGGTTCGAACCCCTGAATGCCACCTTGAGAAAGTGGTGTGTTCGGCCGCTTCACCAACGGGCTAAGACATTAATAAGATAACATAAGAATCTCATTTTGTCTATAATTTATAAAACAAATTTGCCATTTTTCATAATAACTATTTTTTTATCGCCTTTAATACCTGTTACTTTCATATCACTAGTACCAATCATAAAATCAACATGTATTTGTGAAAGATTAATTCCGCGTTGCCTTAATTCCTCATCTGTGCCATCGCCAAAACCTCTTCCTAAAGCTAAATGACAAGCTGCGTTCTCATCTAGTAATGTATTTTTAAAAACTATTCCTGTTTTACTTATTGGACTATCTTTTTCTACCAATGCTACTTCGCCAAGATAAGATGCACCTTCATCTGTATTCATAATGCTTTGTAAGACTTTTTTGCCTTTTTTAGCACCAAATTTTGATATTTTGCCATCCTTAAATTCTAAATAAAAATTATCTATTAAAGCATCGTTAAAATAAAGGGGCCGCGAGTTATATACCCTACCATTTATTAATTGTCGATTAGGACTAGTAAATACTTCATAGCTTGGTAAATTCATAAGAATTTTTTCATTACCCACTCCCTCAAAGGCATAATTCTCAGGCAGTCCTACAGTTAAATCAGTTCCCAATGAATTTTCAAAATGTAAAAAATCCAGTTTTAAATCATTCAATTTTTTTACACATTCAATACTTTTTTTGATTTGTTTTTCCCAATTTTTTATAGCATTTTTATTTACTAGACATATATCATAAAGAACGTCTTCTAAATTATTAATACCTAAAGATTTTTCCCAATGCATATTATATAAAGGAACAATTGTCCAAGAAATATTATATTGAGTTTCTTGCTTTATAAAATATTGTTTAGTACTACTTTTTATCTTTGAAACTAAAGCTAGTTTTTCTTCATCTATATCATTCATTAAGCCAGGAATTGGGCTAGTAAAAAAAATAAATGCAGCTTTTTTCTTGGCGTAATCATTGTAAATACTACAATCAAAATATTCAGATTTTTCTATTTCTTTTAAAGTCAACTTAGATAATAATTCATGTTCATAAAAAGGGTCAATACATTCTAAGTAAATATCTTTAATATGTGTCTTTTCAATTTTTTTTATTAATTTTTGAACAAAATTTTCATTATAAACATAATATGAAATAAACAAACTATCACTTTTTTCAAAAGAAACACACTTGTTTAATATCAAATTAATATAATAATCTTCTTTATTCATTTGCTTCTATCCTTTCTAAATAATCTAGCTTGTACAATAAATAGTGTGAAACTTTTCATAACAATTTATTCGTTAAATGCTGATTATTTTTTTCGTTGCCGTTTCTTCTTCTTTTTATCATCTTCATAAATATTGTAGACTTCATTAGATTTATCAATTATTTGATTAGGATCCGCGGTTTCATTATTTTCCTTATTTTGTTTCATCTGATTTACATTCTTTTTATTTTTACTACTTCTTTTCTTTTTCTTTGATAAAGCAATAATTCCGAATAACGCTAATACCGTTGAGGCAATAAAAGCAATAGTAGAATAAGTCAACGTTTTTATCTTTTCCTCTAAAATCACAATATGTTCATCATTATATTTAACAATTGTATTATCTTTTGAATCATATAAATATAATCCTTCCTCTTTCGTTTCAACGTTTAATCCGTATATTAAATTAAAACGTGAATCGTCAGAAATTGTCAAAGATTCTAATTCAATATTTTGAAGAGTAATTCTTGTTTTATGATAATCTTTTAATATAGTTTTCATTGCTAAAGGATAAATCGTAATATTTCCAAAATTTAATTCATTATATTTAGTGTATTTATCATCTTCATAAATAAATAATTCAATATTACCTTCTTCGTCTTTTAAACCAACTAATGTAAATTCTGTTACTTCACTATAAAATGCTGGAATTTCATACTCATTAATTATCACTGTTTTTTCAATATAACTCTCTGGCTTAGTTAAATTACTGGCCAATTTTACAACTGTATATTCTCGATTGTCAATCTCAACATTTATTGGATTTTTATCAATGACATCAACACTTAGTTTGTATGTTTTCTCACTTCCATTTTGAGCAATAACAATTATATCAAATATATTATTTCCTGCAGAAACTTCTAGTTCTCCAACTCCACTAATAGTAGCCGTACTATCTTCAGCCATTGCACTAACCTTAATCTTTGTTTCATCTTCATTTACTTTAACATTGTATTCCAATATATCTTTGCTAAAAATTGGCGTTATTTCATATCCACTTACTGATAAACTTTTTAAATTATTGTTACTAGAAAGACTGGCTTGATATTCTGAATAAGTCCAAGCTTTAACTGACTTAGATCCATTAGTGACTGTTAAAATACTTTCATCCCAAGCAACTGCCATTGAAGAGTCAACATAAAACTTAGACGTAGCACTTTTTAACGCCCGAAAAACATACTTATAAGTAACTGATTTTGTACTACCATTACTTGCATAAGAAGCATAGTGCAGACCAACATCCGAACTTATTAATTTAAAAACTGAAGTATCATAGTTCAAAGTGTATTCCCATGATCCTAACGCAGCAGCCGAAGATATCTTAACATAGATTGTAACATCTTTTCCCACAATAACTTGATTAGCACTACTACTAACTGCTACTGTAGCACTTGCAGCATTTACGTTAAGCATTAGAATAAAGGGTGCGATTAAAATTAATAATTTACATAATCCTTTTTTCATTATAACCTCCTTAATTTATCGTTAAATAACCTAAAATATGTTTTTGGATTCTTAACAAATCAACGATATCAACAATTCCATCCTGATTAGTGTCACCAGCTTTTAAATAACTACCATTCATATCCGCATATCCTAAAATATATTTTTGGACTCTTAGTAAATCCTGAATATTTATATTTCCATCACCAGTTGAATCGCCCTTAATTACAATATTGTAGGTTAAACTATCACTTCCATTTACAATTGTTACAATATCACCAGTTACTAGATTTCCCGTAGTTTTTCCTGAAACCGAAACTTTAGCAGTAGCTGCAGCTTTTTGAGCTAGTGAAGTAAAACTATCAACACTATAACCAGCACCAAGTAACATATAATTTTCACTGGTTGGCAAACTCATATTTAACACAATATCTTTTACACTCATTTCTATACCATCAGTTTTAATTACTTTTACAATATATTTTTGGACTTTTTGGTTTTGAGCCGTAACAATTATTTCAATAGTAGTTTCATTTTCCGTTAAAATAACTTTACCGATTCCATCTACTTCTGCATTAGAATTAATTGTAGATGCATCAAGCATAATCTCATTACTGGATACAGCAACGTAATGAGTATATTCAAAAACATCATGTGAAAATCCCTTTAAATCATTTCCATTAATTTTAAGAGATTTTAAATGATTATTTGGATTTCCAGCATTTGGTAAAGAATAATTGGTTTCTTCCATATTACTATATACCGGTATTACAAAAGTAAAGTTCGTACTATCTAACAAATTCATTTCTGAATAACCATCGTAAGCTATACTAGCTTCGCTATATGCAGCTTTGATGTTAGCCATATACTGATGAGAATATGCTGAGTAAGCAGAATAAGAACTGGTATTAAATTTTTGAAAATAACCAGAATCTTGCCCTTGAGAAATATAAGTAGCTGATATTAGCTCTGCCCCTCCACTGATAGCATTATCAACAGTGGTCCACGGACGTAAATAGGTATTACCGGCTACAGCCCACACAAGGCCATCATATGCCCCAGTATTTGCACCAATATTATATGGATTATACACATGATCAAAAGTAACCCCATTATAAGTTATAGTATGCCCAGCTAAAGAATAACTAGAAAAATTTGCACCAGTTTCTTGACGAATTCGACTGGCTAAATAAATAGCATTAATGTTGTTAGCCTTTGCAGAATCAAAAATAATTTGTGAATTAGGAAATAAATCGCGACCATGCAAAACACTTTGTACTGCTTCTACAGTTTGATAATTTTCATCAAAAGACAATTTTTCAAACATAAAAATGTATTTTTCATCAAAAAAATTACGAGGATCCATATAATATGCTACTACTTCTTCATTCGCAGAATACCAATTACTACCTTCTTTAACGACAAAAAGATCACTTAAGTAATCATACGAATCTGTACTTGTAGATAAATATCCTTGATTTGAAGTTTGAATTAATGATTTCTTACCAACAGCTTCTTTGGATACCGCAGTAGCAAAGTCTAAACCATTAACATCAGCCTCAAAAGTCCAATTGGGATATTTACTTTTTAAACCACATAACGCTGGCCAATATGATTTAGGAAATCCTGCCTCTACCAAAGCAATTTCACACTCTGTAGTTGGTGTATCATGGATTTCTTCAATTGTTAAAATTGTTACATAGTCTGAACATATATACCCTTCTTCGCTTTTCGAATAATATATTTTATACCAACCCGCACTACAACCACTTTCATCAGCATATTTTTCTGTACTTACAAAATCAAATTCTGAATTAATTGCAAGCTTTTTCAAATAAGTATGATTTGTTCCCGGACCAGTTCTTAAATTAACATCATTATAAGTAATTTTAGCTTTTATAGTTGCAGCATCAAGATTCAAAGAAAAACAAAAGAAAGAGGTAATAACTAAGAAAAAATTTATAAAAAACTTCTTCATCGCTATCCCTCCTTCCTATTCTTCACCCTAAATTATACTATAACTGATAAAAATACTCTAGATTTGCACTAATATTTTGTAAAACAATCGTCAATTATCCTAAAGCGACATCTAATATCATCATTATAGAAAATCCAAGAATTGTAAATAAAGCCATTACATCTTTTGATTTATTTGATTGACTTTCAGGTATTAACTCCTCGACTACTACATATATCATTGCGCCCGCGGCAAAGGCTAGTAAAAATGGCAAAACCATTCGTACTTTTAACACTAGTAGTGCGCCAATTAAGCCGCATATTGGCTCAACAACGCCAGTTAAACTGCCAATTACGAAAGCTTTTTTTCGAGAAAAGCCTTCACGTCGAAGCGGCAAGCTCACAGCTGTACCTTCAGGAAAATTTTGAATTCCAATTCCAATTGCAAGAAGCAAAGCAGATAACGCAGTGGCCCCCTTTATTCCATAAGCAATCGAACCAAATGCAACCCCGATAGCTAACCCTTCGGGAATATTATGCAACGTAATCGATAAAACCAACATTAAAGCGCGTTTACTTTTATTTTCTTTGGCATGATTAATAATTTTAGGAAACACTTTATCCCCAATAAACAGTAATAATCCGCCGGAAAAAAAGCCTATAAAAGCCACCAACCACGGAATCATGTCTAATTCTTCAGATAAGGATAAGGCCGGATTTAAAAGCGAAAAAAATGAAGCAGCAATCATTACACCCGCAGCTAACCCCAACATTCCATCCAAAAGATTTTTATTTACCTTTTTAAAGAAAAAAACTATTGCCGCACCTAGAGATGTTATTCCCCAGGTCACCATACACGCAATAAAAGCTTGAACCGGATAACTTAAACTAAAAAAATATGATAACATTATTTCACCCTATTTATATTTTATTAAGAAAACATAAAATGGCTTGGGCTTTAGATTATATAAAAAACACGCAACGATGTGCATGTCAATTTACATTACTTACCTCAATGACTCTAATTATTTTTTGATACTTTTAAAAATAATAGAAATAACTGCTGCTCCTAGCATTAAATATAAATAAATATTGGAAATCAAATCATTATTATTACGACTAAAGCTTGAAACTTTTTTAGTTATATTATCTAAGGATTCTAAAACCCCAATAAGTTCTTTTTCTTCTTCCGTTATAGTCTCACCAGAATTATTTGTTATGTTATCATAATTAATAATATCTTCAACATTAGTTAAATCAATGGTAGAGCAATATCCTTCTTCATAATTATCCTGCCACAACCCCAAATTTGCCGCTTTCGCTTTTTTTTGCACTAAGCATAAGCTCTCTGTGTATCGATACGTTCCATATATATATGCTACTTGCGCATATCCTACACTAATTAATTCCTTTTGAAGCAAAATACCATCAACCCAAATCCAGCCTAAATAACGACCATACTTATCTTTTTTGTTGGAATTTTCATACTCAACAACAATGCTATTGGCGTTCGACAATTTGTTACAAGTATATTCACTAGCATTTTTCCCAAAAGCTTCTGCCTCTTGAGTAGGATGAACCGTCTCTGGAGTATCAATTGCCAAAAAACGGAATTTTATTTCTTCACCATCAACTTTAAATACCGCAGTATCGCCATCAACGCACCGAACAAAATCTACTTTTTGAACATCCGTATCAGCACTGATGACCATGATTCCTACAAAAAACATTAAAATAAAACATACAAGTTTCTTCATAAACACCTACTATAATATTATAATTGCCAAATAATAATTAGTTCTTTTTGCTATTATAATAATTTCTTTCATCAATTTGCTTAGCGATTAAATCCAATTCTTCATCATAATCTTCGTCTAAAATATCGTTGATTGCAAATAGAATTTCTTTGATACTAGTATAGTTTTGATAATTTATACCATTTCTTAACAATACTTCAACATGATAATCACTCAATAAAAGTCCATTTTCTCTTAGAACTAACCAAGAATCTTCCTTTGGCAAATATTTTGACAATTCCTCGTTCATTTTTTTCCTTCTTTGTTCAATTATATCTAATTCCAAACAAAAAACCAATAAAAATTGGTTTTTAATCGATATTAACTATTTTTTTAGTTTCTTGCTTCTCTAATTTTGGAACATTAATCTGAAGTATACCATTATTAAAAATAGCTTTTATTGCATCTTCGTCAACATCTGTTAAAGAAAAGGCCCTTTCACATTTAGAATAACTGCGTCTCTCGCGATGTATATAATTTTTATCATCTGTCGAAGAAATTGTTTTTTCAGCAACAATTTTCAAAATTCCTTTATCATACTCAATTTTGATATCATCCTTAGCAAAGCCAGGAATCTCAAGCTCCAAATAATATGCATTATCGTCCTCGCTAATATCACATAGCATACTGCGAGAAGCTGGCGTTTTTTCCACTCCTAGTAAATCATCAAATATTCGTCCTGGTATCATTATTATCATCTCCTTATCTATATAATACCCTCATTAATAGTATTTTATCTAAAAAAAGATTAAAAAGTTTAAAACTTCTTAATCTTCTTCGTCCATAGCATCATACAAATCTTCTAATTTGTCGATTAGTTGTAAACGTAATTTTTCGTCTACAACCTCTTCTACAGATAATTCACCATTTTCATTTATTTCCTTAAATAATTCATAATTATCACTTGGAACATTATTAATTGCTTCAACAGCTAGAAAATACTTTTCACCTTCATGTAAAGTTTCTATCAACAAAACATATTCTTTACCATCTTCTAATGTAATTATTTCGTCAACACCCATATATTTCTCCTATCTTGCTTTAGATAATTCTTCAGCTATACTATTACTATTTTTAATAGCATCAGCTTGTTGTTTTCTATTTAATCTAACAACTTTGCGAGCCATTTTAGCTAATTTTTTATAAAGCAATTTCTTTTCCTCAAAAGTTAACTGACTAGATTCAACAATTTTTTTATCAATTGCCTCTAATCCTATATTATTTACTTCTGGAGTTCTCGTTTTATAATTTGCTCTAAAATTACCAATTTGTGAACTAATCATAGCATAGTCTTTAGTTCTTCCAGTTACATTTTCACCAAATACTAAGCCTTTAATAACTACATAAGCTTTACCAAATCCTTGCGTAATAATATTATTTTTCCAATCAAATTTTTTACGATTAGTTACTTTTCTTTTTTTACCTGTTTTCTTTTCTTTTTTATCTTCCTTAGGTTGTTGTAAATCGGCGTCATCAATTATAAACGTTTCCGAATCACTTCCAGAAATTTTACGGCGAGATTCTTCAATTTCCTCTTCTGTCATTGGACGACTGTTATCATCTTTTTTAGGATCAGATTGGGCAATTCTCTTTCTTGCTTCTTCGATTTCTTCTGGGGTCATTTCGTGAGTTGATCCTCCTTCATTTTTCTTCTTCGCTTTATCAGCTTCCGCCATACGACGATCTATTTCCGCTTGTAATGGATCAACATAAGTTTTGTAATCGATTTCTGGAACCGAATTAATCTTATTTTGTGACTCTATTATCATATCAAGAGGCATTCCAGGGGTTTCAAAAATTTGTGGTGTCTTATCTCTAAAAGGAATATCTTGAATAATTTGATCTCTTCTAAAACTATATATAGATGAATCTTGAAATAATTGTTCATCACTTTTATTATTAGTTTGTTCAGACTCATCAACTAGCGCTTTTTTTTCATCATTAAAGTTTACAGTAATTGCACCACGTTCCATATCAACTAGCGGAGAAGATACTCCTGTCCGAGGATCACCTGAGCCTTGAATAATTCTTTCTTCAGGATCGGAAACAGTAGCGCCATTTTCTTGAACGATTTTTTTATCATCTTCTTTTTTTACGGTATCATCTTCAAGTTCCTCTTTAATCGCACCGCGTTCCATATCAACTAGTGGAGAAGATACTCCTGTCCGAGGAGCACCTGAGCCTTGAATAATTCTTTCTTCAGGATCGGAAACAGTAGCGCCATTTTCTTGAACGATTTTTTTATCATCTTCTTTTTTTACGGTATCATCTTCAAGTTCCTCTTTAATCGCACCGTGTTCCATATCATTTAGCGGAGAAGATACCCCAGTTTGAGGAGCACTCGGACCTTGAATAATTCTTTCTTCAGAATCTGAAATAGTAGCGCCATTTTCTTGAACAATTTTTTTATCGGTGTCTTTTTCAGGAGCTACTCCCAAGGCATTACGATCATTTGCCCGAGATTTCAAATATTCATACTTTTTTACAAGTCGACGATGTGCTGATACATATTTTTCATATTCCTTAACAGCAGCTAAATCTTTTAAAAGTTCTTCATATCTTTCGGCTTCATCTTTAATAATAAATTTACCATTCGAAGATAAAATAAAAGCCCCGCGTAAAGCTTCTTGGCTCCTCGTTTCAATATCTAAAACAGCATTTTTTATTTCTTCGCTAATATTCATAATTTTCCACCCACTTAACTAACATTATGGTACTATAATTTATCTTACAAGTCAATGACTATTGCCTTTTATTACACTAAAAAAGAGGCTTTTATCCTCTTAATTTTGTTAATTTTTCTAATTCTTCAGCTAACTTATTTCTTTCTGCTTCAACAATATTTATTGGCGCTTTCTTTATATATCCTTCGTTAGCTAATAAGCTCTGTCTTCTTTTAATTGAATTTTCCAAAAATTCAATTTCTTTTTGTTTTGCGCTTTCATCCTCTTGTTTTACTTCAACATAGAATACAAGTTTCGATAAATTTGACTCATAAACTAAGCCCTCTTTATCTTCATCAGAAATATTTTTAAATCTTAACATTCCCTTATATAAGGCTTCATCAGTAGTCTTTACAACCCTAACTTCATCCGAATTGGTAATGTTATTTTCTGCTTTAAAATTTCTTATTTTTACAATATCATCTAAGACAGCATCGAATAAACTAATATCAAAAATTTCTTTTTTATTAAAATTAGGGTAACTGCTTTCCATGATTGATATAGCTTCTTTGAATGGTAAATTTTGATAAATTTCTTCAGTAACAAAAGGTATAAACGGATGCAACATCTTAACAATTCCGGTTAAAACCTTAATTAAAACACTTTTTGTAGTTTCTGTAGGATTAATTTTAGCAAGTTCGATATACCAATCACAAAACTCTTCCCAAATAAATTTGTATAAAACAGCATATGCATTATGGAATTCATATCTTTCCATATATTTACTTACAGCTTTAATTGTTTCATTATATTTAGTTAAAATCCATTTATCTCGATCCAAAAGATTATCAAAAGTAAGATTGGTTAATCCTTCGCAATTCATTAAGACAAACCTTGATGCATTCCATATTTTATTAATAAAATTCCACGAAGATTTAACTTTATCTTCATCATATCTTAAATCCATACCCGGAGCACTATTGGTAGTCAAAAAAAGTCTTAACGAATCAGCACCATAATTGTTGATAACTTCAATAGGATCTACACCATTACCTAAGGATTTACTCATTTTACGCCCTTGCTTATCACGAATAAGTCCATGAATCAAACAGTCTTTAAACGGCCTTTGACCAGTAAACTCTAGGGATTGAAAAGTCATACGATTTACCCAAAACGGAATAATATCATAACCAGTTACTAAAACGCTATTAGGAAAGTACCTTTTTATATCTTCGGTATTTTCAGGCCATCCCAACGTTGAAAAAGGCCATAATGCTGATGAAAACCAGGTGTCTAACACATCAGAATCTTGTACCCAACCATCTTCTTTCGGAGCATCAACTCCCACGTAAACTTCTCCATCTTTATACCAAGCCGGAATTCTATGTCCCCACCATAACTGACGAGAAATACACCAATCATAAGTAATCTCCATCCAGTGATTCATAATTTTTTCAAATCTTCTTGGAACAAAATTTACTTTCGTATTTTTATTTTTTTGATTATCTAACACTCTGTCCGCTAAAGGACGCATTTTTACAAACCATTGTTTTGAAAGATAAGGCTCAACCATAACCCCACTTCTTTCGCTATGGCCTACATTGTGGGTTATTTCTTCTACGCTAATTAATAGTTTATCATTTTGTAAATCTTCAAGTAACGCTTCACGGCATTCTTCTCTAGACAATCCCTGATATTTACCACATTTTTCATTCATCGTTGCGTCCGGATTCATACAAATTATTTGCTCTAAGTTATGACGCAATCCAACTTCATAATCATTTGGGTCATGTGCCGGAGTAATTTTTACACAGCCCGTTCCAAATTCTGGATCAGCATGCTCATCACCAATAATTGGAATTAAACGATTTACAATAGGTAAAATAACTTTTTTCCCAATTAATTCTTTATATCGATCATCATCTGGATTTACAGCAACAGCAGTATCTCCAAATAAAGTTTCTGGTCTTGTAGTCGCTACGTCTAAATATTTATCAGTTCCTTCAATATAATATTTCAGATGATAAAATGCTCCTTTAACATCTTTATATATTACCTCCTCATTCGAAAGAGCTGTCATCGCATAAGGGTCCCAATTAATAATGCGATATCCTTGATAAATTAAACCCTTGTTATATAAATCAACAAATACTTTTTTTACAGCATTTGAAAGGCCCTCATCAAGAGTAAACCTTTCTTTTGAATAATCCAAAGCTAAACCCATTTTAGCCCATTGACGATGAATATTTTCTGAATATTCTTTTTTCCAGTCCCAAGCATATTCTAGCCATTTTTCTCTAGACAGTTCACGTGGATTTATCCCCATTTCCTTTAATTTTTTATCTACTTTCGCTTGAGTAGCAATTCCAGCATGGTCCATTCCTGGAAGCCACAAAACATCATATCCATTTAGTTTTTTATATCGAATTATAATGTCCTGAATTGTGGTATTCCAAGCATGCCCAATATGTAAATTACCTGTTACATTCGGAGGGGGAATAACTATTGCAAACGCATCTTTCCTCTTATCCTTACCACTTTTAAATAAATCATTCTTTAACCAATAATCATATTTATTTTCTTCAACTGTTTTAAAATTATATTTTATTTCCATTTATTACTTCTCCTTTAAATAAGATTTTATAATCGCAAAGTATTGACTAAATACTTCATTATTTAAAACCTTTTCCATTTTTTCATAGTATTTATTTTCTTTAATTATTTTGAAAGAACATGGGAAATTCAAATCCCAAACAAATGCTAAAGACAACAAAATCCCATCTCTTTTATTAATTATATCGCCCCATTTTAAAGGATGATGCTTCATAAACTCTTCATGACACTTTATGCTAATTGCACTTTTTCCATCTCGAAGCATCCCGGGAACATTAGCATACTGATATAAAATGTCAATCTTATCCGCATCACGAACAATTTTTATAAATAAAAGTTCTTCTTCACTAACCGCCTCAACATCATATTTATTGTGATATAAAATACTTTTAGCAATTATCATGCGATCTTTTTGATTTAACTGCAATTTATCAGCAAATTCATTTAAAAAAATTTCATATCCTAAATCCCCGTGGTCAATAGTTTTATCATCATCAAAGCTATTATATCTTGTCGCTTGTTCAAATCTAGCTATGTCATGATACAATCCACATAAACTAGCAATCTTTTTTTGTTCATTATTTAAATTTAAATCCTCAGCAATTACCTCACACAAAGCCTTGACTCGCAAAGTATGCTTATATTTTCTAACAATCTTGTCATTGTTAAAATCATATCCTTTAACATATTCTTCAAAAAGATCCATTTTTCCTCCAAAATAAAAGATGGTTACCTAAGGGCGAAATTCCGCGGTACCACCTTATTTTATCTCTTTTTGTCTTAATGCGACTAACAGCAAATCCTATTTACTTAGATTCACAACTCACAAGCTACCTTCATTTAATCTCTTTAAGAAAAGCTTCCAGCTTATTAACTTTTCATCTCTATTAATTTAATTAAACTACTCCTCTTGTTCTTCGTTTTTACAACATAGATTATAACACTGCTTTTGATATTTAGCAAGTGCTTCCAAAATTCCTCGATACGGTAAAAATGCGCAAGTTTTACGACTATTTTGTTTATAAATTTCATTATATACTATGGCATTATTTAAAACATTTTTATCATAATCTTTTTCGTTAATCATGTTATCAAAATTTTGAATAATTATTGCAGCTTCTTCCACAGTTTTACCTATTAAATTTTCAATCATAATCGAAGTTGAAGAAATACTTATTGCACAAGCTTCACCGAAAAAAGCAATATCTTCAATTATATTATTATTAATTTTTAAAAACAAATCTAGATTGTCTATGCAAGAGGAATTACTAGTGTTAACCTTTATATAATTATCGTCTTCCACAACATATCGGTGTAACGGATTTTGATAATGCTCCATAATAATCTCTCTTTTAATATTTTCATCCATTAGAACATCTCTCCTATAATTTTATCTTTATTACTTAATAGGTCAACTAAAGTATCAATCTCTGACTCAGTATTATAAAACGCCAAACTAATTCGTATCGTATTTGTTACTTTAGTGGCATTTTTTAGAATTTTAGCACAATGGTTGCCAGCACGAACGCAAATTTGATATTTATTAAGATAAAATGCTACATCCTGTGAAAAAACATCACTAACATTAAATGTTACTATACCACTGTCTGCTTCCAAATTAATGATATCAATATGAGGTATTCTTAATAATTTATCAATTAAATATTTTCTTAAATAGTGTTCACGATTGCTTATATTTTCCATCCCAAGCTTTTCAAGATACTTTATTGATTCCTTAAAAGCAATGACTGAAGCGATATTTGGCGTACCCGCCTCCAATCTTGTTGGAAGTTCTTTAAGCAAAATTTGTTGAGGCGTATCAAAGGATTCATTCATTCCCCCGCCCAAATTAATTGGTTCTAAATTTTCTAGAAGTTCTTTTTTACCATATAAAATTCCTAATCCTGTTGGTCCATACATTTTATGAGCAGAAAAAGCTAGAAAATCGCAATCTAAATCCTGAACATCCACTTTCATATGTGGTAAACTTTGAGCACCATCTACAACAACAAAAATATTTCGTTCGTGTGCAAACTTACAAATTTCTTTTATTGGGCGAACATCACCTATCACATTTGTCACTTGAGCAAGAGCAATTATTTTGGTGTGTGGTGTAACAGATTTTTTCAAATTATCTAATGTTACATGATAACTGCTATCCAGCGGAATATACCTCACTTTACAACCAAACTCATTTTCTAATCTAAACCAAGGCAACACATTTGAAGCGTGTTCGGAAGATGTTATCAAAATTTCATCATTTTCATCAACTAAATTAGCAAAAAAACCAGTAGCTATCATATTAAGTGACTCAGTAGTCCCACTGGTAAAAATAATTTCATCCTTGTCTTTAGCGTTAATAAAATTAGCTACTAAATCACGTGTTTCTTCAAATTCCAAATCAACTTTATAGGATATATCATAATCGCCTCGATGAGCATTAGCGCTATAATTCTCATAATAATCGACCATTTTATCAATAACACATTTTGGTTTCAAACTAGTCGCACTATTATCTAAATAGATAATATCGTTAGCAAGCATTGGAAAATCTTCTCTATTCATCTTTTTCCTTTCCCTTATTCAGCAAATCAATAAATTCATCACTAAATAAGTTATATATAAAACTTTTTTTAAGTAAATTATAAGCCGATTTTAAACTAATTCCTTTTGTTTGTAAATAAAAAAGTTCATTTTTATCGAAACTACCTATGGTGGCAAAATGCTGTGCATCAATTTCATTTGTATCAACCTCTAAAATTGGATTAAAGATTATATTACCATTTTCATTTATGCCCTTAAGATCCTCAATAATTTCATTATTCTTAGTATTTTCATTAGCCTTTACTATTACATTAAAAGTTCCTTCGTTCGCTTCGCAGATTGTTCTTACATTAATAATTGTTCGATTATCATTTCCTGTCACATAACTTGATATATTAACTAAGGCGTCATTTTTTATTATAGACGAAACATTTAAAACAACATAACTATTAGCACTTTGTCTTAATTCGATATTAATCTTCTTTTGATTATCATTATAATAATTGATAACTAACATTTCATTATCATTTACTTGATAATATAAATCACTAGATTCATTAACAATATTAACAACTTTTTTATTCGTTAGTATCTTATTCATCATTACCATCTTCAACCATAATATTCGCCCCGTAACCAGCTTTTTCTATTTCATAAGCCAAATGATAGTCTCCGGTTTTCGTTATTTTTCCTTCATCCAAAATATGCACAAAATTTGGTTTAATATACTCAATAAGATGCGGATGATGAGTAATCATCAAAATGCTACAATTAGATTTGTGATGATAATCATTAATAAAATTACATACCACTTTTAAAGCATCTACATCCAATCCCGAATCAATCTCATCTAGTATTAAAAAACTAGGTTCTAGCAAAGCTGCATGCAAAAGTTCAATCTTTTTTCTTTCACCACCGGAAGCGCCAACATTTACTTCACGATGAATAAATTTTGAATCTAAATCTAAAGCTTGGCAAGCATCTTCCATTTTCTTATTAAAATCAAAAATATTAATATTCTCATTTTTTATTTCTCTTAATGAGGTTCTCAACAGTTCAGCGTTAGTTACCCCTTCAATTGCAATTGGATTTTGAGCAATTAGCATTATTTTTTCACGAGCAATTTCATATGTTTGCAAGTCAAGCAAATTCTTTCCATTATATGTAATGTCACCGCCAACAACCTCATAATTTTTATCTTGCATAATAACTTTACATAAAGTTGATTTACCAATTCCATTGCGCCCCATTATTACATGAATTTCACCATCGTTAATTTGTAAATTCATATTGTTTATAACTACTTTATTTTCAATTTTTGCTGTTAAGTTACTAATTTTTAGCATAAACGTCACCTAGGCTTATTTTATCACGATAAAGCATTTTGATAAAGATATATTTTGCGAACAATTTGTTAACATTTTGTGTATAATTAACATATTTATTAACAAACGCTTGACTAAATTTTTTTATATAATAAAATAATATTAGTACGGATTACTAGAAAGGAATAATATGACAGAGCGCATTTTCGATCCTATAGATATTGTATTCATTGTTTTAATTGGTATTTATTTACTAACTTTGTTTGTAATTATTTTAATTTTAGTATACGGAAAAAAAGAAACACCAAAAATCACTCGTTATAAAGTAATAGAAGTTATTAAAAAACCTAAGCGGAGACGAAAAAAGATTGCTTCTACAAATAAAGAAAATACAAAGAAAAAAACAAATAATAAAAAGCCTCAAAGTACAAACGCTAGATACACAAAGAAATCTGCTACCAAAAAGAAGACTCCAGCCCGCAAGAAAAAGCCTAAGACTAATGGAATCAACAAAAAAAGGAAAAAATAATAATTTCCTTTTTTTAATCCTCCAAATCAGAACTGGTCGCTCCATTTACGTAGAAAATCACACTACTAACATCTTCCATCAATGTACCTTGATGTGGCTCTTGAGCTGCAATTAAATCTGTTGCGATATCAGAATTATAATATTCACTATTCTTATCAACATATTTCACCGAACAATTTATGTCTTTTTGAATGCAATATTTTTCCGCTGCCGATTTGGTTTTCCCAATAAAACTTTCCAATACTGTATTTGACACGCCTGTCCTTAATCCCTTGCCTGCAATTTTAGGTTCATAATTTTCATTAATTGAATAATTAAATGTCTTAATATGTTGAGGTTCTTCTAATTCAAGATTAATTTTCATCGTTTGGATTATGTCTTCTAAGCTATCTCTATAATATCCTAAAGCAGCTGTTGTTCTACCTGAGCTTGGTAAATATACGTTTAAATCATAAGTTTCTAAAGTTGCTTTTTGAATATTAATAAATTCTATATCGTTAATCATGTTACCAATCATGTCTTTAAAAATGTTATAAGATGATAAAATTTGGTTAACACTCATGTTAGTGGCTATGTTATCGCTAATTGCATCTAAAATTTCTTTAAAATTATTGTAACTATCAATTTGAAGCATTTTATTTGCTAAAGCCATAATAATGTCTTGTTGATGGCGATTTCTAGCTAAGTCACTTTCTAAATATAATCCTCGACATCTTGCGTAAGCTAATGCTTCCTCACCATTTAAAGTTTGCCAACCAGGTTCAATAAAAATAGTATGTTTCCCCCATTGTCGATCAGAATTTTGTTCACATACCATTCCTTTACAATTGAATCCATGATTAAATTGATAATCCGGAGCTTCAACTTCTACTTCAATACCACCAACTGCTTCAACCAATTCTACGACTCCTTTAAAATTGATTTTAGCGTAATAATCAATTTTTAGGTCCATTAAATTTTCAATTGTATTGATAACACATGACGTACCAGCAGCCGCTGAAGAATTGATTTTTGCATATTTATTATTTCTACACGCAATAGGCACAAACGTATCTCTTGGTATACTTAACAGAGTGGCAGATAACGTTGTAGGATTAAATGATGCTAGTATTAATGTATCGCCATTAAATGCAGCATTTGCATTTAGTCCATCATATTCAGAATCTACCCCCATAATTAAAGCAGTAAATGGTTCTGTCAATGATTTATCACTTGTAATATTTAAATCTGCATTATTATATTCACCACTCGCTTGATAAATCACTTTTGTTTCACTAGCAATTGACTCAAAATCAGTTTCACCACTATACAATGTGATGTAGTTGCTTGAAACAAAAATTCCATCAACTTCTTTTTCATAAAGTGCATACAACATATCTAAATAAGCATCCGTATCATTACTGGCAAACATTTTTATTTTCTGTGATAATTTTTGTTCTTTTATAATATCGTTAGCTAAAATATTTCCTTCAATATCACTTTTGTCATCGATCATACCGAGCAAACTTTTAGTGTTTAGCGTTGTATCGTTTAAAGTAACTAAATAAGAAGTATATATTACTTTTTCGTTTTCGTTAAAACTTGCTAACTTATTATAAATCAAATCAAGAAAAAATGCTCCAATAATAAATAATACTATAAAAACAAAACTTAAAGTTGATAACAAATACAATTTTAAATGTTTCTTTGTTAACAAATTGTATAAACCAAAATACACATATATTAGGAAATAACTACCAAAAAAGAATAATGCTAGGTATCTAATAAAAGTCTCGATTCCTACTAAAGAAATGATATTTTTAGCAAATAAAACATAGCTTATTAAATATAAAACACTAAGTAAATAGTACGTATACCGAGCAAATCGATTAGTCCGTTTTAATTTGCGGATTATTTTTTTCATTCTTCCACCTCAGTTGAATACTCTGAAACATATAGTTTTCCTTCAATGTTCATAACTATAACAGTTCCAGTCTCATCATAGCCTAAATCCTCTACATAATCCCATCTTAGTTTTACCGAAAATGCTTCATATTCCTTTTCTAAATAAGTATACCTTGTCGGTAGTATATCTATTAATGCTATTTCGCTTACTTGGGGCATTTTAGCCTTACGGCTAGATGAATCCTCTAGATAACGATAAAGTGTATCACCAACTTTTAATTGATAATTTTGAACATGATTTGGATGAATATATTCTACTCCTCCTACATCATATTTATTCACCTTATTATCTAAAGTATATAAATCAATAATAAACAATTCTGATAAATATTCAGCATACTTTTCAAAATTAATTTCTTTTTTGTCTAATTCACTTTTTAGTTTATTAAAAATATCTTTCATTAACTGAGTATCTCTTTCATCAAGTGTATATCCATACTTTGAAATTTCATCAACAATTTTCATTTCATTTTTTCCAAACCAAAAAGTACTTATAAGGATAAGTATAATAACAATCAAAAGTAATGTTATTAACACTAAAACCCCTTTCTTTCTTTTTTTACTCATCAAATTTCTCCTTAGCATCTAAAAGATTGTAAACAATAATTGCATTTGATACATCTAACAAATTTTCAACATCTTTTTTTCGATTTTCGATATAATTTTCATCAATTATAATATTTTCATTTATTATTTTATAGTCCCCAGTTGAATTATTATAATACATCATATTTGTTATAAAGTTTCCATTTGGAAAAGCAATTACATTATTATCTCTTATGTTAAATATATCATGTCCTAGAGCGTAATCATTTGAAAGGCCAAACATATTTAAAATAGTTGGAGCAACATCTATCATTCCCATATAATAATCAATTTCACCACGGAAAGTGTATTTTAGTTTATCATTTTTAGTCCATATAATAAGCGGGGTCTTTTTATTTAAATCATGAGCAAATGAATCATATGTTACATAATGTTCATCTTCTTCATCATATAATTTTCCTGTACGATAATCATAATTAAATAAATAATTTAATTCTTTTCTAGTTAGCTTGGCATCATGATCGCCATAAAAAACAAAAATTGTATTGTCAAAATAATCAGATGATTTTATGTATTGGATAAAATCGCCTAAAGCTTCATCAGCATAGTGAACACTATTCATATAGTTTCCCACTGCCGTACCCTCCAAATAATTTGAAATTTTCGTTTCAACGATTCCAGTTTCCTGATTTAACTCTTGATAAGTTACTGAAAAATCAAATTCTCCATATTGTTCGATAAATGTAAAAGGCGAATGATTAGATAATGTTATAATCGTCCCCATATAATTTGGATAACTTCTTTCAATCTGTTCTAAAACAGGAACCGCTTGCTTATAAAACAATTTATCATTAATTCCAAGATTAATTACATCTTCTTCTCCATATTCAAAAGTTTCTTCAAAATACATACCTTGGTACCCTAAAGATGGATGTGCTTTATTACGATTCCACATCGAAGATAAATTACCATGCATGCTATAAGTATAATACCCCATTTCTGTTAAATATTTAGGGATAGTATTATAATTTCGATCATAATAGCTTGTAAAAACTGGCCCCGAAGCCGCAGGCATCAAACTAGATAGCAAAGTAAATTCTGTATCCGAAGATGTTCCAGTTGATACTTGAGGATAAAAATTAGAAAAAAACATACCTTCTTTAGCTAGTTTATTTAAGTTCGGAGTCAATTCTACTCCGTTGAATACCAAATCCATTAAGAATGATTGCATGCTTTCCATATGCACAAAAACAATGTTCTTTCCCTCTAAAATACCAGTATATTTATTTTCGCTTTTGTACTCATTTCTGTCTTCAGCTCCGAAATATTCATTAAATAATTCTTGAGCTTCTTCTAAACCAAATAAGCTACTTAATCTAGGTCTTAATGTTTGAAATAAGTCATTTGCTTCATACATTAAAATGCCCCATCTTTCAACTATAAAGTTTCTATTCCATAACTTAGCCAAACGTGAATAATCTTGTCTTTCTGCTTTTGCAAAACTAAAGCTTAGTAAACCAAATCCTGCCGCCAGCGTAATTAAACACATAATTTTCCCCTTTTCAACTTTACCTATAAAATTATAGTACGCTGAGGCATTCAATTTTTTATGAACTAAATAAAATATTGCAGGGAAAATTAAATAAATAAAATAACTTAAACTAAGTTTTTCAAAAATTGAACCAGTTACCGTCTCAGCCTGAGACAACGACGATAGCTCCCCAAAAGAGGCAAAAGAAGTATAAAAAACATAATATATAGAATTAACAATCTCTATTAAAGTAAAAATACATATCCAAGTAAAAAAGTATTTAAATTGGTTTTTAGCTCTAATAATGTAACCAATACCGCCAACTAGTAATATAATACCTAGATCAGTAAAAAAAGGGAAAAGAGTTGTTACTCGCCCCAATGTAAGATGTCTTACAAGAAATGTTCCTATTACTGATAATATTACATAAGAAAGAAATAATCTATTTGAGATTATATATTCAATAACTTTTCTTTTACTTTTATGAAATACATTTAAAAACTTCTTCAATTTGTTCCCTTCTTACAGGTACATTATATCAATATATTATTTTTTTATCAATTATTGTTGCATTAAATAACCGAATTATGTTAAAATGAATACACATGCAGGTGTAGTACAGCGGTTAGTATGCGGCCTTGCCAAGGCTGAGACGGCGGTTCGATTCCGCTCACTTGCTCCATAAGGTAAAATCGTCGCACCAATGTGACGTTAATGATTAAATCAATCTGAAAAGATTGATTTTTTTGTGCGTTATTGCAAAGAAAGGTGTGATGTGATATGATTAAAATAATCAAAAAGGAAATCAATATGAGTGATGAACTTAGGAGTAAAATTAATTGGTCTTGCAAATTTAATAACAGACCCTACCAGATTATTGAGGGTCACCTAAGAATTGTGGAACATACAAATCTGGCGTATGTTGAGCCACACAAAGTAATTATTGGAGAAACACTATATTTATTCTTCAATGAACAAAAACATTTTTATATTGGGAATTTAAAGAAGAAAATTCCTATTGCTGATTTATCAGACTACATAGCAAGGCATTAATTAATTGAGAGTTTATATACTCCCACAGATATTGGTTTATTTAGTCGTGTAAATAATCAATATAAAGTATAAGGTGTCTTGTTATGTGACACCTTTTTTGGTGCCTTTCATTAAAAGAAAAGGAGGAAGCGATAAAGACAATGCCAACTAGCATTGTCTTTAAGTTTATATAACATTAAATATTCTTTTTAAAAAGTCATCATCACTTGCTATATGCATTTCAACTTCTAATTTTGGAATTTGTATCCATCCATTTTTTATATAAAACTTATGGGCATTATTCAATATTTGACCACATGCAAGATATAATGTATTAATATTAGTTTAATTTTTTACATATGTTTCAAACGTATTATATAAAGATGTTTCTATACCTAAATTTTGATAATGTCTATCCACGTAAAACCTTTTTAGTATTCCAACATTTCCTCTGTTTTCAAGAGCAATAGATCCTATTATTTTATTGTTATACAATGCAATCCAAAAATTTCTGTTATTATTTAAATAATATTCTTCTATGTTTAATACATCTTCTCTTTTTTTATAAGGTCTATTTATAAAAGTAAACATAGATTCATTTATAAAATTGTTTATTAAATCTTTATATTTTTTGTTATATTGAATAATTTTTATATCATTTAAATCTTTCATAATTTCTCACTTTCTAAGGTTAACTTTTTATATCTTGTTTTTGATAAATATTTTTGCATTATTCCATAAACAAGATAACCTATCCATACGCCAACAATACCAAGTGGAGTAAATGATAATAACGTTGCTACCAATATTTTTATTATAGAACTAATTATATTTCTTTTTGCCAAGAATTTAAAATCTCTAAATCCTCTTAATATAGCAAAATAATATGTAGCTGACATTGTTATATAACAGCCTATTAAAAATAACGGCAATACTTTAAAAAATATTTTCTGTAATTCATCATCTCTTAAAGAAATATTCATTATTATAATAGAAATGATTAAAACTACAATTGGTAATACTAACGAACCATATCTAATCAGTTTTTTAGCAATATCTTTTACTTTTAATATATATTTATTATCTTTTTTACCAGTAGCTATTCCTACGCTTATTGTAATTCCATCACCAAAACCTTGTATAAAGGATTCATATATATTAGCAAGTATACTTTAAGATGTAAATAATTTAATATTTATATCTTATTTTTTTATGTTAAATTATTTACCAAGAGTTTAAGTGAGAACGGCAAATTACAGAGGTCATAGAATCTAACAAATTGACAGTTC
>SVAN01000024.1 GCA_015059375.1 Bacillota bacterium | reverse complement strand
TTCTAATATTATTTCTGCTTCCTGGCGGTCGCAGTAAATATTATATTAGAAGGAGTTTTTATTTTCAACTCAACGCTAAAGCTTTACCGAACCCCCAGACTATCTGGGGGTTTTCTTCATACAAAAAACCATTTGTTATCTAACAAATGGTATTAACGCCATAAATCTTGCATATTTAATTTGTTCAGCAATATGTCTTTGATGTTTAGCACATGCTCCTGTCATTCTGCGAGGTAAAATCTTACCTTTTTCATTAATATATTTATTAATAATCATTACATCTTTATAATCTACAGATTTTCCAGCACACATTTGACATATTCTCTTTTTTTTATGATAAAATTCTGCCATAAATGTTTCCCTCCTTTATTAGAATGGTAAATCGTCACTGCTAATATTTACTTCTTCTCCAAAATCTTTATAAGGATCTTCACTTACATCGGTTGTCTCAATGTTAGCACTTTCATAACTCATATTATTATCCATAGAATAATTAGAATCAGTTGCAGTATTACCTTTAGCTCCTAAAAATTCAAATTGATCAACGATAATATCAGTAGTATATCTTTTGGTTCCATCTTGAGCATCATAACTATTGTTCTTAATTCGACCTGCTGCACATATTTGTTGGCCTTTTTTACAAAACTTATTAATTGTTTGAGCTGTTTTGCCAAACGCTACACAATTAATAAATTCAACATCTCTTTCACCAGTCTTTGAAACAAAATCATTTTGACAAGCAAGAGAGAATCTAGCAACCTCTAATGAATTAACTCCCATTCTTGATTCAGGATCTCTAGTAAATCTACCAGTTAAAAATACCTTATTCATTTTTATTCTCCTTCTTTTTTGATGATTAAGTGTCTTAAAATATTTTCGTTAATTAAAACTTTACGATCAAATTCTTTTATAGTTTCATGTTTAGCGCTAACAGTCATTACATAATATGTTCCTGTTAATTCCTTTTTAATAGGGTAAGCTAATTTTCTTTTTCCCATTTCTTTGAATTCGATGATTTTACCTTTGTCACTAGTAATTAAACCTTGTAAAGTATCAGCTTCTTTTTTTACTGCTTCATCTTCAATAGTGTTTTTTACTATAAACATAATTTCGTAACGGTCCATCTCATTTCACCTCCTTGTGGTCTACTCGGCTTCAATACGAAGCAAGGAGTAATTTCTTTACTCGCAAGTAGTATAACAAATTACCTTGTTTTTGTCCACTTTTTTATCAAAAATTATGGTAATTTATTTCAATCTTTTCACGCATTTCTTCAATAGTTGATAAACTTATATCTTTTATATTTTTTAAGTATTCACCAAAATATATAACTCGACCACTCCCCGCATTTAATTCATATGCATAGTCAGCTAAGTATTGCCTAATATTAGGTTCTAAAATAAGATCATTTAATACTGTAAATACCATATAGCTTGGCAATTTTCTAACTAACTGTTCTATGTCTGTTTCGTATAGCAAAGAAAGTGCACAAAAAAACATTTTTAAAGAATCTTCTTGAATTTCGTTATCTACAAATGAAAGGCTGTACAAATATAAGTATTGAGATTGAAGTGTTGCATTAATGGGATGACCATTTTCCCAATCTATAATTTTAGCATCCCCTTGTTCATTAATCATAATATTTTGAGTATTTATATCACCAACTATATAATATTGATTTAGCTTTTTTAAACATTTTAATAATTTAAATAATAACAATTTTTTGATTTCTAAAGTATATTGCTTATTTCGGGGCATATTATAGGACTTTAACATAGTTCCTAAAGTAATATAATCTTGCAAATAGTCCATTTCATAGCCATAAATCTTTCCGTTTTCCTTAAAATAACTAATTGGTCTAGTATAACCATTTAAAAATGGGATTTCTTTTATATACTTGGCAATTTCATGAAAATTACCGCAATAATTATCTGATAAATAACAATCTTTAATAAGAGTATTATGTTTAGTGAGAAACAAACAATGATTTAATTGATGATAAAGATTACATAATTCTGTTCTTTTTATTTCATAATCCATATGACATCCCGTTTTTTATTATAAAATACTTTATCTTATATGTCATCAAAAAAAGCAATTACTTATCGTCATTGCTTTCATTGTTAATGCCGTCTTTAATACCTTTGGAAATCTCTTTAGCAATCTCGCCATACACTGGAGCCATCTTTTTTCCAACTTTAGTTATTGTAGGGGTCATTTTTTCTATTCCTTCTTGTGCTACTGGCATAACACTTTGCATTCCGAATGCTAGAATTTCTCTTTTTTTAGTAATCATATATATACTACCAGAAATCATGCAGGAAGCAACAATTATAAAACCTCCAAACATGAAGTAAGGCATAGCTCCGGCCTTAGTTCTAATATTATTAGCGTTATTAAAAGTATCGTTATAACCTGATTCAATTTTCCAAATTTGGCTTTCCAATTCTGATATTTCTTCTTTTTTATCTTTAATTTCCTTATCTAACCGATAATATAACTCAGAAAAGCCATTGCTTTTAAATTCAGTACTTTTTTGCGCTTGCAACGGGATTAAATCTTCTTCTAAAGCATCTACTTGTGATTTTAGATCAACAACCGATATTTCTGTTTGATTATTATCTTGATTACTAGCATTTTTATTAATTTTAATTATACCCATAATAATCAAAAATGCACCAAGACAAACCCCAATTATTAAAATTGTTTTAGCAATCTGTGATATTTTGTTTTTACTTTGTTGATATTTTTCTTCAGACAAATAACTTTCTTTCTTCATAATTTCTCCTATTTATATTATACAATATATTTATTTAGTTTTGTAAAAAGTTTTTATATTATGATTAATTGGACATTTCTTACACAATAGTTCTACTTTTTTATTATTTTCAAACCCTTTAATTATTCTTTGATAACGATCACTATTAATAATTTCTTCCATAGTATTAACAAAAATATTGCCTAAATTTATAGTCCCTTTACTATCAAGACAACATGGAATAACAGTTCCATCTACCAAAACTCCCAAATGGTGCTTTAAAGCAGGACAGAAACCACTTTCAAATATAAATTCATTATTAAGATTAGGCCATGTAAATTCATCATTAAGACTAAGATATATATTTGTGGCTAATTTTGTATTATCTTTAGGATTATCTATATCAATATTTGTACTGTATTTTTTATTCAATAACATAATAAACTCTTTAGAATGTTTACATTTTGTCCATAAGCGATAAGAAATGAATGTATTTTTATTTAAGGAATCCGCAACATCAAAAATATCATTAAGATAGTCCTCCAACTTAATATTGTACTTTTCATCAAAACTGTGTAGAGAAATATTTATTTGCCTTAACATAGTAGCCTTTCTTAATCTTTTTATTAAGTAGCCATTTGTTGTTAAATTAACCTTAAACTCTTTACTCGCTAAATTGATAAAATCATTTATATTTGGATGCAATAATGGCTCACCTAATACATGAAAATACAAATATCTAGTATATGGTTTCAACTTATCTAATATAATTTGAAATTCATCTTGCGACATAAATTTTTGAGTACGATCATTTTTAATACAAAAATCACAGTTTAAATTACAATGATTCGTTATTTCAATATATACTTTTTTATACATATCTTTCCTTTTCTTCTAAAAAAATATTAGCATATTTTATTTGCAAAAGCAAAAATATTAACTTTTGCGCACATGTTCAATCATAAAAAATCCTGAGCTTATTAACAATTAATGATATGATAATTTTGATAAGTTGATGCTCACTATTTTAAACGAAAACATACTTAATTTTTATACTTGGGTTATTAGTCTTAAGTATAATAAAGAGTTTAAAGCAAGATAATAATAAATATTATATCCTAAGATTTTTACATTAAATAATACCCAACATTATTTGCTTTACCAATAGAACACAATGTGTTACTATTTTAATAAAAAAAATACTTTCAAATTAAATTGAAAGTATTTTTTTATTTATCTCGAAAAATTCGAGTTTCTTATCAATTTGGTGGAGCAGAGGAGAATCGAACTCCTGTCCAATATACTCTATAATACAATATCTACAAGTTTAGTACTATTTGTATTTTCCTACTTAACTGGCTAGTAACAAACCCATCAAATAGTAAGTTTAAATAATTATTCAGATAACTTACTTAAACAATAAACTATCTATACCTTGCATTTATGAACCCTTAGCCTCCCCTACAAGGAAAAAAGGCAAGAGTACTCCGTTGCTAATTAAGCAAATTGTGGAGTGAAACTATAAGAAGTTTCGTTATTTATTTTTTTGTGCATTTATAGTTTGCCAACTACTTGCAATCATATTTAGTTGTACATGTCGAAACCAAATCTACCCCATTACATTTATATTATATCACTTTTTTGCATATTGTGAAATAATTACTATATAATAATAATATGAAGACATTAAAAACCCTAATAATATTATTTGGACCATTATTATGTGGAATTATTGTTGGTTTATTAACAAACAACCATCAGTACGAATTAATAATAAAACCACCATATAGTCCACCCGCAATTATATTTCCAATAGTATGGTCAATACTATATTTGCTAATGGGGATATCTCTATATATTATTATCAAAAATAACAATAATGCTACAAGCATTAGAGTCTTTATTACCCAATTGGTAACAAATTTAATTTGGCCATTCATCTTTTTTAATTTTAAATTATATTATTTAGCAGCTTTTTGGTTATTATTGTTAATCTATTTTGTTATCAACATGATTGTAAATTTTTATTCTATAAAAAAAATTGCATCATACCTGCAAATTTCTTATTTTTTATGGCTATTATTTGCCCTTTATTTAAATTTAGGTGTAGCACTATTAAATTAGTCACAAACACCAGCGTGACTCTCGGCATTTAAGTCAAAATCTTTAAAATCGCCTTTAACATAAAGCGGATATGCTGCCGCACCAATCATTGCAGCGTTATCTGTACAATATAACATTTTGGGAATATACAACTTTGCATTGTATCTATCACAAACCTTACTTATTTCACTTCGTAAAAACTGATTAGCAGAAACGCCGCCTGCGATAACGACATTTTTAATGTTGGTATTTTTCAATGCAAGATCTAATTTTCTAGAAAGTTCATCAATTGCAGTGGTTTGAAAACTACACGCTAAGTCTTCTTTTCGCAATTCATGACCTTTCATTCTTTCAGTATTTACTAAATTAATAATATGACTTTTTAATCCACTATAACTAAAATTATAAGTATCATCATCAACCGGTTTAGGCAATGCGTATGTATTTTCCCCTTTAGCGGCCGCCTTTTCAATATTTGGGCCGCCAGGATAAGGATACCCTAAAACTCTAGCTACCTTATCAAACGCTTCACCAATTGCATCATCCAAAGTGGAACCTAAAAGCTCAAAATTATAATCGTCTTTCATTACAGCTAGTTCAGTATGGCCACCACTTACAACCAAAGCTAATAAAGGATACTCTAAACGGTCCTCAATATTGTTAGCATATATATGTCCAATTAAATGATTTACTCCTATCAGTGGCTTATTATATACATATGCTAGCGTTTTAGCAAATTCGATACCGACTAAAAGAGAGCCCATTAACCCTGGCTTATACGCAACTGCAATTGCATCCATTTGATCTATTGTCATTCCAGCTTTTTTTAAGGTTTCCTCTAATACTAAAGTAATATTTTCTGTATGCATTCTTGATGCAATCTCGGGGACAACACCTCCGTAATTAGCATGAGTATCCATTTGTGTCAAAATGGTTAAAGCAATACAATCGTGGCCATTTTTGACAACCGCAATGCTTGTCTCATCGCAACTTGATTCAACTGATAATATGTATACATCTTTCATCTTAATTCCTTCTTCATAATATATGCATCAACACCATTATAATACTTTTTTCTTACCCCTATTTTTTTATAACCTAGTTTTTCATACAAACAACTAGCAATGTGATTTTCACAAGATACCTCTAATAACAAATTATCAACATTATTTTTTTCTAAATTTAATAATAGCTTCGACGCAATCCCATTATTTCTATACTCTGCATCGACATAAATTATTAATATTTCTATTACTTCATAAAGAATACTTGCAATGACAAACCCACAAATGTTTCCATTATGTTCATAACAATAAACCAAATAAATTGGATTACTTATATAATCGGATAAATTATATAGTTTGTCAAAGTTGCTATCATATTTTTTTCCAAGAAAGTAAATTTGATCTATATCTTCCCTATTAGCTTTTCTTATCACTTTCAACACCAATTAATTTAACATACAAAGGATTAATGTTATGGGGCAATTCGTAAGGTACGTTATTTATCTTTTTTAAAACGCATTCATAGTTTAAGGTAACACTTGTTGTTACTGCTTGATTGTTTATAAAATGTTGATATTCTTGATTGGATAAATAATAATAGTTTTTAATTAATCTTTCGTTATTATATTCTCCAATAAAAGAACCATTTCCATCACCAATTGCGTATATTCCAGCCTTTGAATCATTACTATAGTACATTAAATCTAATGATGAAATAGATTTAATAGGTATGTTTTGCGTAAAAGCTAAGGTTTTTGCAATTGTCACGCCCAATCTAACACCTGTAAATGAACCTGGACCATTAACCACAATAATTTGATCATAACTATGATTATCACACACTTTTTTTAAAGCCGGAACCAAAAATTTACTATTATGTTTTTCATCAACTACATGAGCTTCCGCAATAACATTATAATCATCAAAAAGAATGATATCTATATTAAACAAATGTGTATCAATAAACAACGTTTTCATATTTCCCCCAGTAAATTTTTATAAAACAGATTCACACATTTCCTCATACACTCTTCCATGAGGAGTAATTGTTAATAATCTTGTATTTTCATCAACAAATCGAAAAACTATATCAAGCCTATCTTCAGGTAATTGATTTTTTATAATTTCAGACCATTCAATTATTGTAATACCACCTTTATTATAATAATCGGCAAACCCAACACTATTATCATTATCTTCTAAACGATAAACATCCATATGATATAATGGTAGTTCTCCAGAATCATACTCTTTAATTAAATTAAAAGTCGGACTTGTTATATTATCATCTATCCCCAAAGCTTTAGCAAATCCTTTTACAAAAACTGTTTTGCCACTACCTAATTCGCCATCTAAACAAATGACCATATTAGGAAATTTTTCAGATTCAAAATTCTGAGCTAAAGTCATAGTATCAACTTCGTTTTTTGAAGTAAATTTAAAATTCATAATTTATCACCTAATATATTATAAAATAAAAAAGTAAAACATAACAAGTAGTTTAGCTATATTTTACTATTTAATTGCAAAAAAAAATTGGCAACTACCTATTTTAGCATAAACTATCTTCGGCGTGTTAGGTCTTAACTTCTCTGTTCGGTATGGGAAGAGGTGTACCACCTAAGCTATCGTTACCAATAAAAGGATTTTGTCCTTTAAAAACTTGATAATGTAAATCAATCTCACTCATTAAATAAAATAAGTTAAATCCTCGATCTATTAGTACTGGTCAACTCAACGTATCACTACGCTTCCATCTCCAGCCTATCAACCTTGTAGTCTACAAGGGATCTTACTTCACGAAAAATGGGAAAATTCATCTTGGAGGAGGCTTCCCGCTTAGATGCTTTCAGCGGTTATCCCGTCCATACATAGCTACTCTGCACTGCAACTGGCGTTACAACAGATACACCAGAGGTATGTCCATTCCG
>SVAN01000005.1 GCA_015059375.1 Bacillota bacterium | reverse complement strand
TTAGGTGCTAATTCAGGATAACATTTACCTTGATAGTTAGCATCTTTTCCGCGATTACCAGAGATAGAATAGGTTCTATATTTATCTGACTGCCAATCATTATGACTACTTGTACTTATCATATTTTCCCTCCTAATAAATATCCACCTTTTTATCTCCTCTTTCATTATTTATTATAACATAAAACTACGTGTTTTTATTAAAAAAATGAGGGTTTAAAATATCAATGGCAGTGGACACAATTTAATCTTTTTTTATCATCAAAATCTTCGTAATTCTTTATAAATAAAAGAAACCTTGCATTTTTAACGATACAAAATTTTTGTATTTTCACTTCAAAAAAAGGTATCTAGATATCTTTTAAATACTCACCGGAAGGTATCCAAAAAGGTATCTAATAATCTATTTTAATAATTTTTCAAATGCATTAGCGTTTAAGATTGTATTTGAAACAAATTTTCCTTTATAAAAGTTAGCCCAGTTGTTAAATACGCATGGTGCATTTTTTGCTTTCTCTAACGAATCTATTTTTATGAAGTTCAATTCAATTCCTTTATCTTTAGCATAGCCAGATAATTCCTTTACTTCATATTCTACATAGGGACATTCATTTGAATAATAAATAGTGAAATCTTGACTTTCGATTTCCATCTTACGTGCTGTATCACTAAACTCAGGAGTTTCTTTATCATCAAATTGTAATGCCATTAATTCATAGTCGTTAATTGTATCTATTACCTTAAATCCATAATGTTCAAAGAATTTCTTATCTCCAATAAATGGTTTTTTCTTTTGTGTAACTATTGTACAAACTCCACTCATTTTTTTCTTTTTAGCATCTTCAATAGCATATTCTAATAATTCTTTACCAATACCTTTTCCTTTAAAACTGCCTGCTACCCATAAACAATAAATATGCATATAGTTTTTACCATTGATAGGAACCCAAGCTGTTTCTATTGGTTCGTATTCAATAAAGATTTTACCTCTAGTATTTAGTTTTCTAAATACATGCCCATCTTTTAATTTATTTTTAATCCATTCTTTCTTTTTATCTACACCGTCTTGATGTTTAGGATCTCCAATTGCACAACAAATATGTTCTTCATCAATGTTCTTTTCATCTAAATTAATATACCCATTCATTTACATTACACCTTTATATTCATTATATCAAAAAAAGACCCATTTGGGTCTTTTCATTTACTATTTTAGGGTATCTAAATGGTATCTAATTCACGATTTTTCACTTTTCTTCATTCATCAATCTTCTAAAAGCCTTGATATTACTTACTTTCCACAACATCGCTTGTATTTCTTACCGTTGCCACATGGATGCGATTTTTCGAACTTTCGAGACTTTAGTAGGCTTTAAAACCTTTATAAAACCTCATAAATGGACTTTTGAGAAAGTTTGAGAGCACTCGAGAACGCTACCAATTTGTATGTAAAATCGTATGTAGAATTTATTTTTTTTGAGTGTACTTACACCTAGGATAATTAGCACATCCAATAAATTTCCCATACTTACTTTCACGTTCAACTAACGTTCCTCCACATTTAGGACATTTACTAATATCTTTTTTCTCAATATTAGTTTTTATGTTTTCAATATGTTCTTTTTTTATTTTTTTGTCTTTCACATTACTCTTTAATAATTTATCATATAATTCACTAACATTATTAATTATTTCTTCATTATAAGATTTTATTTTATTAACAATAGTATCATATCTTACAAGTTCCCCGTCATGTTCTATTTTTAATTTTGCATTACTTGGAATACATACTATATTATATAATTTTGATTCGTCTATATTTAATAATTCAGCTAATGCTTTGCAATGTCCATAATTTTGTCTAATAGGATTCATATAATAGTATTTATTTTTTCCAGCATGTCTTACCCAGTTTTTATCATATTTACTTCCTGTTATGTAACCATTATATTGTTTTGTTTCTATAGAAAATATTCCATATGGAGAAACTACTACATGATCTATTTGATGAGTCAATCCATTAACTGATAAAAACAAATTATTTATAATTTTATATTTAGCTTTAGGTAATTTTCTTAAAGCTTTTTTAGTCCAATGCTCTCCAAACCATCCAACTATCTGTTTATAAAAAATTGCTGATATTAAACCTAATATTAATATTGTTATTATTAGTGGATTTGTTAAATAATATTTTAAAAATTCATTAGTAAAATTTGACACAAAATACACCTTTTTCTCATTAATATTATATCATGAATTTTTATAGCATTTGTAAAGAACTAAAAGGACACGGATCACTTTACTCATAAATCCTTATAAATAAAGAGATTGTTTATCTTGAAATATTGCCTACATACGTTTTATATACGTATGTAAAACGTATGTAGAGGCTATTTTTGAAGAAAAAGACAACTTTTTTAAAAAACAAAAAGCCCAGGAATCCTTATATTTCCTAGGCTTACGAGGCTATTTGCCACAACATTGTTTATATTTTTTACCAGAGCCACATGGTAACATATTGCAATTTTTATGTAACAAATTGCTTTAATTTTGCATTATATTCTTTAATATTTGTAATAAATTGCAACTAAATTCATACAACTTACCTATTAACTTATCTAAAAAAACTGCTTTTTTATTTCATTGATTTTTGAGCCTGAACAGTATAACATTTGTCTAATTCAGATAATTGAGAATCTACTAGATTTTTAAGGTATTGCGCCCTTTCTGCATCTCCTAATTTTACACATTCAACTAAACCACCAAAATCATAGTAAATTTTTCCTTCTAATCTTTCCTCTCTTGGTACATGCAAAAATTTGTCTAATCCATAACCTTTAACATGTTTTTCACATAAATCTTTAGTCATTATTGTATCGTCTTCAAAATGACCTCTACATAAATCATAATAAGCTTCCATTTCATCACTAGACTCAAAACCTAATTTATTAGCTATAAGTTCTTTATCTTCCATAATTTGACCTCCATACATATTATAACATATTTTTTTACTTATTTTTTACATATATTACGGAAAAATCATACTATTTTGATTAAATTTATATTTATTAAATACGATAAAATCATATTCAGCTTATCTAAAACTTATCTAAGGTGAAAATTTCGTTAAAAATTACCATTTTTATGTAATAGAAAAAACTCGGTTTTTCCCTTTATTTACTTGGGTTTCCGAGTTTATTTTCCACAACATTGCTTGAACTTACGGCCGCTCCCACATGGACAAGCATCATTTCGGCCTACTTTTTGAACTCGTTTTGGAGAACTTTTTACCGTTTCTTTTCCATCGTTAGCATGTCCTTTTAGAGTTTGCTTTCTTTCAACATTTTGTCTAATCTCAGCTTTTAACAAAAAAGTCGTTATATCAGAATCAATTTTATTTAATAAATTATCAAAAAGTTCATAGCCTTCCATGGTATACGCTTGAACCGGACTGGTTTGGCTATAACTACGCAATCCAATTCCTTCTTTAAGATGTTCCATTGTATTCATATGTTCAACCCAATTGGAATCAATTACTCTTAATGATATAGCTTTTTCAAACTCAACTCGTACTGGTAAATCTCTTACTTTCTCTTCATATTCTTTTATTACCATGTTCGATATAGTTTCCGCTATCGCTTCATCCTTTAAATCTTTAATATCCGAAACTTTTAAGTTCTTGTTTTTAAGATAATTTGTATTTATATATTCAACTATCTCACTTTTATCAAAATCTGTTAAATATCCCTCAGGAGCTAGATGAGAATCACACAAATTAATAATTGTATTTCTAAAAGTTTCTAAAGTTTTTTCGTGAATATCAGCTTCGTCAATGATCTCATTACGACGGGAATAGATGATTTCTCGTTGCTCATTCAAAACATTATCATAATCTAATAGACTTTTACGAATATCATAATTATTCCCCTCGACTCTTTTTTGAGCAGTCTCAATGCTCTTTGTTAATGTTTTACTACGAATGGCCATTTCTTCTTCAATGCCTAGTGATTTTAGCATAGTTCTGATTCTATCGGTGCCAAAACGTCTCATTAAATCATCTTCAAAAGAAACAAAAAATTGGCTCATGCCAGGATCCCCTTGACGACCGGCACGACCGCGTAATTGATTATCAATTCTTCTCGATTCATGTCTTTCTGTACCAATAACACATAGACCACCTAGCTCTTTTACACCTTCTCCTAATTTAATGTCTGTTCCACGGCCCGCCATATTAGTAGCTAAAGTAATAGCGCCTTTTTCGCCGGCTTTAGCTATAATCTCTGCCTCACGTTCGTGATTTTTAGCATTTAATACTTCGTGTTTTAAACCAGCTTTTTTTAATAAATTACTTAAATATTCGTTTGATTCAACAGAAATCGTTCCAATTAAAATTGGTTGGCCTTTTTCATGGATAGCTTTGACAGTTTGAATAATAGCTTTATATTTGCCTTTAATGTTTGCATAAACCAAGTCAGCCATATCATCTCGAACAACTGGCCGATTTGTTGGAATGCTTATAACATACATATTATAGATATTTCTAAATTCTTCTTCTTCAGTCTTGGCCGTTCCTGTCATCCCAGAAAGTTTATTGTACATTCTAAAAAGATTTTGAAATGTAATTGTTGCCATTGTTCTGGTTTCAGCATTGATTTTAACGCCTTCCTTAGCTTCAATAGCTTGATGCAGGCCTTCAGAATATTGTCGACCATGCATAAGTCTTCCCGTAAACTGGTCAACTATAATAACTTCATTATTTTCTACAACGTAATCAACATCTTTTGCAAATCCATAATTAGCCTTTAAAGCTTGGCTCAAATGGTGCACCATTACGGAGTTATCAATATCATAAAGATTTTTAATATTTAATATCTTTTCTACTTTTTTGCTACCTTCTTCAGTTAAAGATACACTCTTTGTTTTGGCATCAACAGTGTAATCTTCATCTTCTTTTAGCCTTTGAACAGCTCGATTTGCATCTAAATATAAATTTTGAGATTGCATTTGCCCACCACTAATAATTAATGGTGTACGCGCTTCGTCAATAAGAATTGAATCTACCTCGTCAATAATACAAAAATTTAGTGGTCTTTGGACACGGTCTTCCTTACTTACAACCATATTATCTCGTAAATAATCAAATCCTATTTCATTGTTTGTTGAATAAGTTATATCACAATTATAAACTTCTCTTTTTTCTTTAGCGCTTAACTCCCGAAGATTTATACCAACAGAAATTCCCAAAAGATCATATATTGGCCGCATCCACTCTGCATTTCTTTGTGATAAATATTCATTGGTAGTAACAACATGTACTCCCTTATCTGAAAGAGAATTTACATATGCCGCCA
Organism: Bacillota bacterium; assembly: GCA_015059375.1. GTDB lineage: Bacteria > Bacillota_I > Bacilli_A > RF39 > UBA660 > UBA6448. Next base: position 50,676 of record SVAN01000005.1, on the reverse strand, counting down.
AGACAGTCGTTAAAGTCTTACCTTCTCCCGTTTTCATTTCAGCAATATTACCAAAATAAATAGCTAACGCGCCAAGAATTTGTACACGATAAGGTTTTTCTCCAATTCCCCTAAAACAAGCCTCACGGGCTAATGCCATTGCCGGAACCAATACATCATCTATATTTAGACCATTATGAATTTTATTTTTAAATTCTTCAGTCTTTTGCTTAAAATCTCCATCTTTTAGTTTAGTCATTTCATCAGATAGAGCTTCTATTTGATCAGCAATTTTTTCAAATCTCTTTAATTCTTTATATTCGGTATCTAATAATTTTTTTATAAAGTTCATTATCTATCACCTCATTAAATTATTATAACAAATAATACAAGCCTAAACAATAAAAAAAGAAGCCGCTTATAAGCGATCTTCCATATTATTTAACATTTATAATTCCGTATGTATTATCTTTTCTTAAATATAATACCGATACACACTCTTCATCAGTATTCTTAAAAGCAAAGAAATCATGATTTAATAATTGCATCTGTAAAATTGCTTCTTCTTCGCTCATTGGTTTAGTATCAATATTTTTTCTTTTAACAATTATTTCTTCATCATCGTCTTCGTCTTCTTGAGCATCATCATAATCAAATGACATTTCAAATGATGGAGTATTTTTATAATGTTTAGTTAATTTTGTTTTATTCTTTCTAATTAATCTTTCTAGTTTATCAATAATTAAGTCTACAGCTGCATATAAATCAGCATGACTTTCTTCAGCTCTAATAGTAAATTTTGAAGTTGGTATTGTAACTTCGATTGTTTGATTACCATTTTTTACGCGTATAATTACTGAGCATTTGATATCACTGGCTTTCTCAAAGTATTTGTCTAACTTTGACAGTTTATCCTCAATATACTCTTTAATTGATTTTGTGACTTCTACTTTATCGCCACGTATGCTAATTTTCATTTCATCATCTCCTAATACTATTTTAACAAACTTTCAAGAAAAAAACTACTATACAGTAGTTAATTGTAAGGCTTCAACATCTTGAGCTTGTAACCCTTTTGGCGTTTCAATCAATTTAAACAATACAGAATCGCCTTCAGATAGGGTTTTATAGCCATCTTTCTTTATAACAGAATAATGAACAAAAATATCAGATAAATTATCAGATTCGATAAATCCATATCCTTTCTCATTGTTGAACCATTTTACTTTTCCTTTCAACTTCAACACCTCTTTCCTGATAAAAATTTATCATAGGAAGTTAAGCGTTTCAAGAAATTTAGTATGCCAAAATTCGACATTATTCGGGTTATTTCTAATCAAAGTCTTTACTTATCGACATGTATTTTTCGAAAAAAAATTCACTCAATTGGTCGAAAACGTAATAGTTTAAATTTGGAAAATTCCATTTTTGATCTTCGTCGCCAACAATATTAAGTATTCTATTTGAACTACGACTTGCAATAAGCTTACAAATTTCCGAATTACTTAGGATTTCAGGATTTAAAACAAGAACCTTTTTTTGATTATATTTATCAATATAAAATAATCTTATACTTTTATCAACTAATAAATAATTAGTAGACAACTTAAGGTTTAACAATTTTTTCTCTTCAACTAGATAAATATTTATATAATTTAGTTCTTTAAATAGATGATATAGATTTTCAATATCTCGGCGATTATTACAAACATTATAAATAATCGTAATACTGTTTTTTTTCCAAAAATTATATGTATGATTTTTTTTTATAAATTTCAGATATGCTTTAGAAAACAGTTGATTATCTATTATGATACCGTTATCTATTACATTTCTAGATAAATCCAGTCGATATTTTTTGTTTCGATGATTTAATACAACATATGAACTGCAGATAATTAATATGCTACTGCAATTCATCAATATTCATTGTATAAAAATGATCCGGATTTAATGATTTTCCTTGGTAGTAAACTTCAAACAAGAAATTATTTTGCTTATCATATATTTTGTTAGTTGTAGCTTTTCCTAAAACAGTTCCGGACTTAATTTGATCACCGACATTAAGCATAACATCCTTAAGCGAGTAATAATATGTTGTTAGATTAGTATTATGTGAAACTTCAATAACAGTTCCTAAAATATCATCATTTTTAACATTTTTCACTTCACCATCTAATACCGCTACAACATCAAAATCTTCTTCTGAAGCATATACTACTCCGGTTGATGGCATATAAGTATTTTGATAAAATATTAAAGATTTTTGTTGTCTTTCCGGTTCATCATCTTTATTATAGTACAATACTATATCTTTAACCGATAGCGATACATAAGGTTTAATAATTGTCGTTTCTTTAAGATTTACACTTTCATTTTCTTTCATAACAGCTTCTGTAACGTCTTTTATTAAAGAATTTGAATAATCATAATTACTTATGTCTCCTAATAAAAGGTTATTAATGATTGATACGCTAAAAAACGAAACTACAATAATCATAACATAAATGGTCGGTAATACCCATCTTTTTAATCTTCCTTTTCTCATATATAATTCCTCCTATATATAAGTATGGGGAAAAATAATTATTTTATACTACTTACATCGTTAATTTCTACTCCAGAATAATAATGAAATAATATTTGTTCATAATTAAAACCAGATTTTGCCATTGTGTTTGCGCCATATTGGCTCATACCAACACCATGACCATATCCTTTAGTTGTGATTTCCACGTTATTTTCCGCTACTTTTAAAGCAAAATCAGTAGACCGAAGATTTAATAGTTTACGTACCTCAATTCCAGTAAATGATAAACCATTAATATCAAGAGATATAATTCTTTGGGTATTATTGCGTTCAAGATTAGTGATAACAATGTCATTACATTCAATATTTAATTTTGTGCAAAATTCTGACTTTTCGATTATTTTTGTTACTTCATAATTACGATGAGTTACATCCTCTTGTGAATTTACGCTAACTAAATACTTTCTATCTTCCCCAAAAACGGCTAAAGCACTTTCTGTGTACCCATTACTCATAGAAAAATAATACGCAGGGATTACTACATCATTAAAAGTTAATACTTCACCTTTTGTATCATCAATGGCTTTCTTTATTTTTTGATAATATTTTTCATAGTCACCTTGCCATTTTTCTTTCATCTTCGATTCTGACAAATAAACTTGCGTAGTTATATCGGTAGTTAAATCATATTCTTTATCTGATGTTAATATTTTATAATAAGCATATGTTCGCGAAGCAACAGCTTGAGCTTTTAATGCTTCTTCTTCAAAAGATGCTGGCATTTCGCCAGCAAGTACACCAATTAAGTACTCTTCCATTGGAAGGTTAATTAAACTGCTATTTTCAATGTCTTTAATAACCACTATATTATCATTCTCAATAAAAAAAGAAGTTTCTTTTTGATAACTTCTTAATAAACTGTATGTTATTGCTAAAACTAAGACAACAATTGTTAAAATTTTATTAATCATATTATTCCTTATAAAACTTCGATAAAACTAATAATAAAACTTGCAGATAAATATGTTAAAGACATAATTAATAAAATAACCAAAGCTTTTGCTTCATAAATATGATTTCTTTTAATAATGCCTTCAAAATTTAGACCGCTTGTTGCAAATACTGATAAAAACAACATCAAAGCATATATATATACTTTATAATTCATTTTATGATCTCGTTTCGTATTTTATGATTTTATTAACGCGATTTATATGCTTTTCTTCATTTGCTCTCTTTGTATTAATAAATGTATCAACTATTTCAAACAAATAATCTACTTGTATATTAGCAGAAATACACAAAACATTAGCATCATTATGATTTTTAGCATAAAATGCATCGTCAACATCAACGCATCTAGCAGCTCTTATCCCTTTAACCTTATTTGCAGCAATACTCATGCCAATGCCAGTCCCACATAATAAAATTCCCAATGAAGACTCATCGTTAGCAACGTTTGCTGCCACTTCCAATGCGTAATCTACATAATCGTCTGTAGGATTGTGTTCTATTTGCGATTGAATTACTGTTAAACCTAATTGTCTTAAATAATCTGCTATTTTATTTTCTGCCTCTACGCCACGATGATCAGATGATATATATATTTTCATTATTCACTCTCCTCAATAATTATACTATACTACAATCAAAATAAAAACAAAAAACTAAGCAGCTTTTTGTTTGTTATCTAAACCATATTTACGGTTAAATTTTTCGATATTTCCAGTCTTCCTTGCTCTACTTTGTGATCCTGTATAAAAAGGATGGCATTCATTACAAACTTCAACATTAATTTTTTCTTTTGTTGATTTTGTTTTAAAAGTAGCTCCACACACACATGTTACAGTAGCTTCTTTAACTTCTGGATGAATATTTGCTTTCATTCTATCCTCCCTTCCCATACCAAATAATTGGCATAGTTCCTGTTTCTTTGATATTATATCATAAAAATTAATTTTAGCAACCATAATTACTTTCGATTTTTTTATTTGTCACACGTTATCTTTCAAATAGTTCGATTATTTTACTGGCGATATTTTTATGGCCTTTATAATTTAAGTAAGTCTTTGAATTTGTTATGTAAATATTGTTATTTTTAATAATACTTGAATCAATATAATGAATTTTATGTAATAAACAATATTCTTTTATTTTTTTATTAACTAAATTATATTTGCTATCGTATACGTTAATTAAAAATATATTTTTATTTAATTTACTAATCCGTTCTAATAAAATATAAATGTTACTCAGATAATGAATAATTATTTCTTCATTAAGCTCTTTATAATTATTAAGTTCAATTGTCCCCAAACTTATAGTAATTAAATCTGCATTTTTAAGGTAATAATTAATATTACCAACATTTTCTATAATTTGCTTAAATAAATCTTCTGAAGGGTTATATTCATCTGCATACTGATAAGTAATAATATTACGTTTTTGATAATAATAATCTATATATTCTCTATAATTGTATGTTGAAATGTTGTTGAAAGATAATTCGTCACCTAAACTCACATATATAAATTTATCTTTTCTAAAAAATAAATAAATAAAAATAACCAAAAGAAAAGATATAAAAATTATTAATAATAGTTTATATCTTCTTCGCATAAATCACCTTATTAAAGGATATTCATCGTTTTTTAAAAAATTACTCTTCTGATTTTATGATTCTTATATCAGCGCCAACATTTTTTAATTTACGTATGATATTTTCATATCCTCGTAAAATATATTCAATATTAGAAATGATAGTTTCGCCTTCAGCAATAAGCCCTGCCATCACTAATGCAGCTCCGCCGCGTAAATCAGTAGCATTTATCATACTTCCTTTTAATTTAGATGGGCCGTTAATAATTGCATGCGTGTTATCTTTTAAAATAATATTAGCTCCCATTTTATTCAAATACTCTATATGTTGCATTCTATTTTCCCAAATTGTTTCTTCGAACAATGAAACCCCATTTGCTTGAGTCAATAACACTGACATAGGTTGCCCTAAATCAGTAGGGAATCCAGGATAAACAAGCGTAGTAATATTAATTGGGTTAAGATTATTACACTTATTTATTTTAATCTTATCGCCATTTATCGAAAATTTAACTCCCATATCTTTTAATTTATTTAAAAGTGAGGTAATATGATTAGGATTTACCCCACAAACCACTAAATCTTCTCCTAGTAGAGCCCCCATTAACAAATAGGTTCCAGCCTCTATTCGATCAGGTATAACATCAATTGTTGTCGCTTTTAATCTTTCTACCCCTTCAATAATAATAGTTGAAGTTCCAGCACCAGAAATCTTGGCTCCCATTTTATTTAAGAAATCTGCTATATTGATAATTTCGGTTTCTTTAGCGGCATTTTCGATTGTAGTAATACCTTTAGCCAAAGATGCAGCAAACATGATATTTACTGTTGCTCCTACTGAAGCGAACTCTAAAGGTATTCTTGTACCAATTAATTCATCCGCTGAAATAATATATTTATGGTTATCTTCGTTATACTCAATTTTTGCACCCAAAGCCTCAAAGCCTTTCAAATGAAGGTCAATTGGTCGGGCTCCAATATTACATCCGCCTGGGAAATACATTTCTACATGTTTATATTTTGCTAATAACACTCCCATAAAATAATAAGAAGCTCTTAATTGATGTGAAAGTTTTTCTGAAATAGTTGTATTCACTATATGACTTGAATCTAAAGTAACAACTGTTCCATCCATTTTGACTTCACAATTTAATGATTTAACAATTTCAAATAGCGCATCCTTGTCAGTAATATTTGGGACGTTATTAATGACACTAATGCCATCAGCCAATAAAGCAGCAGGAATTAAAGCAACTGCACTGTTTTTTGCTCCACCAATATGAATTTCTCCACTAAGTGGTTTGCCACCATTAATTTTAATTTGTTTCATTTTATCACCCTTCTGGCCATACAAAGAAATTTATATGCCACACGTAATCTGCTTATAAAATAAAGCATATGTACTATATCCTATTTATCTATTTTAGTCAAATTTTATATTTTTTCTTCCCTAATCACATTATATTTTATTTTTATAAACTAGTCAAATTTCCTATTTTATAAGATGCATTAAAGCTAATATCAAAATAATTATTAATCCCAGTATTTTCGAGGCTTTGCCAAGTTTTTCATAGGAATAATTTCCAATTACTAAGCCTAAGAATGTAAAGAAAAATGAAAAAAGAGAAAAAAGAAAAGGGCCTAAAAAATTAGAAGATATAATACTATTAAGACCTATTCCAACAGTTAAACTATCTATACTTACAGAAAAACCATAAATAATCATATTTAATAAAGAAAAATCATATTTTTTTTCTTCTTTGGAAAGCAGTTCTACTAGCATTTCAATGGCAATAAAGACAAAAATAATAAATAATAATTTATCTGGATTAACTATTAAAAAGGATGATACTGAAGCGCCTAAAAGTTGCCCCAATAAAGGCATAACAAAATGGAATGTTCCTACAATAAAAGAAAAAAGAAAACATTGTTTCTTATTTATATTAAATGTTCCTAAACTAAGAGACAAAGAAAAAGTGTCCATAGATAATGAAATTCCAATTAAAATAAGTGTTATTATATTCATACTACATTATATTTTTATAAATATTTTTTTATGATATTTTGAAAATATGATTCATAAGTAATCTTATCTAAGTCGGTCTTTTGGGCTTCCAATAAGCATAAAGGAGGAAATAACACACACCACCAATTGTCTCCTACAGCATCTCCCAAAGTAATTACTAACGAATCATAATTCCCTGATTGATATACCACGTTATGATATGTTTTCTGAGGGAAATAATTATTTCCCAAGGATATATCATAATCATCTACGTGTTTTTCCACAACTTGTGTTATTAAATTTAAGTTTTGAAGAACACTTTCCTTAGTAGATTCCAAACTCGTTGAATTAAGATGTATTTTTTGAAAGATGGGTAAAAGCTCAGTTTTAACGTTATTTTTTATATTTTGATCAATTTGAGAATTACTATTTGCTACAATACGAAACCGCAAACTTTTTTCTGGTATTATAAACTCCTTATTTTTATTACTAGACATAACAATTAATGTTAAGCAAAAGAAAAACACTATTATTTTTTTCATAATTTGTATCACCAATATAATTATGAAAAATAATAGTGTATTTTAATCATTAATAATATAAATATATCGATTGAACCCATTTAAATCGTTTTTAGCAATGACCTTAGCATTCGGATAATAATTAAATGCCATTTGCTCAATTGTAGATGCTTGATTATGGCCTATTTCAAAAGCAATAATACTTCTTTTTTTCGCAATTGATGCACTCTTTTCTAAAATCACTTTATAAAAATATAATCCACTATCTGGAGCAAATATCGCATTTTGAGGTTCATATTTAGTTTTGTCATCAACAGGAATTTCATAAGATACATATGGGGGATTTGAAACTATAATGTCATACTTCCTATTTAAGATAATATTCGAAATATCGCCAGTTATAAAATTAATATTTACATTGTTATTTTTAGCATTTTTACGAGCAACACGTATCGCGTTTTCACTAATATCTACAGCATCAATCGTCGACTTAACATTCTTTTTTAAGGATATTGCAATACATCCAGATCCCGTGCCAATATCAATTATTTCAGGTTCATTAAAATGATATTGTTTAATTAAACTTAATAAATCTTCCACTAAATATTCTGTTTCAAAACGGGGAATCAGTACAGATTCATTTACTTCAATAATATTACCAAAAAACTCAACATTTCCAATAATATATTGAACTGGATATCCACTTTGTAATTTATTAATTGCTGTTTTCCATTTATCCCTAGCAACGTATTTTTTTATTAACTCCTCATCGAAGTTATTCACTTTTTACTCCTGCTAGTTTTAAACGCATATCTTCATTGATTAGAGCATCAACTATAGGTTCGAGATAGCCATCTATAACACGGTCTAATTCCATTATTGAAAAATTAATACGATGATCAGTAACTCTATTTTGTGGATAATTATATGTTCTAATTTTTTCACTTCGATCACCAGTTCCAATCTTGCTCTTTCTCTCTTTTTGAGATTCACTCATTTGTTTTTCTTCTAAATCATTTTTAATTTTAATTTTTAACAATTTTAATGCTTTTTCTTTATTTTTTAATTGACTTCGTTCATCTTGGCAAGTAACAACAACTCCGGTTGGTATATGTGTAATTCTTACAGCAGAATTACTTGTATTAACCGATTGACCACCGGCACCAGATGAATGATATACATCAATTTTTAAATCATTTTCGTTTATATCAATGTTAACATCTTCGAGTTCAGGAATTACTAATACAGTTGCTGTCGAAGTATGAACTCTTCCTTGACTCTCAGTTTCAGGTACTCTTTGAACACGATGGGAACCGCTTTCATATTTCAATTTGGAATAAACGTTATTTCCTTTTATAATACATTCTAGATATGAAAAACCACCTGATGTTCCTTCAATCGTCGATATTACCTCAATTTTCCAGCCATTTTTTTCGGCATAATAAGAATACATTCTAAACAAATCGCCAGCAAAAATGTTTGCTTCATCGCCACCTGCTGCTCCACGAATTTCCATTATAACGTTTTTACCATCATTTTCATCTTTTGGCACTAATAATATTTCTAGCTTAGCATATAATTCATTTTCCTTTTCTTCTAAATTTATTATTTCTTCACTAGCAATTTCCTTCATTTCTGGATCTTCTAACATAATTTTGGCTTCTTCCAAATTATTTTTAACTTGTTTATATTCTTTATATACAATTACGGTTTCTTCTAAATCACTTTTTTCTTTAGAATACTTTTTTAATAAATTATAATCATTAAAAACTTCTTCAGAAACTAGTTTTGCACTTAATTCATCATATTTTGCTAAGATTCCATCTAATCTTTCAAACATTTTCTCACATCCTATCTATATGAAAAAACAAGCATTACATACTTGTTTCATCTTCATCGACAACAATATCAAAATCATTCAATTCATCATCATTGTCATCAACATCGTCTTCTTCACTAGAATTATCGTAAAAAATATCTTCTTCACGTTCTTCTAGTTCTTCTTTATCTTCATCATTAACACTTTCAGATTCAACTATTTCTTCTTCATCATCTTCAATGACTACTTTTGGAGTATGTTTTTTTCTTAAATCACAAAAACCTTTTTCTAATACTATAAATTTTTTATCAGTTGAAATAAGTTCAAAAAAATCAGCAATTTTATTTTCAAATTCAGCTTCACTCATTTCTAGAATTTTGCATATTTTCTTAAAAATGTCTACAATCTTCATTTTTGAACCATTTTCATTTAAAACTAACTCGGTAATTTCCCCAAAACTCATTGTTTCTAAATCTTCTTTTGATAAATCTTTTAATTTCATTTGTTTACATCCTTTCATCTGGGACAACGCCAATTAAATTCAATGCATTATAAAGTGTAATTTGTACACATTTAATTAAATTTAAATTCTCTAATGTCTTCTTTTCATCATCACTTACGATGCGGCATCTTTCATAATAAGCATGAAATAAAGTTGCTAATTCATAAACATAATTCGTAATAATATGGGGTTGCTCTTTAATACATGCACTTTTTACAACATCTTTGAAGCGATAAACACTAGCTAGAACATTATATGCAGCATCTTCATTTATGCATTCAAATTTTTCTACTTTCGGTATTTCTGAATAATTTTTTAGGATAGAACTAATTCGAGCATATGCATAACAAACATAAAAAACCGGATTATCATTAGATTTTGATTTTGCTAATTCAATATCGAAATCCATTTGCGTATCTAAAGAATATTTTGAAAAGTAATATCGAGCAGCATTTACTCCTACTTCATCCATTAAATCTCGGAGAGTTATGACATTTCCACTTCTTTTATGCATTACTACTACTTCTTTATTTTTAACAATTCTTACAAGTTGTAATAGTTTTACAGAAATTTTGTCATCATCATACCCAACAGCTTTAATAGCACTCTTAAGTCTTGCTACATATCCATGATGGTCGGTGCCTAATACATCAATTACTTTAACATATCCACGATCCATTTTATCCATATGATACGGGATATCGGGAACAACGTATGTATAACTACCATCTTCTTTTACAAACACATGATCTTTATCATCATATATTTCACTACTTTTAAACCATGTTGCCCCATCTTTTTGATATAAATATCCATTACTATTAATTTTCTCCAATACGTTAGTAATTGGATACTTTTCATATATTGATTTTTCTGATGTAACAACATCATATGTAATACGATAATCCTTTAAATCTTGAAATATCTGCTTTGTTAAATATTCAACACCATATTTTTTAAAAATTTCTAAATCATTATTTACTAATGAATCTTGTTTTTCATTGTATATTATATCTGCTATATCATAAATTTCTTGTCCTGGATACCCATTCTCAGGAAACGGATTATCGATTCCACATTTAGTTAAATAACGACTATAAATGGAAGATGCTAGTTTATTAATTTGATTACCTGCATCATTTAAATAATATTCTTTTGTAACATCATATCCACAGAATTTCATTATTCTTGCTAATGAATCCCCATATGCTCCACCTCTAGCATTTCCCATATGAAGAATACCTGTAGGATTAGCACTAACAAATTCAATATTAATTTTTTTACCTAATCCTAAATTATTAGTTCCATATTGATCATTTAATTCTATAACTTCATTAATATTATCAAGCAAATAGTCATTAGATACATAAAAATTAATAAATCCTGGAGCCGCTACCGTTACTTTTTTTATTAAAGAATCATTTAGGTTTAGTGATATTTCTTTTGCGATTTCTAATGGATTTCTCTTTAATTCCTTTGCTAACTGTAAAGCTATATTAGTACTATAATCACCATTCTCTTTATTTTTAGGTATTTCAATTGTAATTTCTCTATTTACAATGCCAAATTTTTCTAGTTCACGAGCTATAAGTGCAACTATTTTTTCTTTCATAAACATCCTTCCTTTTGCTAAAAATCAGTATGTCTTGCTTTTTTTCTAGAACATTATAGCATACATATATTAAAAATGCACTTATAAATTATATATTTTTTTAAATACTAAATATAGGGTGAAAAACGTGCAAATTATTAGATTTGGATATAAGGCATTTTTATTTATTTTTCTATCATGTATCATAGTAATAATAGGTTTATATACAAAAGCATATTTTGAAGATGCTATTGAACTTAATAGGCTTGGAACATATTATTTATATGATGAAAAAGAAAATTTAATATATCAAGGCAGTAGCGTTAACGAATGGATTAATTTAAAAGAAATTTCCCAAGACTTATTAAATGCAGTTATTTCTGTTGAAGATAAAAACTTTTATAATCATACGGGATTTGACTACTTAAGAATAATTAGAGCTATGATGAAAAATATCACAAAAGGCCAAATTGTCGAAGGTGCAAGTACAATTTCACAACAATACATTAAAAACGCTTACTTAGAATTTGATCAAACCTGGACACGAAAAATAAAAGAAGCGTTATTAACGCTTAATTTAGAAGTTCATTATTCAAAAGATGAAATATTAGAAGCATATCTAAACACGATTAATTATGGACAAGGAAACTATGGAATAAGTAGTGCAGCCAAATTTTATTTTAATAAACTACCTAGTGAACTTTCATTAGAGGAAGCGCTAATTTTAGCAGGCATCCCCAAAAGCCCCAATAATTATAATCCGGTTACCAATTACGATGCTGCCATTAAAAGAGCAAAAATCGTTGCGTTAACAATGTATAATAATAAAATAATTAATAAATCCACGTACGATAATCTTTTCAAAGATACAATTAATATACACGGAAAAAGATCTGATAACGATTTACAAATGTTAATGTATTTCCAAGATGCAGTTATAAATGAATTAAAAAGTATAGAAAAAATTAGCAACGAACAACTAAACTCTGGGAATCTTAAAGTTTACACCACTTTAAATTATCAAGCACAAGAAACAATGGAAAAGGAAATATTAGAACATTTAGATGATGATAAATTACAAACATCAGGAGTAATAATAAATCCATCTGATGGAAGTATTTTAGCTTTAACCGGAGGTGTTGATTACGCTAAAAGTCAATACAATCGTGCAATTTCTTCGAAAAGACAAGTAGGATCCACAATGAAACCATTCTTATATTACGCAGCTCTTAATAATGGTATGACCTCTTCATCAACCTTTAAAAGTCAATATACTACATTTAACTTAGCAAATGGTAAAACATATTCCCCTAAAAATTATGCTAATATATATGGTAACAAAGAAATTACTATGGCAGCAGCCATTGCATATTCCGATAACATATATGCAGTAAAAACAAATCTTTTTTTAGGAGTTGAAGAATTAATTAAAACTGCTCACGAATGTGGAATTGATACCAATCTGCAAGAAGTCGCTTCATTGGCGCTAGGTACCAGTGAAATCAATCTGTTGGATTTTGCAGATGGCTATACAACATTTGCCAGCGGAGGCTATAAACGTAATCTTCATTTAATAAAACGCATCGAAGATCAAGATGGTAATATTCTATATGAATATAAAGAAAAAAATGATTTAATTTTAAACCCTAATTATGTTTATATTCTTAATGAATTACTTACAAGTACAACGAATTCAGCTTTTATAGATTATAATAAACCGACAGCTTTAAATATTGCCTCAAAACTAACTACAAAATACGCTTTTAAAACAGGTACTACAGATACAGATTATTGGACAGTTGGATACAACAAAGACATTCTAATGGTCACATGGACCGGATATGATGATAATGCTCCACTTGCGGTATCGGTTGGACTAGATGCCAAAAATATTTGGGTAGATACTGTGGAAAAAATATTAGAAACAAACAATAACGATCACTGGTATAATAAACCGACTAATGTCGTGGGAGTTCCTTTAAACGCAGTAGATGGTAAAATAACAAATGACACTAGCAAAGTAAATATGTTTTATTATTTACGAGGAAGCGAACCAATAAAAAACTGAGTTAATTCTCAGTTTCTTTGATTTCAATATGATAAGTTATTTTTCCACCAATATTACTTTCGGTATACTCAATTAAATAACCATCGCTTCGCAATTCATTTAATAAACTAGTTATCCTATTTTTGGCTTTAAGTATATCTTTCTGTTCTTTTGGGGGAGCAAAATCCAAGCTATCTAACGATTCAACGTTACTAGGTGCAGATACTTCTGATATTATTTGAGAGGAAGTTTGATTATCGGCTGGCAAAATAGTCATTTGAGGAAAACTATTAGACGTTGGCTCCTTTGGTAAAACTTGAGAATCATTAAATCTACTAAAAGGATTAATCGCTTCAGTCATTTGCATATTTGCGGCTTGATCTTCCAAATTATTAAAAAACTTATTAGTTGTTTTTTGACCTAAATCAATAGGGCCCATGGTAAAAGCAGATGGTGAAGGTGCATTCATTGTAACAGGATCATTAGTTATTGTTTTTATATCAACGGCATTTTGCTTAATTTGATTAATATCAATTCCCGAGTTCATTGTTTCACCTTTATATTCTTTTCTTAATTCTTCATCTAATTGTCTAACAGTAAGCCGATTAGAGATAATTCTTTCAAGCCAACGTACTTGATCGTTTAACTCTTTAACAACAAGCAATGACCTAGCGTGTCTTTCCGAAATCTTATTTTCCAATATCGCATCTTGAACTTCTGGTGCCAGATTTAACAAACGCAGCTTGTTAGCAATAGCGCTTTGAGAAAGCCCCATTTTATGAGCTAATTGTTCTTGAGACATATAACCTTGATCCAGTAATGCCTTATATGATCTTGCTTCTTCAATAGCGGTTAAATCTCGGCGTTGAACATTTTCAACAACAGCTACCTCAGCACTAGTTTTATCGTCTATATTGGAAATAACCGCAGGAACTGATGATAATCCAGCCATAGTAGACGCTTTATATCTTCTCTCACCGGCTATTATTTCATATTTATCACCAATTTTTCTTAATACAAGCGGTTGAATTACCCCGTGTTGCTTAATTGAATCGGATAATTCACGCAAAGAAGAGTCTTCAAACGTTAATCGTGGTTGAAAACGATTGGGTATAATATCTTCAATTGCTACTTGTAAAACACTAGAATCAAAATTCATTTAGCCCCTTCTCCTACTATTAATATAATATCTTAAATTCATTTTTTTTGCAATAAAATATGGAATGCAATATTATTTGCCATTCCATATTTTACTTCTTTTAACAATTTGAGAATAATTTAATACTTTCTTGGTTAAACCATTTTTAGTTAAGATAATTATATTTCTTTCATCTTTGTTTGGTAATACAAAAGAGTTAATTATATAGTTTTTAATGTTAAGTTTTTGTTGATAATTATTTAAAATTTTTATTTCATTATCAATATTTCCCTTCATTAATGCTACTTTTCCATTAAGATTAATAAACGGTAATGATAGTTCACTAATAATATCTATGAAAGCAACTGCTCTCGAAGTACATAAGTCATATTTATTTAAATTTTCTTTTGCATAATCTTCTGCTCGAGCGTTAACAACTTCAATGTTATTTAAGCCTAATTTTGTAATTAAATTTGAAACAAACGTTGTTTTTTTATTATTTGAATCCAAAATTGTGACGTTAATATGAGGGAAAAAAATTTTGAGAACTACCCCTGGAAACCCAGCTCCTGAACCAATATCAATCATCGACTCAATTTCATTTAAATTAATATAACGACTCAAGGTCAATGAATCATAAAAATGTTTTAAGTAAACATCATTTTTCTCAGTTATTGTAGTTAAATTAGTATGTGAGTTATATTCAATTAAATAATCATAATACTTATTTAACAAATTTAATTTTTCTTCATCAACAATAATATCTAACTTTTGTAATTCTTGTATAAATATATCTCTATTCATTTTTACCATACTCTTTTTTTAAATACACTAATAGTAAGCTTATGTCTACTGGATTTACTCCACTAATACGACTGGCTTGAGCTATCGTAACAGGCCTCACTAACTCCAGTTTTTGTCGTGCTTCGCTAGCTATATTTTTAACCTTGCTATAATCAATGTCTTCAGGAATTTGTTTTTCTTCAAGTTTATTCAATTTTTCTTTTTCTGCATATTCTTTTTTTATATAACCTTCGTATTTATTTTCTATTTCAACCTGTTCAATTACTTCCTTTGAATAATTAGAAAGATCTAAAAAATTACTTATTACATCCATTGTAATTTCAGGCCTTTTTAATAGCAATAAATAATTAAAATTTCCATTAGGTAACGACAAATTATTCTTTGCAAAAAAAGCTTTAACTTGTTCATTAATGATTAATCGATTATTTTTTAAATATTCAGTTAATTCATTTATTTGCTTTATTTTATTCTTTAATTTTTGATACTTTGAAGGAATAATTGCACCAACTTCATACGCCTTAGTAGTCAATCGCAAGTCCGCATTATCATGTCTTAATAAAAGTCTAAATTCTGCTCGCGAAGTTAGCATACGATAAGGATCAGTAATTCCTTTGGTTACTAAATCATCTATTAAAACTCCTATATATGCTTCGTGACGTTTTAATATAAATGGCTTTTTTCCATCAATTTTTAGGCAAGCATTTATTCCTGCTATTAATCCTTGACCTGCAGCTTCTTCATATCCAGAAGTACCATTTATCTGACCAGCAGTAAATAAATTTTCAATAATTTTAGTTTCTAATGAAGCCTTAATTTGCATTGGATCAATGGCGTCATACTCAATTGCATAAGCGTATTTACTTATTACAGCATTTTCTAACCCCTCAAGACTGTGGACCATTTCTTCTTGGACATCTCGAGGCATTGATGTAGAAAATCCTTGTAAATACCACTCATCATAATAAATACTTTCTGGCTCCAAGAATAATTGATGTCTCTCCTTGTCAGCAAAACGAACAACTTTATCCTCAATTGAAGGGCAGTAACGAGGTCCAACTCCAGTTGCGTATCCGCCATACATAGCACTTTTATCCAAATTATCTTTGATAATCTGATGAGTTTTTTCATTGGTATATATTAAATAACATTTTTGTTGATTATTAATTTGATATTGTGGTTCAATATCAAACGAAAATGTCCAGTATGAATCGTCACCACATTCTTCTTTTAATCTACTAAAATCAACGCTATTTGCTTTTATCCTTTGGGGAGTTCCAGTTTTTAATCGTTTAATATTAAATCCTATTTCTTCTAACTTCTTAGATAAGAAATTACTTCTTTTTTCGCCATGAGGTCCATTCGGAGTATTTTCACTACCAATTAAAATATTAGCATTCAAATAAGTTCCAGTAGTTAATATAACTGAACTTGATAAATATGATTCTCTATTTTCCAAAAGAACCCCTTTTACCGTATTATTTTCAATAATTAAATCTTCTACCATTCCTTCGATTATGTCAAGATTTAGGGTAGCATCTAAATATTCTTTCATAACCTTTGGGTAAATACTTTTATCAGCTTGAGCTCTTAACGCTCTTACCGCTGGACCTTTAGAATTATTCAGCATTTTAATTTGAAAATGTGATTTATCAGCTACAATTCCCATTAAACCGCCTAACGCATCGATTTCACGAACAATGATTCCCTTTGCACTACCACCAATCGAAGGATTACATGGCATATCAGCAATATTATTAACATTTGAAGTGATAAGAAGAGTTTTTTTATTCATTTGTGCACAAATATGTGCAGCTTCACAGCCGGCGTGTCCGCCACCTACAACAATTACATCGTACATTGTTTCACCTACTTTCCAACGCAAAAATCCCTAAATAAACGATCAATAACGGCTTGTTCATATGTATCGCCAATAATTTGTCCCAAATAATCAAAACAAGCTTTTAAATCGGTTTCAATCATATCAATTGGAATACCATTGTTTAATGAATAATTTGCGTTTTTCAATGAATCATTTGCCTTATTTACTAAATCAATTTGTCTTGCATTCGATAGATAAGTTAAATCCTTATTGATTTCGTTGATACTAAACATTTCAATTAATTTGCTCTTAAGTAAATCTAACCCATTAGGTTCTATAGTATTACCAAAGACAATATTATTTAATCCCGTTATATCCACAATAGTTTTTTGATCATTTTTATTTACAAAAACTATTATATTAGCTCCTTTTGCTTGTTGTAAAATTGTATAATCATCTTGATCTAAACATTTACTTCCATCAACCACTAAAATTACTACATCAGCAGATTTTATTAATTCAAAACTTTTTTCAACCCCTATTTTCTCAACCAAATCAGTTGTTTCACGAATTCCAGCCGTATCAATTAATTTTATTTCAATACCATTTAAAGAAATAACGCCTTCAACTAAATCTCGAGTTGTTCCTGCAATATCAGTTACAATAGCTTTTTGTTCATCTAACAAATGATTTAAAATACTACTTTTTCCTACATTAGGTTTACCTATAATTGCAACGTTAATTCCATTAGATACTATTTTTCCATATTTTGTTCCTTCAACCAAATTTTCCAATTCACGTGTTATGGAAACTAATTTTTCTTTTAATAAATTTTCAGTTACAACTAAATTATCGGTATACTCAGGATAATCAATATTAACTTCGATATTTGCCATTAAAGATAAGATTTGTTCACGAAGATTATTGATTTTATGACTTAGGTTACCTCCTAATTGGTTTAGCGAAAGTTTTCTTTGCGAATCAGTTTTAGCTGCTATCAATTCTCCAACAGCTTCAGATTCTAGCAAGCTAATTCGACCGTTTAAAAACGCGCGTTTTGTAAATTCTCCTGGTTCTGCCAATCTACATCCCTTTTTTAGCAGTAGTTCAAGCATTTTATTAGTAGTATTTATACCACCATGACAATTAATTTCAATCACATCTTCTTTAGTATATGTTTTTGGAGCACGCATGACCATTAAAAGGACTTCATCAATTATTTCTTCATTATCTTTAATGTATCCATATTTTATTACATGAGTCTCTTCCTCTTGAATTTTATTGCTAAAAATATCATTAATAATTTTAATAGCATTATCTCCGCTTATCCTGATTATCGAAATCGCTCCAACTCCAATGGCAGTTGATATAGCGCAAATAGTATCTTCCATAATATTCCCCTTTCGCAAACGTATTATAGCATATGTCAATAAAAAAAAGTATATAAAAACGAAAGATTTTTACTCTTTCGTTATGCTTATTACAACGTGACGATTTGGTTCCTCGCCTTCACTTTTAGTTGATATCCCCTTAAAATTAGTTAAAATATTATGAACAATTCTTCTTTCATAAGCATTCATATTTTCTAAATGAACGTCCATTTTAGTTTTTAATACCTCTTTTGCTGTCTGTTTTGCTAATCTTTCAATTCGAGCTACTTTTTTATCTTTATAATTTTCAACATCCAATGAAATTGAAAAATAAGTACCAATTTCTAATTGAATTTTTTGTTTTAACAATGTTTCTAAAGCTCTTAAAGTATTTCCATTATGGCCTATTAATATATTATTGTTATTTGAATACATCTTAAGCATTACTCGATCTTCCT
The DNA here is from genome assembly GCA_015059375.1 of Bacillota bacterium. GTDB lineage: Bacteria > Bacillota_I > Bacilli_A > RF39 > UBA660 > UBA6448. Next base: position 31,495 of record SVAN01000005.1, on the reverse strand, counting down.
GCTTTTTAATTTCAAAAGTTACCTCTAGCCCCAAATTATTAATAACTTCTTTTAAGTAATCTTTTGCAAAGGAATAAATATCTTCTTTTTTGTATACTATTACTTCTGTTGTTTCTCCTTTAAATAAACCTTTTTTTACTTCTCCAGTTAAATAAATTACATTCTCTTTATCTAATTTATTTTCTTCTAGAATTTCATTTAAAGTATTTTCAAAGTCCTTCCCTGTTTTACTTATTCTTTCCATACTTCATTCCTTCTTTCATTTTTAACTTATCTTTAATTTGATTTTTTGACTTATTATAATTTGTTTTTTTATTATTTCTTTTTTGAATTAAATTCATTATAAAAGTTTGAATAATAATAAAAGCATAAGTTATAATCCAATATAATGCTATTGCGGTAGGTAAACTAAATGATGCAAACGCAATAAATACAGTCATAACTACCAACATTGTTTTCATTTGTGATTCTGCTCCTGGCACCGCCGAAGTAGTTTTATTTTGACTCATTGTATATTTAAACGAAAAATAAGTTGTTAAAATAATTAATACAATTAGTATAATGAAAGAATACTGATGATTAGTAAACAAACCAACATTAGGAGTTGTCCCTAAATTCCAACCAAAGATTTCTCCCTCATATATTGCTGGTATTTTGTAAATAGCTTGTAAAAAGGCAAAAAATAATGGCAATTGAATTAATGAAAGTAAACAGCTTAAAAATGGACTTACTTTATATTTTTGATATAATGCCATAGTTTCTTGACTCTTCATCAGCATTGATTCTTGATCCTGACGATTTGCATATTTTTTTTCAATTCTTTGCAGCTCTGGAGCCATTTCTTGCATCTTTTTAGATTGCTTTTGTGTTTTTAAATGAACAGGTAACATAATAATTCTTATTAACAAGCCAATTAACATTACTGAAACGCCCAAATATGATTTGGATAAACCAATCGATTTTAATGCATAACCTAATTTTAAAATAATGTAAGCTAAAGGTTTAACAAATAAGAATTGCCATAAACTTTGGGTTTTATTAGAATTTATTTTGTAATCACTACATTTTGGTAAATCATTAAGTTTAACATCTAATTGAGATTCATATTCTTTGTATAATTTATATACTTCTGTATCTTCAGATGGTCTACAATAAATATCTTTTTGCAAATTCTGACCAGTTTCTTTGTTAATTACTATTTTACTATCGTTATCTTTAATATAATTGTCATTTCCACAACCTGTCGTTAAAAAAATTGTTAAAACAAGAAAAATTGATAATATTTTATTTTTTTTCATTCATATCTCCTATAAGTTGCTCTAATGCAGCTAATTTAACACTAAATCTTTCCTTTAAACACTTTTCTTTAACTATTATAATATAGTTTCCATTATTTTTAAACAAAATTTTCGTCTTATCCAATAATTCCCTAGTTTGTCTTTTCAATCTATTACGTATTACAGCATTTCCCAACCTTTTTGAAACCGCCACTCCGAATTTTTTATTATTTTCAGAAGACTCCATAAAAAAAATAGTAAAAAATTGATTTCCCCTTTTTTTTCCTTTGTTTATCACTTCATTAAACAATATATTTGATTTTACTCTTTCGTATTTTTTCATTGAAATCCTCTTCTATTGTAAAAAAACCACTTTTAACAGTGGTTTTTATTTTGATAATACTTTTCTTCCTTTTTTACGACGTAATGATAATACTTTTCCACCTTTTCGAGAAAAGAAACCATGAGTCTTTTTCATTTTACGTTTATTTGGTTGATAAGTTCTCTTCATTTATAATTTCTCCTTTTTAGCGTTTCTATTATAATATTTAATATCTTATTATGTCAAGCTTTTTTAATAAAGCGATTTTGAATATTATTTATTCTTTAGGGTTAACATGAATTATAACTCGATCTACTCTTTTTACTTGATTTTTTATATTAGTTTGTAATATTTTCGTTATTTCATGAGCATCTTTTGTTGACATCTTACCATCTACGTAAATTGTTAAAACTATTATATATTTATAGCCAATAGGTATTGAACTCATCTTCCCCATTTCAATTTCTTTAGAATGTTGATAGATAATATTTTCAATTTGTAATTTACTGTCGTTATCTATACTTTGATCCATAAGAACATCATAACTTTCATTAATTATTTTTAATCCAGTAAATATTATCCAAAAAGATATTAGAATACCAGCCACACTATCTATCCAATAAATATTAATCAAAGAAAACAATATACTTACAAGTGTTCCACATGTAATTAAACAATCATTACGATGATCTTTATAAAGCGACTTTAATAATATACTACTATTCTTTTTATAAATAATTTTTGTATATATATATAAGGAAAGCTTTATTATAATTGTTAATATACAAATTATAACTAACAAAAAAGAATAATTAAACGCATGATTAGTTATAATACTTTTGATACTGTTAATAATAACTATTAAAGATGCAAGTATCATCGCTAGGCCAATAAATAGGGAAAAAATATACTCTGCTTTTCCATGACCAACATTATGGTCTTCATCAGCTGGCTCCGTTGATATTTTATTTCCAACAAATGCCATTACTGACGCAAAAATATCACCAGCACTGTTTGTAGCATCTGCAATCATAGCTTGACTTTTGAATAATAATCCAACCCCAGATTTAACCACCAATAAAAATAAATTACCAAAAATCCCCAGTAAACTTGCAATTTTAATTTTTTTAGTTTCTTCCATAATCCACCTTAGTATTTGGATTATAACATTCATTTATCAACAATTCAACAACACTTTATTTTGAAGATGTTGATAATTTAGTTTTGTCCACAAAGATATTTTGTTGAAAGTGTTAAAAACTTGTGTTAACATACTAATCATTGCCAAAAATAGATGTTGAAAAGTTTGGGGAAAACTATTTTTAACAAATTAATTCTTTAACTTTAACAAAAAATAAGTTAAAATATATGTGTTGAAAACATTGTGTGGGGTATGGGATGAAAATAGAGGAACTTTTTAAAGCTTTCTTAGATGAAATTGAACAAGCTGTTAGCGTTAATGTTTTTAATTTATGGTTTTCTAAAATAGAACCAGTTTCTTTGTATGACAATAAACTTAAAATCAAAGTACCTATGCAAATTCATAAAAATATGTTGAGTATAAATTATAAAGATATTATTAATTCAACTCTTTATACAATAACTGGACAAAACTTTGAACTTGAATATATTACGGAAGATGAACTTGAAATAGAAAATAAGGAAGATGAAAAAGAAATCCTTAATGATCTTCCTAAATATGATGAAGAGTGGGAAACAAATCTTAATCCCAAATTCACTTTTGAATCTTTTGTTGTTGGAGATTCAAATCGCTTAGCAGTTGTATCTGCGCATGCGGTTGCAGAGAACCCTGGAACCATTCACAATCCTTTATTCTTATATGGTAAAAGTGGAATAGGGAAAACTCATTTAATGCATGCAATTGGAAATTATATAGTTAAGAATTCTAATAAAAAAGTATTATATATAACAAGTAACGACTTTGTCGCTGATTATACAGGTTTTGCTTCAATAGAAAAAGGTGTTGATTCACTAGAATATGCTAAAAATTTTAAAAATAAATACCAAAATGTTGATGTTTTAATAATTGATGATATTCAATTTTTAGTAGGTGCAGATAAGTCTCAGCAAGAATTTTTTCACACTTTTAACGCACTATATCAAGCAAATAAACAAATTATAATTAGTAGTGATCGTTCACCGGATGATTTAAAGAAAATCGAAGATCGATTAAGAAGTCGTTTTATGTGGGGGCTTCCTGTTGACATTTATCCACCAGATTTCAACTTAAGATGCAAAATTATTAATACTAAAATAAAAAATACATCTTTGGAAGACAATTTAAGTCAAGAAATTATAGAATATATTGCAAATTCCTGTCAAAATGATATAAGATTTATAGAAGGAACAATTAATAGATTAATGGCATATACAGCAATGATGGTTCCTGATAAAATAGATTTAAATTTTGCAATCGAAGCGTTAAAAGATTATTTAAACATAAATATATATGCAGATAATTCTATAAGTAAAATTCAAAAAATAGTTGCGGATTATTTTAATATTACAATTGCCGATTTAAAAAGTAAGAAAAAAACTGGTAACATAGCAAAACCTAGGCATATTGCAATTTATCTTTGCCGAGTAGAAACAGATGAAGGTTTAGCAAGAATTGGCTTAGAATTTGGGGGGAGGGACCATTCAACAATCTCTGCTTCGTATGATAAAATTACAAATGAATTAAAAACTGATGAAAAATTAAATACGATTGTTAAAGAAATTAAAAATAAGTTATAAAAATGTGGAAAAGTGTTGATAACTTTTATATGGTAAATAGGGGAATAAACAAGTTTCCCACAACATAAACAGTATAAATATAATAATAATTTTTATTAAGATAAAGAAAGAAGGATGGAAAGATGAAATTTACAATTGATAAAAATATTTTATTAGAAGCTTTAAACAATGTAGTAAAAGCTTTATCGCAAAAAATAACTATTCCAGTTTTAAATGGAATTGTTATAGAAGTAAATGCTAATGGGTTAGAATTATTAGCAAGTGATAGTGAATTAACAATTAAAGTGGTAGTTGATAAAAAAGAAATTAAAAATATAGAAAAAGAAGGAAAAATCGTAATACAAAGTCGTTATATACTAGACATTATTAGAAAAATGCCAACAGATTTAATTTATTTTGAAAGTATAGATAATAGTAATGTTAAAATATACTCTGATACAAACGAATTTGTTTTAAATTGTTATAATCTTTCAGATTATCCAAACATTGCTATTGATACAAGTGCAAATGTTATTAACCTAGATTCAACATTATTACGCCAAATTATAAACCAAACTTCATATGCAATGTCAACGCAAGAAGTAAGACCATTACTAACAGGAATTAATATTAAAATTAATGGTGATATATTAGAATGTATAGCAACAGATTCATATCGATTAGCTAAAAAAGTTATTAAATTATCTAAACCGATTGAAGAATCTGTTAATATCGTTATTCCTGGTAAAAGTGTTAATGAATTGGTTTCTATATTAAAAGACGAAGACAATGTTGATATTCATCTTTTTACCAACAAAATTTTGTTTATTTATAAAAATATAATGTTTCAAAGTACTTTATTAAATGGTACGTATCCAGATACAACAAATTATATTCCAAAAGATTTTGAGTACATGATTAATTTAAATTTAAAAGAGTATTATGATGCTATTGATCGTGCTTCAATTATTACTTTAAGTAAAGATAAAAATATTGTTAAAATGAGTATTGATGATAAAAAAATGACAATATATGGAAGTTCTGCTGAAAGTGGAAAAACTAAGGAAGAATTGATTATAGAGTCTAACAATAAAGAAAGATTAGATATTAGTTTTTCATCTAAATATATGATGGATGCTTTAAAAGTGTTAAATACAACAAATATTATTTTATTAATAAATAGTGACGATAAACCAATTATTATAAATGCTGTAGATGATGATACAATAATTGAGTTAATTTTACCAATTAAAACATATTAACAACAAAAATTGACAAATTTTGCTCAGGTTTTATGATATAAAAAAAATGTCTGGGGGAATTTTTGTGGATAAGTATTATATTAACGAAAATACATTAATGATTATGCCATATAATGGCATTCAAAGTAAGGTTATCGAAAGCTACATTTCTTATGTTGTTAATCGTCGACCATATGATATTATTAATGATAGTTGTAAATCTTATGGTAGTTCACTACAAGGGCGATGTGAGGCTACTGACTATATGATAGGTGTTAAGTATAAATGTCCTATTGTTATTAGTGAAGTAAAGGAAATTATAATGTTTCCAACAACTTCTGCTAAAAAAAACTCATGTATGTGGATAAACTATAATAGTATAGAAAAATATTCAACAAAAAATTCAAAGGAAAGTATAATAATATTAAAAAATGGGTTTAAGATTACTCTAGAGATTTCTAATCATATTATAAGTAATCAAATATTTAAATCCTCAAGATTAGAATCGGTATTAAAAAGCAAAAAACGTTAATTTTGCTTTTTTTTAAGCTAATTTTATGATATAATAATATTGTGTAGAGGAGTACGCAAACAAGATAATTGTTTAATATTTTGTTTAAAAAGAGGTTTTAAATGAAAATTGTAAATTTAAAGTTATTAAACTTTCGTAATTACAGCACAATTGATTTAAGTTTTTCGAACACTTTAAATTTAATATATGGTAACAACGGCAGTGGAAAATCAAATTTGATAGAAGCTATATATATGTTAGCGTTGACAAAATCATTTCGAACCAATAATGATAGTAATTTAATTTCTAAAGGTGCAAATGAGACAATAATTAAAGGGACAGTTGAAAGCACTGAAAAAACGCGGTACCAATTGGATTTAGGCTTAACAGGTAAGAAAGTCTTTATTGACTCTGATAAAGTAAATAAAATAAGTGATTATGTTTCAAGGATAAATATTATTTTATTTAATCCCCTTGATACAAAAATTATTAGCGATTCGCCGGCGTTCCGGAGAAAGATGCTTGATATTGAAATTTCTCAAGTTAATAAAGAGTATTTATTGTTTTTAAATACTTATAATAAAATCTTAAAGCATCGTAATGCATATTTAAAACAACTATATTTAAACGGAAATGCTTCCTCTGATTATTTAGATATATTAACAAGAAAACTCGTTGATTTTGGATTGAAAATACGTAATATTAGGATTGAATATCTTGATATGATAAATGCACATATTTCAAAGATATATAAAAATATTTTTGAATATGGCGAACTACATGTCAAATATAAGAGTGAGTATTCAAGAAAAGATGCTGAAAAAGTGTTGGAAATTTATCGAAAAAATTATCGTAAAGAAATGGCTCTTGGCAAAACATTGATAGGTATTCATCACGATGATATTGATTTTATCTTAGACGGCAACTGTATTAAAGAATATGGTAGTGTTGGTCAACAAAAAAATGCGATTATTTCTTTTAAATTGTCTGAATTGTTAATCGTTAAGCAATTAAAAAATCAATATCCGATATTGATTTTAGATGATTTATTTAGTGAACTAGATGATCAGAAAATTAATAATATTATTAATATGTTGAATAAAGAAGTTCAAACTTTTATTACAACAACAAATATTGATAAAATTGATAAACAATTACTAAAAAATAGCACAATTTTCAAGGTAGAAAATGGCAACGTGGAAAGGAAAGATTTATAATGGAAAATGTTAATTATGGCGATAGTGATATACAAGTACTAGAAGGCTTAGAAGCGGTTAGAAAAAGACCGGGAATGTATATAGGTACAACAAGTAGTAAAGGGTTACATCATTTAGTATGGGAAATTGTTGATAACGCTGTTGACGAATCGTTAGCAGGGTTTTGTGATGATATTGAAGTAGAGATTCATAAAGATAATTCAATATCGGTTAAGGATGATGGACGTGGGATGCCAACTGGAATGAATGCTAAAACGGGTTTGTCAACAATTGAAACGATTTTTACAGTTCTTCATGCTGGTGGTAAATTTGGCGGAGGAGGCTATAAAGTATCTGGTGGACTACATGGTGTAGGTGCATCAGTTGTTAACGCTTTATCAAAATGGCTGGAAGTTAGAGTTTACCGCGATGGAAACGTTTATTACCAACGATTTGAAAATGGTGGTAAACCTGTAGGAACAATAAAAATAATCGATAAATGTGCTGAAGATCGAACTGGTACAACAGTAACCTTTTTGCCAGATCCAGAAATCTTTACTGAAACTACTGTTTACGATTATGATGTTTTATATAAAAGATTACAAGAATTAGCTTTTTTAAATAAAGGACTTCGCATTCAACTTATAGATGAAAGAGAAGAAGGAAAGCATGAATCTTTCTTATATAATGGTGGAATTGTTGAATATGTTCAGATGCTTAACAAAAGTAAAAAGAGTATTCATGAAGAAATAATATCTATATCTGGACAAGTTGACGATATAGTTATTGAAGTAGCGTTACAATATAATGATTCTTATAATTCAGCAATATATTCTTTTACCAATAATATTAATACTTATGAAGGTGGAATGCATGAAGACGGTGTTAAGTTAGCGTTAACACGCATTATTAACAGTTATGCTAAAAAAGCAAAAATTTTGAAGGAAAATGCTGATAGCTTAACAGGTGATGATGTTAGAGAAGGCTTAACAATGATTATCTCTTGTAAGCATCCAAATCCCCAATTTGAAGGTCAAACAAAAACTAAATTAGGAAATCTAGAGGTTAGAAAGATTGCCTCAGATATTTTTGGCCAAGGATTTGAAAGATTTTTAATGGAGCATCCAAATGATGCCAAAATCATTGTGGAAAAAAGCTTATTAGCTTCTCATGCTCGTTTGGCAGCGAAAAAGGCTCGAGAAGCTACTCGTAGAAAAAGTGATTTAGATATAGTAAACTTTGGTGGAAAACTTGTTGATTGTAAAGAAAAAGATGCAAGTATATGCGAGTTATTCATTGTCGAAGGTGATTCTGCTGGAGGTAGTGCAATAAAAGGCAGAGATTCTATGACACAAGCCATACTTCCGTTACGAGGAAAAATATTAAATGTTGAAAAAGCTAGATTAGATAAAGCATTAGATAACGAGGAAATAAGAACTATTATTACTGCTTTTGGTACTGGCATTGGTCAAGAGTTCGACTTGGAAAAATTAAGATATCATAAAATAATCATCATGACAGATGCCGATGTTGATGGATCACATATTCGCGTGTTACTTTTAACGTTGTTTTACCGGTTTTTTAGACCAATTGTTGAGGCTGGTCATGTATTTGCTGCCCAACCACCGTTATTCTGCATTAAACATGGAAAAACAATAAAATATGTATTAAATGAGGATGAAAAAAATGCTTATTTAGCAACATTACCAGGAAATGTTAAACCGGATGTTATGAGAATGAAAGGTTTAGGCGAAATGGATGCAGAAGAATTAAATGAAACAACTATGGATATTGAAAAGAGAATCTTGAGAAAGATAACTGTTGACGACGCAATGGCTGCTGACGAAATTTTTGCTAAATTGATGGGCGAAGAAGTAGAACCAAGGCGAAAATTTATTGAAGAAAATGCCGTGTACGTTAAAAATTTAGATATTTAGGGAGGTTAGAATATGGATCATAGTAGAGATAGATTAGAAGAAAATAACATTGTTAGCGAAGTCCAAACGTCATTCCTTGAATATTCAATGAGTGTTATCGTAGCTAGAGCTTTACCAGATTTAAGAGATGGATTAAAACCTGTTCATCGTCGTATTTTATATGCAATGAGTGAAAATGGACTAACTCCTGATAAACAACATCGTAAATCTGCAACTATAGTTGGAGATGTAATGGGAAGATACCATCCACATGGCGACTCATCAATATATGAAGCAATGGTTAGAATGGCTCAAGATTTTAACTATCGTTATATGTTAGTAGATGGCCATGGTAACTTTGGTAATATTGAAGGTTATGGTGCTGCAGCATATCGTTATACTGAAGCTCGACTTTCAAAAATATCAACAGAGTTGCTTAGAGATATTAATAAAGATACTGTAAATTTTTCTCCAAATTACGATGAATCTCGTAAGGAACCAGACGTTTTACCATCAAGATTTCCAAATATTTTGGTTAATGGCACTATGGGAATTGCAGTTGGAATGGCAACAAATATTCCACCTCATAATTTAAGAGAAGTTATTAATGGTTGTATAGCATATATCGATAATCCAGATATTGATACAATAGGGTTGATGCAACATATTAAAGGTCCAGATTTTCCTACTGGAGGCATTATATTAGGAAATAGTGGTATAAAACAAGCTTATGATACTGGAAAAGGCAGTATAACCATTAGAAGTAAAGCCACAATTGAAGAAAAAAATGGCAAAAATTATATAATAATTGACGAAATTCCTTATGGTGTTACTACTTTAGAACTTAAAAACAAAGTTGCAGAATTAGTTCATAATAAAACAATTGAAGGAATATCTGATTATCACACCGATTTAAAAGATGGTGTTAAGATTACAATTACATTAAAAAGAGATGCTAATCCACAGGTTATACTTAACAAATTATATAAACATACCCAATTTCAAACTAGTTATGGTATAACATTCTTGATGTTAGATAATGGTGTTCCTAAGACACTTGGTATCCGAGATATCATATCTAAATACATTGATTATCAAAAAGAAGTTATCATCAGAAGAACTCGATTTGATCTTGATAAAGCCGAAAAAAGAGTGCATATTTTAGAGGGATATAAAATTGCGTTAGATAATATTGATGAAGTAATAAAAATTATTAAATCTGCTGAAAGTGACACTTCTGCAAAACAAGAATTAGAACGTATGTTTGGTTTGTCTGAGATACAATCCGAAGCAATTTTAGAAATGAAACTTCGTCGATTAACAGGTTTAGAACGTAGTAAAATAGAGGAAGAACTTGATGAATTGCTTAAACTTATAGCTGAACTTCGTTCCATACTTGCAAGTGAGGAAAAAGTCTTAGGTATAATCAAGAATGAACTTCAAGAAATTGCAGATAAATACGGGGATGACCGAAAGACTACAATTGATATGACCGCAATTGAATACATAGAAGATGAATCTTTAATTCCGGAAGAAAATATTGTTATTGTCTTAACTGATAAAGGTTATATTAAGAGAACTACATCCGATACTTTCAAATCCCAACGTCGAGGTGGAGTTGGAATCAAAGGAATGAGCACAAATGAAGAGGATTATGTTGATAAATTGTTAAGTTTATCTACGCATGATCACTTATTATTCTTTACGAATAGAGGAAAAGTATATCGGTTAAAAGGATATGAAATACCTGAATTTAGTAGAACATCTAAAGGATTACCTGTTATCAATCTGTTACCTTTAGAAAAAGATGAGAATATTAATACGATTATATCGTTATCAAATAACGATAAAGAAAGTAAGTATTTATTATTTGCCACCAAACTTGGAATTGTTAAAAAAACATCCCTTGAAGAGTTTGATAACATTAGAAATTCCGGAAAAATTTGCATCAATTTGAAAGAAAATGATGAATTAATTGGTGTAAAAAAGACCAATGGCAGTAATATAGTCCTTTTAGGATCAAGTTCTGGAAGGATGGTTCGTTTTAACGAAGAAGATATAAGAGTTATGGGCCGAACAGCTAGTGGCGTTAAAGGTATTACTCTTGAAAACAGTCAATGTATTTGTGTTGAAATTGTTCACGAAAACGAAAATATTCTTTTAGTTACTGAGAAAGGCTATGGAAAACAAACTAACGTAGATGAATATCGTCAAACCAAAAGAGGCAGTAAAGGAGTCAAGGCATTAAATATAACAGAAAAAAATGGAAATTTAGTGGCCATTAAAGTATCGGATACAACAAAAGATGTTATTTTAATGACTAACTCTGGAATGACAATGAGAATGCCGATTGAACAAATTTCTGTTTTGGGTCGAGTTACCCAAGGTGTGAGGTTAATTAATTTAAAAGATAGCCAACAAGTTGCTGCTATAAGCATTGTAGATAAAGAAGAACCGGAAGAATCCACTACAAAAGCCAACTAATGTTTCACGTGAAACATTGAGAGCATCAAAATATTATAAAAATTTAAAATCCCGCTGACATAATTGAAAGCAGGATTTTTTAATATAGTTTCACGCGAAACATTATATTAAAAAAATGTGTAGATTTTCTTTAATTAAATATAAAAAATATGGCAATGTTTCACGTGAAACATTGCGTTATATAAGAAAATATATGTTTCACGTGAAACATTAGTTGCACAAGAAGACTTTTTTTGATAATATTTATGTGTGCAACAAATATATTGTAACCTGGTCAGATCTGGAAAGAAGCAGCCATATCAATCAATGTTTGTGTGCACTTTTTTTGTGGAGGAAATAGTGTTGAAAAATGAAAAGTTTTTAAAAATAATATTAAATGAAGCTGAAAAAGCGTTGAAAAAAAATGAGGTTCCAGTTGGTTGCATAATCGTAAAAGACGAAAATATTTTGTCTAAGGCGCATAATACTAAACAAAAAAAACATGCGTGTATCAATCATGCTGAAATTTTGGCGGTGTTGAAAGCTGAAAAAAAAATAGAAGATTGGCGTCTTGATGGTTGCGATTTATATGTTACACTTGAACCTTGTAAAATGTGTATGGAAGTTATAAGACAAGCACGAATCAAAAACGTATATTATCTTCTTCCATCTAAATTTAATAATGAAGATAACAAAAAAATATTAGTAAAGCAAATAGAAGAAAACGAGGTTCTAAAAGAACAATATTATCAAAAAATTAAGGAGTTTTTTGCTCGCAAAAGATAGTATTTGACTATTAATATTGATATAATAGCACTAGGAGGTAAAAATGAATTATAAGGTGTTATATCGGAAATATAGACCAACAAATTTTGACGAAGTAGTTGGACAAAATAATACGATAGAACTGTTAAAAGATAGCATCTATAATGGGAAAATCTCGCATGCATATATATTTTCGGGTCCTCGCGGAACTGGTAAAACAAGCACAGCGAAAATATTTGCGAAAACTATTAATTGTTTAGCTTGTAATGACGAAAAACCGTGTAACAAATGCTCCAATTGTCTTAATTTTTCTCAAAGCAATGACGTTTATGAGATTGATGCAGCGTCAAACAATGGTGTTGACCAAATTCGTGAAATTATTGATAATATCAAATTATCTCCGATAAATTCAAAGTATAAAATATACATTATTGATGAAGTTCATATGTTAAGCACAAGTGCTTTTAATGCTTTATTGCTTACTTTAGAGGAACCCCCCAGTCATGTTGTCTTTATTTTAGCCACAACTGATATTGAAGATGTTCCAATTACTGTTTTATCTAGGTGTCAAAGATTAGATTTCAAAAAAATAAGTAATAAAGATATTAAAAATTCATTGAAAAGTATAGCTGAAAAAGAAAAAATTAACATAGATGATGATGCTTTAAGCGAAATTGCTGAATTTGCAGACGGAGGATTACGTGATGCCTTGAGTATGCTAGATCAGTTATCAAAGACGGGTGAAATTATTACACAAGAAAAAGTTTTAAATTCTATTGGATTGATATCGACAAAATCGATTCAAGATTTACTGGAGGCAATAGAACTTAATGATTCTGAAAGAGTTTTAAATTTTGTTGAAAAAACGCGAGAAAATAGTGCGGATTTTAAAACTTTAATAAAAAAGCTTGTTCAAGTAATAAAAAATCGCGCTTTAAGTGTTAAGTTAGGTAAATATCGGTCTGATATGGATTATTCTGACTATAAAAATTTATGCTTTGATTTATCGTCACTATTATATAAGAGTAATGTTAATATAGATTCTTATTCTCTTTTGGAATTAACCTTATTAGATTATGTTAGCATAGAACTTAATGGTTTGCCATCTGATGCTGGTGTTAAGAATGATAGAGAGGAACCTGTTAATAATCGAGAAGTAATAACAAATATGGAAAAAAATGCTGGTGATGTTGATTTTGTACAAAGCAAATCAAATAATTATTTCCCGGGAAATAATTCTAAACTAATAGAGATTAGGACGAACAATTGTTTTGTTAAAGCTAACAAAGATTGGTTGAAAACTGCAAAAGAGTTGTGGCAAAAATATATTAATGAAACAGAAGATAAAAAAGTTAAAGGTTTGTTACTAGATTCTGATATTGTTTTAGCATCTGATGATATTATGGTTATTAAAACTGATTTTCAGGAAAAAGCAGATAATATTAATGCTTATTTAGGATCGTTAGAGAATGACTTTAATGAAATATATAAGAAAAAATATAAGTTGATAGCGATTACACAAAAAAGGTGGAATGATGAAACAGAACGCTATAAACAAAATATTAAGAATAAAATTGAATATAAATTTATTGATGAACCTTCAGAAGATGAGGGTTTTAACGAATTAGATGACATATTTATAACTAAAAAAATAGAGGTTAAATAAAGGAGGAATTATTTATGAATATGCAACAAATTATGGCTCAAGCGCAAAGAATGCAGAAGGATATTATGGCTAAAAAAAGTCAAATAGATTCGATGGATTTTTTGGGAAAATCTGATTGGGTAGAAGTAGGTTTTAAAGGTAATAGAGATGTTACTTCTGTGAAAATTCTAAATGATGCGGCTTTTGATAAAGAAAATGAGGATATTTTGTGTGATATGATTCAACTAGCGATTAAAGATGGGTTATCAAAAATTGAAAAAGAAACAGAATCCAAAATGGGTGCTTATTCACAAATGGGTGGATTGTTTTAATTATGGTCTATCCAACTACTTTAGAGAAACTTATTTCTTTTTATAAAAAATTACCAAGTATTGGGGAAAAAAGTGCTGAAAGATTAGCTCTTGCTACGTTGGATTTAGACGATGAATTAATTGCCGATTTTTCCAAAAATATTATTTTAGCTAAACAAAAGTTACTTCCTTGTAAAATTTGTAATAATTTAACAGATAAGGAAATATGTGATATTTGTTCTAATGAGGCTAGGGATAAGAATTTAATATGTGTAATTGAGGATTATAAAAGTGTTTTTTCGTTTGAAAAAGCGGGAAATTATCACGGTGTTTATCATGTTTTAAATGGTTTAATTTCTCCAATTAACAATAAAGGCCCTGAAGATATAAATATTTCTGGATTAGTAAAACGAATTAAAGAACTTGATCATCCGGAATTAATTTTAGCACTTAAATCATCGATTGAAGGAGAAACAACAACACTTTATATAAAAAAAATATTTGAAAATAAGAATGTTACTATTTCTCGTTTATCATATGGAATTCCAATGGGAGCAGAAATTGATTATTTGGATATATTAACGTTGGATAAAGCATTAGAGGATCGCAAAAAAATATCATAATTTATCATAATATGCATAATATTAACCGAGGAAATAGTATGGTTAATTTACTAATAAAAGTAGTAAAAAGAATAATAGTTGCATTTTTTATGTTATATGGGTTAAATTTAATAATTTCATCTTTAAATATTGTTATCCCAATTAATATTATTACAATTTTTTTAGTAGGGTTATTAGGCATTCCTGGTTTATGTACATTGGTTGCTTTATTTTTCGTATTGTAGTTTGTAATATTGAACATAAGGAGTAAAGTTGAAAGCAGAGAACATTATTAATAAATTAACAACACTTTATCATGAGAAAAAGTTATCTCATGCATATTTAATTGAAACAAATAATTTATCGAAATGTGTTAACGATGTAAAAATAATAATAAAAAGAATTAATTGCAAAAATGAGTATAGCGATAGTTGTGGTTTGTGCAATCTGTGTCATTTAGTTGATCAAAATAATTTGCCTAGTTTTATAATTATTGAACCTGATGGTAAAAGCATAAAAAAAGATGCAATTGAAAATCTTAAAGATTCTTTTAGTAAAAAGCCAATTTACACTGATAATAATATTTATATAATTAAATCTCCTGAAAAAATGAATGGTACAGCTTATAATAAGTTGTTAAAGTTTTTAGAGGAACCAGAAGATAATATTATTGGCTTTTTTATAACTGAAAATAAGGATGACGTTGCTAATACAATAATAAGTAGATGTGAAATTATCAAGATTATGTATGATGATAATACAAACTATGATCTTTTAGGAATAAATGAAAATCAATACAATCATCTAAAAGATTTAGCAATTGAATATCGAAATCAAATAGAAAATAGTAGTAGCGACCTTGTATGGTATAATAGTAGTGTTCTTTTAAAGGAATTTGAAAATCGAAATGATACAATTAATTTCTTAAAAATATTATTATCATTTTATATGAAGGATTTATCTGATAATTATAATCAGCATTTGCATCAAAAGGTTAAGATTATTTCGAAATATCTAGAAGAGATAAATTTTAACGTGAATATTTCGTTGTTATTAAATAGTTTAGCAATAGAATTAGGAGAATTATATGGAAAGTAAAGTATATGGAGTAATTTTTAAAAATAATAGTAAAGCGTATTATTTTAAATCAACATTAGATATCGATATGAATACTGAAGTTATTGTTATTACAGAAAAAGGTGAACAATATGGTAAAGTTGTTTCTTTAGTAAATACTCCCAAAGAAGATGAGTATAAAGAAATAGTTCGAATTGCCACTAGAGAAGATACAGATAATTATTATAAAAATTTAAAAGATGCTGAAGATGCATTAAATAAATGCAAGGAATTAGTTAATGAATTAGGATTAAATATGTTCGTAATCAACGCATCTTATAATTTTGATCGTAGTCAATTACTTATAAATTTTTCAGCAGATGATCGAGTTGATTTCCGTGAATTAGCAAGAAAACTTGCAAGTGTTTATAAAACCAGAATTGAACTAAGACAAATAGGAGCACGGGATAAAGCAAAACAAGTTGGCGGAATTGGAGTCTGTGGACAAAAATTATGTTGTGCTAATTTTTTAAATCAAATTGAATCAATTTCAATGAACAAAGCTAAAAATCAAAATTTAGCACTTAATCCAGCAAAAATTAATGGAGCATGCGGCCGTTTATTATGTTGTTTGTGTTATGAAGATGAAGAATACACTAGATGTAGTAAAGGATTATTGCATGTTGGCTGCAGTGTTAAGTATAATGGTTCTGTTGGAATTATTGTTGGTGTTGACATTTTAACAAGAACTTATAAGATTTTAATTGATGACGAAAAACTAACTGTTAAAGCTGAGGAAGTAGAATATGTTAGTAAAAAATGATTTGTTTGATTATGAAAATCGCTATATTTTTCAAGATAGTGATTTTTTTAAATTTTCATTAGACTCAATATTGTTAGCAGAGTATGTCAATATTCCCCCAAAAAAAGTTAAAATTCTTGATATGTGTGCAGGTAATATGGCAATTCCATTGATTTTATCGAAATACACATCATCGCCTATTGTGGGATTTGAAATTCAAAAAAGGGTAGCAGAACTAGGGGATAAATCTGTGGAAATAAATGGTCTTTCCCATCAATTAGAAATAATTAATGATGATGTTAAAAATTTGGGGAATTATTTTTCAAATGAATATTTTGATATAATGGTTTGCAACCCACCATATTTTAAGTACAATAAAAGTGAAGATAGAGTTATTAATGCAAAAGAAGAGTTAAAATATGCCCGTCATGAAATCTCTATTACATTAGAGGACTTTTTCATTTTAGCTCGTAAATATTTAGTTAATAAAGGAAGTCTATATTTGGTTCATCGAGCTGACCGCCTTGATGAAATCATAGCTTTGGGATTTAAATATCAAATTTACGCAAAAAATGTTCAGTTAATTACAACGAAAAAGATGGGAAAACCATATATTGTTTTAGCAAAATGCGTTAAAAATAGTAAACCAGGGATAAAATTTAATTGTGAATTATGTGTAGATGGTGTAAAATCTTATCAACAAATATTTAAGGAGGAATCATGAAATTAATCGTAGGATTGGGTAATCCTGGACAAAAGTACGAGCATACTAGACACAACGTTGGCTTCATTATTTTAGATAGTTATTTGAAAGATACTAAATGGATACAAGAAAAGGATTGTGAATATCAGATTCTAAATATTAATGGAGAAAAAGTGTGTTTTTTGCGTCCTTTAACATATATGAACTTGTCCGGGCAAGCAGTGTTAAGAATTGTTAATTATTATAAAATACTTGTTAATGATATTTTAGTAATTCATGATGACTTAGCTTTAGATATTGGTAAACATAAATTTAAAACATCTTCCTCCGCTGGGGGACACAACGGTGTTAAGAATATTATTGAGGTGTTAAGTAGTCAAGAATTTAATCATTTAAAAGTGGGAATTGGTCATAATAAAAATATAGCTACTGCAGATTATGTTTTAAACAAATTATCAACAGCAGAAATAAAAGAATTAAAAAGTGACAAGTATATCGAAATGATTAACTATTATTTAGAAAACGGAATTGAAAAAGCAATGAATAAGTATAATGGAGAATAATGGACTTACTAGAGACGTATTTTAAATATGATAATAATAGTGTAATATGTGGTTTAACTAATGAGTTAAATGTTTTTTACGTGTTAAGTTTATTTCAAAAAGTAAAAAAAAATGTAATTGTTTTAACATCATCGTTATATGAAGCTAACAATTATTATAATTTACTGCAAACATATACGAATGATGTTTTGTTGTTTCTTATGGATGATTTTTTATCTTCAATGGTTAAAACAGCATCTCCTGAACTTAAATTAACTAGATTGAATACCATTGATAAAATGGAAAGTGGTAATCATATTATAATTACAAATTTGATGGCTTACCTTAAGTTTCTACCAAGCCGTAATTATGCAAACAGCCGAAAACTAGTAATTGAAAATGGCACAAAAATTCAACGTGATGAACTAGTAAAAAAATTATTAGATTTTGGATATCGAAAGGAATCAATAACTACAACTACAGGTGAATGTTCAGTAAGAGGGATGATTGTTGACGTTTTTTTGATAAATGAAATACACCCCATTAGAATTGAACTTGACGATGACATTATTGATAACATACGTTATTTTGATGAAAATACGCAAAGTACGATTAATCTGATTGACAAAATTGTCGTTAAACCAATTGATGAGTGTGAAGATCTTGGTCATAGTAATATTTATGAGTATGCAAATGATCCAATAGTTGTGTCGATTGATTATCCACAGATTGAAGCATCATATCATAAATTGCTCGAAGATATTACTGAATATTGTGAAAAACAAAATATTTCTAAAACTTTAATGCATAAACTCGAAGAAATAAATCCTTCTTATGAAATACAACTTAACAAATTTTCAACAGGTAAAAATGATTATTTGATAAATTGTAGTTCAATAGAAAATTTTAATCAAGATTTTGATTTATTAAGAAAAAACGTGGAAAAGTGGCAGTTTGAAAAGAAACGTATATTATTTTGTCTATCACATGACACTGAAGTAAAAAAAATTAAACAAGAATTCCCCGAGATTGAAATTGTCAAAAAGAAAGTTAATCAAGGCTTTATTATACGGGATTTAGTTGTTATATCAGAATACGATATCGAGAATGTGAAGCATGAGTATAAATACCAAAACAATTTTTATTGTGGAAAAAAGATTGTTAATTATAATGAGTTAAATAAAGGAGATTATGTTGTTCATATTGCTCATGGAATTGGAGTATATAATGGAATTGTTACCTTGACTAAAGATGGAATAAAAAAAGATTATATTCAAATATTATATTTAAATAATGATAAAATTTATGTTCCTGTAGAAAAGATTAATAACATTTATAAATATTCTGATAAAGATGGTAATGCACCGAAGTTGAACCGTTTAAATTCTACTACATGGTTAAAAACCAGACAATACGTTCAAAAGAGAATTCAAGATATTTCACGAGAATTAATTGCTCTTTATAAAGCTCGAGCAATGATAAAAAGTACCCCATACAAATCTTATGAAGAAGAGGACATCTTTGGGGCATCATTTCCTTATAACTTAACAGATGATCAACAAAAGGCAGTCAACGATATATTTGCTGATTTAGCTTCAGAAAGACCCATGGATCGCCTTTTGTGTGGTGACGTCGGCTTTGGCAAAACAGAGGTTGCTTTAAGAGCTATGTTTAAAGCAGTTTTAAATAATTTCCAAGTTATATATTTGTGTCCAACTACTATTTTGTCTAAACAACAATATGAAGTTGCTAAAAAAAGATTATCGCAGTGGCCAATTGAAATTGCTCTCTTAAATCGCTTTACAACACAAAAGGAGGCAAAAAATATTTTAGAAAAACTGGAAAAAGGCTCTATTGATATAATTTTTGGAACACATAAGTTATTAAATGATAAAATTAAATATAAAAATTTGGGATTAATGATTATTGATGAGGAACAAAGATTTGGGGTTAAACATAAAGAAAAAATTAAGGAATATAAAGAAGATATTAATGTTTTAACTTTATCAGCAACTCCAATTCCGCGTACACTTAAAATGGCCCTTTCTGGATTAAGAGATCTTTCGATAATAGATACCGCTCCTCGTAATCGGTATCCGGTTCAAACATATGTAATTAGTGAAGATGATTTAATAATTAAAGATGCTATATACAAAGAACTATCTCGTGGCGGACAAGTATTTGTTTTGTTTAATAATGTCGAAAACATAGAAATAAAAACTGATTATTTAAGAAAACTAATTCCTGGAGAAACAATTCGTTTTGCGCACGGTCAAATGAGTAAAGAAGAACTTGAGGATATTATGGATGATTTTATCCAAAAGAAGTTTAACATTATTGTTTGTACGACAATTATTGAAAATGGAATTGATATTCCTAATGCAAATACACTGCTAGTATTTGATGCTGATCGATTAGGATTATCACAGCTTTATCAACTTCGAGGACGAGTAGGACGAAGTGATAAAATTGCATATGCTTATTTAATGTACAATAGTCAAAAAATGCTTAACGAAATAGCCATTAAAAGGTTACAAGCAATTAAAGAATTTACAGAATTGGGTAGTGGTTATCGGATTGCTATGAGAGATTTATCTATTAGAGGCTCTGGCGATATTTTTGGAGCCAACCAAGCTGGTTTTGTTGATGCAGTCGGTGTTAGTTTATATACTAAAATGATTGAAGATGAGATGCGCCGCCAAAAAGGTGAAATTGTTGAAGAAGATGAAGATGAACAATCTTTAATTAATATTGAAACGCATATTTCGGATGCTTATGTTTCTGATGAGGATATTAAAATTGAAATTCATCAAATGATTAATGAAATTGATTCTTATGACAAACTTCAAGAAATAAAAAATACGTTAGAGGATCGCTTTGGCAAAATAACAGAAAGTATTGAAAATTATATGTATGAAGAGTGGTTTGAAAAAATTGCTAAAAACCTAGGGATTAAACGAGTTCGTCAAACAGATCGTTTGATAGAAATAGAACTTCCTGAAAATATTTCCCGGGAAATAAAAGGCGATAAATTGTTATATTCATCGTATAGTATTTCGAAAAACTTTAACTTAGCTTATAAACATAATTGTATTATCATAACCTTATATTACAAAAATTTACAAGAGCATTTTATTAAATACATTGTTAAGTTATTAAATACATTGTAGTATAAATCTTTTTTTTAGAAACACACTATCTATAGGAGTGTGTTTTTTGTTGAAAAGTACCGGCGTAATAAGAAAAATAGATGAGCTAGGTAGAATTGTTATACCTAAAGAAATACGTAAAGTATTAAATATTGAAAGTGGTGATGATTTAGAAATCTATGTTGATAATCAACAACTAATTTTAGAAAAATATTCAGTAATGCATAATTTAAAAAATGACACAAATAAAATCATTGAATCTGTAACGGATTTGATAGATGCTACTATTATAATATCTGATAAAGAAATGATAATTACTCGCGGCAAATATGAAAATTTTATTCTGCCTCCATATTTAAAAGACCTTCTTTATGAAAGAAAAGGATATGTTTCTACAACTAAAGATTGTTTTTCTTTTTCAGGAAACGAAATAAATGCATATTTTATTATAGAGCCAATTATTCAAAATAGTGATGCAAATGGACTAGTTATTATATTTAAAAATACATCAATAACTAAAGAAGATATATTTTTAGTAAAAGTCCTGAAAAATATAATTGAAAATAAGTGAATGTTGTGATAATATTTACTTACAAATGCAGTGATAAAGAAGATAAATATTGTCTGTTTTATAGAGAGTTTTCGGTTGGTGGAAGAAAATAAAAAAGAATATTTAGTGAGCTTTGAGTATTTTGTGGGTAATTCCCTTATCATATAAGTGCATGAATAATCATGAATTAAGGTGGTACCGCGGGCTAGCTCGTCCTTTAGTTCATGATTTTTATTTTGGAAAGAAGGTAATAAAATGGAAAAATTTTATATTAGTACTGCAATTGCTTATACGTCATCAAAACCGCATATCGGTAATACATATGAAATTGTATTAGCGGATGCAATTGCTAGATTTAAACGTTTCGCTGGATATGAGGTATATTTTCAAACTGGTACAGATGAACATGGCGAAAAAATAGAATTAAAAGCTAATGAAGCTGGTATTAAACCTCAGGCATATGTAGACAATGTAGCAGCTCAAATAAGAAGTATTTGGGATATTATGAATACTTCTTATAACCGATTTGTTAGAACAACTGATGAGCATCATAAAGAAGTAGTACAAAGAATTTTTAAAAAACTATATGATCAAGGTGATATTTATAAAAGTGAATATGAAGGATTATATTGTGTTCCTTGTGAATCATTTTGGACAGAAACGCAAGCAGAAAACGGCATATGCCCAGATTGTGGACGGCAAGTGACTCCGAAGACGGAGGAAGCATACTTTTTTAAACTTTCTAAATATCAAGATAAACTGATTGAATATATTAACTCTCATCCTGATTTTATAAGACCTGAATCTCGTAAAAATGAAATGGTAAATAATTTTTTAAAGCCAGGACTACAAGATTTATGTGTATCGAGAACTTCATTTAAATGGGGCATTCCTGTTACTTTTGATGAAAACCATGTTATTTATGTGTGGATAGATGCACTTTCTAATTATATTACAAATATCGGCTATGATGTTAATGGTTCTACTGATGAATTTTCTAAGCTTTGGCCTGCAGATTTACATTTAATTGGAAAAGATATTATTCGCTTTCATACTATATATTGGCCGATTATTTTAATGGCCTTAGATTTACCTCTTCCTAAAACCGTTTATGGCCATCCGTGGCTGCTTTCAGATAACGACAAAATGAGTAAAAGCAAGGGAAATGTGTTATATGCTGATGATTTAGTTAATGAATTCGGTGTTGATCGCGTTCGCTATTATCTTTTGCATGAAATTCCTTACGCTAATGATGGTACAATAACTAAGGAATTGTTGGTTGAAAAGTCTAATGCTGATTTATCTAACATTTTAGGAAATTTAGTAACAAGAACTGTTTCCATGGTTAATAAGTATTTTGATGGTATTGTTAGTAATCCTAAAGTTGAAGAACCTTTAGATCACGAACTAATTACAAGTGTTGAGTCATTACTTTCCGATGTTGAAAATAAAATGAATGAGTATAAAGTCGGAGAAGCTTTAGAATGTATAATTAATGTTTTACGCAAATGTAATAAATATATCGATGATACAATGCCTTGGACTTTAGCAAAAGATGAATCTAAAAAGGACCGTTTAAAAACTGTATTATATAATTTAATCGAATCTATCAGAATTTGTTCAGTTCTTTTGTATCCATTTATACCTGAAACATCACAAAAAATTATCAATAATATTAATACAAAACAAACGAATTATGATTCTTGTAAAAAATTTGGTTCATATGAAGCTGGAAATAAAGTAAATAATCCAGAAATATTATTTGAAAGGTTAGACAAATAATGGTTATAGATACCCATGCGCACCTATATGAAGAATATTATGATAATATTGATGAAATAATTCAGTTATCTCATAATAATCAAGTAGATTATATAATTAATTCTGGTGTTAACATGAAAACGAACCAAGAAATTTTAGCTCTAAGTAATAAGCATTATAATATGTTTATAACATTAGGTATTCACCCGGAATACGAAGATAGTTATTTGGAAAGTGATATTAAATTTATAGAAAATAATTTACAAAATAAGAAAGTAATAGCGATTGGTGAAATTGGACTTGATTATCATTACGATGGTTATAACAAGCAAAGGCAAATTGAGTTATTTTGTAAACAGCTAGAGCTTGCGGAAAAATATCGTTTACCAGTTGTTATCCATAGTAGGGATGCTGTGCAGGATACTTTAAATATTTTAAAAAAATATAAATTAAAAGGTGTTATTCACTCTTTTTCGGGATCGCTTGAAACTGCTAAAGAATATATTAAAATGGGTTATAAATTAGGAATTAACGGGGTAGTAACATTTAAAAATGCGCACATTAAAGAAGTTGTGCGTACCTTAGGAATTGAAAATTTTTTATTAGAAACAGATAGTCCATATTTAACCCCGGTCCCTTATCGTGGTAAAAAAAATTTCCCGGGAAATATAAAACATATTGTAAGCTTTTTAGAAGAATATCTTGAATTAAGTTCTGAAGAAATCTCAAAAATTACCAATGAAAATGTTATGTCAATTTTTGACAAGATACAGCTTTAGTGCTATAATTTTTCCGTATTTGTGAGAGGGTTATATGAGAAAAGTAATATTTAAGTTATGTAAAACCTTGATGTTAGTATTTATTGTAATAATTAGTTCTTCGAATAATGAAGTTATTGAAGCCAATGTTAATAATAATAATTTAAATAAAGCGGTTAATGTATCAACGATGGCATTAAAAATATCTGAATTTAACTATGATGCTTTGTATGGTGCTAAAGATACATTTACTGGCGATCTTACAGGATATGCTTATAATTGTCCACTTTGTACTGGGCATTTAGCTTGTATGAGTAATTATAATATTAAAGATGGGACAATTACTTATCCAGATGATGAATATGGAATTGTTAACATAGTTGCTTCCAGTGCTAATTTACCATGTGGGACTATTATACGTTTTAATTCTGATAGAATATCTACGACTCCAGTATATGCAATAGTATTAGATCGCGGAGTTTTAGGTAATGCGATTGATTTTTTATCTATTAGTGAAGAATATGCATCACAATATATTGGCAGAAGCTCAATTACATATGATGTACTAAGATTTGGTTGGACACATGAAAGCTAAAAAATCGTTGGGTCAAAATTTTTTAATAAATGATACTATTATTGAAAATATAGTATCTTTATTTTATGTAACAGAAAACGATTTGATAATTGAAATTGGTCCAGGTCGAGGTGCTTTGACTGAAAAGTTGTCTAAATTACCTTCGCGACTATTATGTATCGAAGTTGATAAGGATTTAAAGCCTGTATTATCAAAATTTGAAAGTGAAAATTGTAAAATTATATATGAAGACATTTTAAAAGTTGATTTAAAAACAATAGTGCAGAATTACCAATACGATAATTTGTATATTGTTGGAAATTTACCATACTATATAACAAGTCCAATATTAGAACATTTAATTAAAAGTGGTCTGAATATTAATCAAATGGTATTTATGGTTCAAAAGGAAGTAGCTGACCGATTTAGTGCCAAGTCATGTTCAAGTAATTATGGTTATATGACTTTATTTTTAAATTACTATTATAATGTTACATCAGAAATATTTGTCCCAAAAAAAGATTTTAATCCAATCCCGAAAGTTGACAGTATGGTAATTAAATTAGAACCACGGTATCATGAGTTTTATATTAATGAACAAAAATACTTTTCATTTTTGAAAAATGCCTTTCGTTTAAAACGTAAAACACTTAAAAATAATTTATCTTCGCAATATAATTGGCAAACCATTAAAGAAGTGCTAGAGGCAAACAAGTTAAATGAAAATGTACGAGCTGAACAGATTACTCAAGAACTATTTATTGAAATATATCTAAAATTATTTGAGAACCAAAATTAGGTTCTTTTTTTCATAAAATCAATTCTTGCGAATAATATAATAGCGGTGATATATTTGAATATAGAAGTAGGAAATTATGTTACTCGTAAGTCCTATAACAATGATACGGTGTTTAAGGTTTTAAAAATAACAGATGATAAAGTTTATTTAAAAGGGGTATTTGTTAGACTTTATGCAGATAGTAAGTTATCTGATTTAAAAAAAGTTGATGAAACAGAAGATGATTTTATAGTAGATAAAAGTTCTTTGGAATTTGGTAACAGAGATGATTATTTTTATTTACCAGGTAAGATTCTTCATATTGATGGTGACAGTGAGTATTTGGAGAAATGTTTAAAATTCTATAAAGAAAATGGCGTTTTGGCTATTGGTAAAAAAATTAATGAAGAAGAAATTGCTAATCAAATAACAAAATTGCTTGAAGAATACCGTCCAGATATTGTCATTATAACTGGTCATGATGCATATTATCAAAAAAAGGGATTAAAGGATGATATAAATAATTACAAAAACTCGAAAAACTTTATAAAAGCAATCAAGGCCGCTCGAAAATATGAAAAGAGTCAAGAAAAACTAGTTATTATTGCGGGGGCATGTCAAAGTGATTATGAAGAGCTTATTAAGGCAGGAGCAAATTTTGCTTCCAGTCCTAAGCGTGTAAATATTCATGCGTTAGACCCAGCCATTATAGCTATTAACGTTGCTCTAACTAAGAGAAATAATTCAATTGATATTGTTAATGTTTTAAGACAAACTAAGTATGGATCTGATGGTATTGGGGGAATTATTACTAATGGCCTTATGTATGTGGGGTTTCCAAGATGAATATTGAAATTGTTAAAAAAGAACTTTGTCAAAAAATAGGAAGTAAAGTCAGAGTTACCGTTTACGGGTTACGGAATAAAATTGAACGGTATGAGGGACTGCTTTATAAAATTTACCCTAATATTTTTACAATATTATATGATAATGAAGAAAAAAGTTTTGCTTATCGAGATGTCATTACAAAAGACATCAATGTGAAGTTTTTATGATAATATATCTTGAAAATGAATATTAAATAAGATAAAATATAATTGTGGATAACAAGAAGGAGTGAGGTAAATGGAAATTACATCTGTTAAAGTTCACAAAACTGAAAGAGAAGGATCTCGTATGAAAGGATACGCAACAGTAACAATTGATGATTGTTTTGTTGTAAGAAATATCCGTATTATTGAAGGCGATGAAAAGTTATTTATAGCAATGCCTAGTCGTAAAGTTGCTGATGATCGTTATGAAGATATAGCACATCCAATTAACGCTGAAACAAGAAAATTATTTGAGGATAAGATTTTAGAAGAATATAATAATCCGACAAATGTTGAAGAAACAGAATAAGCGAGAAATCGCTTTTTTATTTTGTATAAATATTATTTTAGAAACATATAATTAACCGGAGGATATATGAACGAAAAAAATAATGTATCGCATGAATTAAAAATGATTGATCGGAGTATTTTATCGTTAACGGGTGTAAGTAAGATAGTTAGCTTTGATAGTTCAGAATTTATATTAGAAAGTAATATGGGACCAATTCACATTAAAGGTGAAGGGTTAGAGCTGTTATCACTAGATACACAAGATGGTGTAATCAGGATTAAAGGTAAAATTATAGGGTATAATTATATTGAAAAATTAGCAAAGAAAAAAGAAGAAAGTTTAATTGCTAAATTATTTAAATGAGCGCACAATTACAGTTGTTTTTAGTAATCTTTAATTTTTTTTATGGTAATTTGTCGTTTTTATTATTTATTTTAAATTATTTTTTCATTAAAAATGAAACGCTCTTAGTCAAAGTACTTTTAACTATGCTTTTTTCTATTGATTTAACAATTATTTATCTAATTATTATTTATAAAATCAACTATGGTATATTTCATATTTATTATCTTTTGTCTTTTTTATTAGGGTTCTACTTGGCATATTTTGTAAAAAAACACGTAAAATTTTTGACAATTAAACAGAAACTAATTGACATCAAAAAAAGAGAAATATAATATTATATATAAGGTGGGGCAAAAGTGACTAAGGGTAGAACTAGAAAAGAAAAGAAAAGACTAGTATTTATTTCGGTAACAATTGTTGTGTTGTTAGTTTCTTTGTTTGGAAGTCTTTACACTGATTTTATGAAAATAATGCAAAACAAAAAAGAAACTAGTTTATTAACTAGTGAATATGAAAATTTATTAGATGAGTATGCATCCTTATCTAGTGAGGTAACAAAAATGCAAGATCCTAATTATGTAGCTCGATATGCTAAAGAAAAATATTTGTATTCTTCAGAAGGCGAATTAATTATAAGAATCGATTAAAGATTCTTATTTTTTTATGATGTCATCAATCAATCCATATTCTTTAGCTTCCAGTGCATCCATATAATTATCTTTAAAAGTATCTTTTTCAATTTTGGTAATTGATTTTTTGGTGTTTTTTGCTAGTATTGTATTAATTTTCTTTTTTACTTTTAAGATTCGATCACTTAAGATTTTTATATCTGTAGCTTGGCCAGAAGCCCCTCCCAACGGCTCATGAATCATGATTTCACAGTTAGGCAAAGCATATCTTGTATTACCGCTTGAAAGTAAAAAAGCACCCATACTTGCACACATTCCTAATCCAATCGTTATAACATTACTTTTTATATAATTCATCGTATCATAAATGCCAAGTCCAGCGGTTACACTTCCACCGGGGCTATTAATATATAAAAATATGTCATTGTTGTTTTGGCTGTCTAAGTATAGCAGTTGACCTATAATGCTATTTGCGTTAATATCATTAATTTCGCCCGTAATAAAAATAATTCGTTTAGTTAAAAGTAAAGAATATAAATCATATGCATATTCTTTTGTTGCACTACTATCTAAAACCATTGGTACAATATTCATAAAAATCTCTCCTACAAATATAATAGAGTTATTGTTTAGGTTTTATTCATAAAATATATTAAAAATATTTTTTTTATGATATAATTTTTAAGATAAGGGGACTAGTCAATGAATGAAATTGAAATAATTTATAATGATGGAAGCAAAAAAAAATTTCCAAAATATACTACATATTATGAGATTAGTAAAAGCTTTAATATGCCCCATAAGATTGTTGGAGCAATGGTTAATAACAAAATAATTTCATTATATGATAAAGCTGAAACAAGCGGAAAAGTAGAATTTTTGGATATCACAAGTACCAATGGAAATCGAATTTATACCGCTGGACTAAAAATGATATTTGAATATGCGGTAAAAAGAGTTCTTCCAGATGTAAAAGTAGAGTTTTCTTATAGCTTACCAAAAAGTATAATAGCAGAGTTAGTGTACAATAGAGATTTAAATGATGACGATATTTCCGTTGTTCTTGAATCTATGTCTAATATTATTAAAAGTAATAAAATGATTGAAAAGTTAATTGTTAAAAACGCTGACGGAATTGCATATTATGAAGAATTAGGAAATAATGTAAAAGCGGATAACATTCGTAATATTGTTGATTCAACCGTAGTACTATATCGCTTAGACGACTTAATTAATTATTACTATAGCGAGATGCCATATTCTACTGGCGTAATTGATACGTATAGCATTCATTATTTAGGGAAAAACTTAGTGGCTATTAATTATCCTACGGTCAGTGATCAAGGAAACCTTCCTGAATATATTGATTATCAAGGTGTAATTGATTCTTATGTAAAAGGAAAAAAGTGGCTTGAAATTATGAAGGTCCCATACATAAATGATGTAAATGCGGAAATATGTAAAGGTAAAATTGCTAATTTTATTAAGTCCTGTGAACTAAACTTTAATTTGGAAATCAATGAAGCTGCTAAATATATATCACATAATTCAAATATCAAATGTGTTATGATAGCTGGGCCATCTACAAGTGGTAAAACAACTGTAACAAAAAGAATTGCCAATTATTTTGAAATATATGGTTTAGATCCCATTACAATATCGGTTGATGATTATTTCCATGATAATGATAAAAAACCTAGGGGTGAAAATGGAGACTATGATTTTGAGTGTTTGGAGGCTATCGATTTAGAATATTTAGCTCGAGATGTGGTAAAACTATTTAATGGAGAAGAAGTTTTTTTGCCGCGGTTTAATTTCATTAACGGTCGTAAAGAACTGTCGAGTAAAAAGATTAAGTTAAAAGAAAATAGTATTATTATTTTTGAAGGCTTACATGCTATTAATGATCGACTGCTGCCAATGATTCCTAATTCAATTAAATATAAGATATATGTAAGTCCGTATATTCCATTGTGTTTAGATGAGCATAATTACATATCCTGCGGAGATTTAAGACTTATTCGTCGGATTGTTCGAGACTTTAGAACCAGAGGTTTCAATCCGGAAGGGGTAATAAAACATAATATTAAAGTAAAAGCTGGCGAAAACAAACATGTAATTCCCTTTATCAATCAAGCAGATAAAATAATTAACACATCACTTGCGTATGAAGTAGGGGCTTTAAAAGTTTATGTAGAACCATTGCTGTTTTCAATTCCAAGTGATTCGGATCATTACAATGAAGCTAGAAGATTACTAAGTTTTATGAAACAGTTTTTTACCATAAGCAGTGAATATATACCAAACGATTCAATATTAAGAGAATTTATAGGAGGAGATAATAATGATTAAGGTTGCAATTAATGGTTTTGGAAGAATAGGAAGAATAGCATTTAGGCAAATGATAACGTCTACTGATTTTGATATTGTGGCAATTAATTCTTTAGGCGCTAATGCAGAAGAATTTGCTTATTTGATAAAATATGACACTATACACGGTACTTTTCATGAGGATGAAATTAGTTTTGATAATGACGAGTTAGTTATCTGTGGTCAAAAAAGGATTAAGATATTTTCTGAAGCAGATCCAGTCAACTTGCCATGGTCTAGTTTAGGCGTAGATTTGGTTTTAGAGTGTACCGGTGCTTTTACGAGTACTGATGGTGCTATGAAACATATTACAGCAGGAGCTAAAAAAGTTTTGATATCAGCACCGGGAAAAGATGAAATGCCAACAATTGTTGCAGGAGTTAATGACCATTTAATCCCGGCTGATGCTAAAGTTGTTAGCGCTGCAAGTTGTACAACAAATTGTTTAGCACCACTATTAAAAGTTATTAATGATAATATAGGAATAATTAAAGGTTATATGAGTACAATTCATGCGTATACATCTGATCAAGTTAATTTAGATAATAATCATAAAAAAGGTATTAATTCACGAAGAGGTCGTGCTTGCGCTGAAAATATTGTTCCCGCATCTACGGGCGCGGCGAAAGCAATTGGCTTAGTAATTCCTGAATTAAAAGGAAAACTTGATGGAATAGCTTTTAGAGTTCCCGTAGCTGATGGTTCTGTTGTTGATACTACTCTTGAATTAAAACGTAACGTGACCAAAGAAGAAATTAATAATTTATTTAAATTGAATGAAAATGAAAGTTTAAAAATAACATTTGATCCAATTGTTTCGTGTGATATAATAGGCAAAAAGTATGGATCATTAGTAGATGGGTTGTCCACTTCTGTTGTTGAAAGTGATGGCAAACAATTAGTCAAAGTCATTGCTTGGTATGACAATGAATATGGATACACTGCTCAAATGCTTAGATGTGCGAAGAAGATGTTTTAGAAACGTCTTTTTGGTACTATAAAAGTGTAATAATTAATTACAGAAATGTAGTTGATTGTTGCACTTCTTTTTATTATGATTGAAGTGATTGGATAACGTTGGTCTTTTAGAGATAAAGTTCTCGCCAATAA
>SVAN01000023.1 GCA_015059375.1 Bacillota bacterium | reverse complement strand
GTTTATGACAATAATTATTTGCGTCCAAGTTATGCTTTAAATTATAAAACCCCAATTGAGTATAAAACTCAATTAGGGTTTAGATGAAATTCTTTTTTAGTGTCTACTTTTTGTTGACTACTTCACTATTTTGCTTCTTCTTGTGCTCTTGTTTCCCTAATTACAGTAATCTTAATTGTACCAGGATATTGCATTTCTTTTTCAATTTGCGCTTTCATATCACGAGCAATTTTATAACTTGCTGCATCATCAATAACATCTGGTTTTACCATTACCCTAACTTCTCTACCAGCTTGCATAGCATAGGTTTTTTCAACTCCTTCATAAGAATTTCCAATACTTTCAAGCTGTTCTAATCTTTTAATATAATTTTCTAGAGAGTCATTTCTAGCTCCAGGCCGAGCAGCGCTTAATGTATCCGCTACTTGAACCAATACTGCAATGATTGTTTTAGCTTCAGCATCACCGTGATGGGATGCAATCGCATCTAATACTGTTGAATTCTCGTGGTATTTTTTAGCAAAATCATAACCAAGTTCAACATGACTACCTTCAACTTCAAAATCAATAGCCTTTCCTATGTCATGAAGTAATCCAGCTCGTTTAGCAAGTGAAATATTTTCGCCAAGTTCCGACGCCATTAATCCAGCTAAATTAGCAACTTCTATCGAATGTTTTAAAGCATTTTGACCATAACTTGTCCTATAGTTTAATTTACCAATTAAGTTTAATAGTTCAGGATCTATTTTAGTTAATCCTAAATCATTCATTGTTTTATTACCTAATTCCGTAATCTTATTATTAATATCTTTTACAGTTTTGTCATAAACTTCTTCGATTCTCGCTGGATGAATTCGACCATCTTTAATTAAAGTTTCTAAAGTAATCTTAGCAATTTCTCTTCGTAATGGATCAAAAGAAGATATTACAATAGCTTCAGGGGTATCATCAATGATTAAATCTACCCCAGTAATTGATTCAATTGTTCGAATATTTCTTCCTTCTCTACCAATTAATCGGCCCTTCATATCATCATTTGGTAAGTCTATAGTACTTACTGTTTGAAGACCAACGACATCATCAGCATATCTTTCCATTGAGTTTACAATCAGCTGTTTGGCTTTTTCATTAGCTTCAAGTTTTGCCTTTGCCATTTCTTCTTGAATGTATTCTGCGACTTCTCTGCTAACTTCATTTTCTACCCGGCTCATTATTTGTTCTTTAGCTTTTTCTTTACTAAATCCCGAAATTTTTTCTAATTGCCCCATTTCTTCTTTTAATAGAGCATCCATTTTTTCCTCTTTTTCTTGGATATCTTGAGCTCTAACTAATAAATTATTTTCTTTTTCATCTAAAGCCGTATCTCTTTTTTGTAACATTTCTTCTCTTTTATCAAGATTGTTCTCACGACTAATCAATCGATCTTCGCTTTGTTTAAGTTCAGCTTTTTTTTCTTTTATTTCTGCATCAGTCTGTTGTTTTAATCTAAAAGATTCTTCTTTAAGTTCTAAAAGAGAATCCCTTTTTTGTTTGTCCGCTTCTTTTTTTGCATCTTCAATAAGTTTATTAGCCTTATTAACGCGTTTTTTATTAATTATAGCAAAAACTATAGTAACTATAATTGCGCCAATTAGTAATCCAACAACCAGAGTTAAAATGGAATCTTGTGTAAAATCCATTTTTTCCTCACTTTCATTTTAGTCCTCTGCACTTAGCAAACTCCTATAATTTAATTATATAAGTTTTCTAGTTGATTAGCAAGAAAAAAAGAGATTATAAACTTAATAACCTCTTAAATTCATCTTGTCTTCCTAGAAAAATCGCCAACAAATGTTTTTTTAATGCTTTATCAACAATAATTTTTCCATTTGCATGTTCAAACGCTTCAATAACCTTGCGATACTCATCATCGTATGCAAAACGTTCAATTAACGGCTTGGCATACTGCGGATACTCAATATATAGTTGTAGAATCCTTGGATCCACATCAAGTCCTTCATATTCAGAATCATTGGATGAATATGGACAAGCAGATTCCCAACTTAATGTCGAATCTGTCAATTGATATCCTGAACCGGTTTTAACTATCCCTAAACTTTTTTCACAATCAAAGAAAGTTGCTGGTCGAATTTGTTTGACTTTTCTGCCATGTAATCCCCAATATTTAGGATTAGTAGCATTATCCTCTGCTAATATTTCATAACACATATTTTTAGGATTATTATCAATTTGTTTAGTGTTAAAATCAAAAATGTATTTTTCTACCGTACTTTTTAAAGTTTCTTCTCTACCAGGAATATTAATAAATTCATTATCAATGAAGCTTAATAAAGATTGCATACTATACGAGCCGTATGCCGA
Organism: Bacillota bacterium; assembly: GCA_015059375.1. Lineage (GTDB taxonomy): Bacteria > Bacillota_I > Bacilli_A > RF39 > UBA660 > UBA6448. The sequence continues at coordinate 6,095 of SVAN01000023.1, read as the reverse complement.
ATAATTTGATATTTGGGCATTCATCAAATCACTTACTAAAAGATAATTATATTGCGGATCTTGGTAATTCGGAGAAAGAAGTCCAATCTTACTTTCACCTTTCTTACCACCAACCTCACGTTCACTAATGTATGCCAGAGAATATTGTGCCATATTAAACCCCAATATTTTACCATACTCTTCACAAAAGATTTCTGAAAACATTCTGGTTTGTTCACGTTCTTTAAAATAGCATAATACTCCGTTGATTATAAACCAACTGGACTTTTCTTTTAAATGTTCTGGTTCAATTTTAATCATTTTTTTTAAATCTTCAAACGGTACACGTTCAATTTCATAATGTGGAATTACACTTTCATTAAATTTCATACAAAAACCCCCTTTGTATTGGGAGTTATTATAATATATAATTTTGAAAGTTGCAATAATTAAATTACATAAAGGAAGATAGAAAAAAAGAACAAAATACTGGCAGCTAAAACAAATAAATGGAAAATAAAATGCATATATCTATGTTTTTTACCTATCCCATAAAATATTGCGCCAATGGTATATAAACTACCTGCCGCTAACATCAAATAAATACCCGCAATATCAACAGAGGCTAAAAGTGCATCAAAAGAAAATATAATTAACCAGCCCATAAGCAAATATAAAATCATGGATATTTTCTTAAATTTTTTTATGCTTATGGAATTTAAAACAATTCCTAGGATAGCGCAACTCCAATTGATACTAAAAATAATCCAGCCCAGTGTTTTAGGTAAAGCTACTAAAGCAAACGGCGTATATGTTCCCGCAATTAGCAAAAAGATACTACAATGATCAATGATTCTAAATACTCTTTTGGCATTATTAACTTTAAATGAATGATATAAAGTTGACATTGTATATAAAATGATTGATGTACTGCCATAAATAACGCTACTAACTACAGCATAAACATTATGATGAATAGCGCTATATACTACGCATAAAACTAGTGCTGCTATCGACAACAATCCACCTACCCCATGGCTAATCGCACTCATTAATTCTTCCGAAAGTGAATACTTCGGTATTTCTACTTTGTCTTTTAATGCCATTTCTATCCTTCTTTCCTCATGTATTTTATCATTTAAAAAAATGATTTACAACAAAGAAAAAGAACTTCATCAAAAGTTCAAATTTCTATTTCATTTTTTTGTTAATTTCCGTTGTATTTTTCCAAATCATTACCATCATCAAAGAAATTTCATAGGTTATTCTTAAAATAACATTACCTAAAGTTAGAATTAATAAAAAGCTTAAAAAACTACTGCCGATGAAATTAAAAGAGAATAAAGTTATAAAAATAGCTAACACAGCATAAGAAACCTTTAAAACGATTTCAATTACCATCTTTTTAAAATCTAAAAATTCTTTTAGCCAGCTTAATATTTTATTATCAACTTTATTATTGGCTTTAACAAATAAAACATAAGCAAGCACGCCACCAATAATAGCTAAAATAAAAGCTACTGCCGTCCATACAACAGATCCTTCTAAATTAAAGCTTGTTGATGGTACATAATAATTGTCATATCCGTACATCTAATCACTCCTCTCATCTCTAATATATCATATATATGCTTATTAAAAAAGAAAAATGATTTTAACAATTTTCTTTTAAAGTTAATGGTATTTGGTAAGTTGTATTTAATCCATCAACATCAGTAGCCTTTATTTCTAAATATAAATATGAATCTTTAAATTTCTTACAAGTTGCAGAATAATTATCAACATTAATTTGAACATCTTCTAAAAAATTTTCAAGAGTTACATTTTCTTCTTCGTGGTCGCACTTACTAACAAGCTTATTGATATTATCATATTTTTCATATAAGCTACATTCAATTTTTTTATAAACAGAATTATTTTCTTTTCCACAGTAAATCACATTTGAAATGTATATTGAAGTTTTATCATGATTATAGGCAGCACTTCCATTAATTGTAAAATCTTTACATGTTGTGCTAATTGTTTTAAATTCAAAATCTCGGTCATTTTTAGGGTAAAAACATACTAAAGCAAAAGTTAAAAACAAAAATATAATTAGCACAGTTGCTATAATTAAAAAGAATTTATATTGCCTAGAATTATTTTTCTTTTCGCCGTTAATTAAATCATCAAAGTTAACATTAAAATTCACACTAATTAATTTTAACATTTCTATATCGGGAATACTTTTACTGTTTTCCCATTTAGATACAGCTTGATAAGTTACACCTAATTTTTTTGCAAAGGCTTGCTGCGTAAGATTATTCTTTATGCGTATATTTTTAATAAATTGCCCAATTTTATCTTGTTCCATAATTATCACTACATTCCATAAATATTATATCATTTACAAAGTAAAATGCCTAGATTAACTAAGTTTTAAAGTTCTTTTCTTAATTTCTTCTGTATACTCATGACAACTATTATCTAATTCAACAATTCCATAATCATGAATACTCTCAACTAAATTTCCCGCAGAATCATAATAAGTTGGCCATTTTCCAGGTTCGCAAACTACCTTAATTGATAAATCGCTATTAGAGCGCTGAGATAAATAAGAATTAATAACCTTTGCGGTTTCTTTTTCTGTAAAACTATATGCTTCGATAATTAATGCAACATGAGAGCTATTATTTAATAGCCTTTTAAAATATTTTAAAAAGATATCTACTTGCATAAAACTAATTGGTATGTCTTTGATACTGCCTGAAAAGCTTCCAGTTTCAACAATCTTTTGATTATAATTCCAATAAAAACTACAACCTAATTTTAAAATACTTAAAAGTTCTGTTAATGATTGTACTTCACAATTTTTATCGTTAATAAATAGTCGATTAATGTTTTTTAAAAAATCATTTACTTCCTTACCTAACAATGAAATGTCAACTTTCTTTAACGTTTTATTTAATAGTTCATATGCAATAATAAAAGCAAAATATTCCTGTTTTATTAAAGACATCAAATGTTTATCACAATCATCATTTACATTTTGTAGAGCAATATTCTCCATATTTAAATATAAAGCTATCGGAAAATTGCCATTTGGTTTAATCATATTATTGTCAACGATTTCTTTTATTTTACATTTATTATCCTCAGTTTGATACCCATAAATAAACTGATGACGATTTTGCCATAATATTTCTTCATTTAAATCTATATTCATATTATAACTCCAATTAATTAATTTTCTTAGTTAAAGTTCTTTTTTTAGGCTCATATAATAATTCCTCAATTGATATTTGATGATACTCATAATTATATTCTTTAAGTTCGTTATACATTTGCATGAAAGGAATATTAAAAGGATGATATCGACTACCACTATTGCGAAAGCGAATAGAATAAGTCATAAGTAGTCCATCATCATATGGTAATTTACTTTTTTGAAACGTAATAACAAATTCATCATCAGTGAATTCTATTGTTAACAAAGATGCATTTTCATAAATAAAGTCATCAGAATACCAACAGATTTTATTGTTCTCAACGAGTTTTTGTGGATTATATGGCGATAAAGTATAATATATTTGATTATTATAATTAAGTTCTGATACTCCGTCAAAAGGATTTCCCATCGTAATTCGCTTATAAAGTTTATAAAAAATTTGATAAAGTTCATAGTTTTCTTTCGTTATATAATAAGTTTGGGTTGTAGGCAAATCTAATATACAGCCATCAGTAAGTGGGCGCCAGTATAAATCCAAATTATTTTCAAAAGAAATTTGAAATTTTCCATCATCAGTTTCTATTGTAAAATATTCATAACCGTGCGTATTAATATTTTTTTCTATTTCTAACATTATAATCCCCCTAAAAATTATATCACAAAAAAACAGTTAATAAATAACCGCTTTTCATCTTTTATTTCTTTAAACCTGTAACTTGCGTATAAACAAAATGTGGATCTTCATATGCATTATAATGATAAGTATTTCTTCCTATCGCATAGTCTTTTAAACCACTAGCGACCCTTGGGTCTCTTTCTTTTTGCAGTAGCTTATCAATATCTTCACTTGACATAGGTTCAATTATAACATCTCGAGGATATGGATTACTTCCACCAGGCAAATACATGTCCCTTAATCCATATTCATCATTAAGCATACTTACTGCACAATATTTAATTCCTTGTGCTTTATCTTCTTTTACCACCCTTGCACAATCAAGTTTTTCTCTTACTAGCAATGTTCGATCAACGTATTTATCATTCCAAAAGCCAAAAACGTATGCATTTCTCGATACTAGTAACATTTCGTCAACCCTAGCATGTTCAATACTTTTGGATAGTTCTGCGGGAGCAAAACCTTTATATTCACGCATTGACATAACGCCCTTGTTATTATATTTTCTTTGTTCAGCCCACGAAGTGTTATGACATTTATTTAAATCCTGTTGAGTATTTGTTATGATAGAACCATTCTCACGAATATTTAATCCAAAAACATCTAATGAAACTTCAATTTCTTTAGCCGTTTTACTTTTTAATTCGCGACCTAATTCAGTTGAATATCCTTCATTACGTTCAGAAGTAACTACAGAACAAATTGTTTTAGAATCTTTGCGAAGAATTGAGAAAGTATACTTTGTGCCATCTAAATTTGATATCCATGTGAAAGAAATTTCTCCTTCCGCTTCTTGAACTAAGATATTTTCAGCTGATTCAAACATATTCATTTGACTGATTTGTCTATCAATAAGTTCTATGGCAGCATCAAAACCAGGATTTTCCTTAAATTTAGGATCAATCTTTAGGCCAATTATTTTAGTTGCCAAGTTTTCTCTAAGTTCTTTAACGCTATAAGTCATACTATAGCCTCCTTCTATATTGATTATATCATATTTGTCAAATAAAGTTCAAACTACATTGTGTTAATCATTATTTTTTTCCATTCTTTAGCCTTTTCGCTTACACTATATTTAGCGTTTAAACTACTTGAGGATGGAAGATATTTATAATCTATTTTAAGATTATTGATCTTTAAATATTTTTTCAAACTATTTTCTGCTTTTCTTCCATTAACATAAATTCGTTTTATATGGGAATTTGTTAATAAGTTTTTTAAATCGTTATATTCTTCATTTTTAATATTACTATCTAAAGAACCTTCTCTATCAGCGCATTTAATTACATCCCATAATGCGATATGATGTTTTTCTAAGAATTTTAATTTGTCATTATAATCTATAAAATCTATATATCTATTTTCAAATACAAAAGATATTAATTTCCAAAAATGATTAGTTTTATTATCATAATACTTTTGATTAAGTATTGATTGATTTCCAGGCAAACTTCCTAAAATTAATGTCCTTGAGTTTTTATCGATAATTGGTTTTAATCCCTTTTTCATGGAGCCTCCTTGATTACTTTTACACTTATTATTATAACCAATATAGTCTTATTGTTGGAAATAAAATAATGTTTCTTAACCTTTACAAAAAGTTCTCTTCAGGGGGCGCACGCATAGTCAATATATAAATTTATACAAAATTATAAAACCCTTATAAATACTGGCTTTTATGAATAGTTCCTAATACCAGTTTTTATAAAATTATAATAAAAATGGGACCTAAATAGAACCTAAAATTATTTTGTACTCTTTTTGGGACCTAAAATGAAAGGTAAATTTATATGATTAGAAAAAGAAAGGAAAAGATATAACTGATGAAGAATTTTTAAATATTATTCTACCATTCGAAAATGTATTAGAAGAATATTTTATTAAAAATATAGTTTATGAATTTGTAGCATTTTATCTAGCTAAGGGATATGAGATGAGTTCATTATGGGAATGTCCCCTACAACATCAGATTAACTCTGCTATAGAAACATTAGCAGGTATAAGAATAAAAGACAAGTTTGATAATGAAAAATTAAATAAAATATTAAAAGATAAATACTCAATAAAAATAATAGATACTAATACTTCTCAGATGACTAAAATATAATAAATATCCACCAGCTTAGCTGGTGGTTTTTCATTTTCGCCTAAAAGGCTCATCTATTGGCCTCCACTTAAGTGGCCTTTGCAACTGCCAGAAGCATCTATTACTCGCTACCCTTTAAAAGGGTC
>SVAN01000022.1 GCA_015059375.1 Bacillota bacterium | reverse complement strand
ATAACTCCATTCATTTCTTGTTTTCCCTTATATTCCTTTAAATATAAGGATTTATATTGTTAGTTAATCTCCTTTATTAGTTTATCCTTACTTGTTTTGTTATACTTCGCCAATTAGCGATTTCATGGCCGAGAGCCCCAAAAATCATGGTTTCTGGATCAATATATGATAAACTACCAATTCCCTTGATTGAACTTTTTACATAAAGTCCTGTTTTATATTTTCCGTCGCTCAATACAAGTGGCAACGTTGTTTCCTTTTCAGCATTATTTCTTCGATACGTAATTTTAATACTCCTTTTATCCGGTGCATTTTCAATAACTTCCGTCAACTCATCCGTTGAATTTACTAACATACCATTGACTTTTAAAATGTAATCTCCGCCTTGAAGAGCCGGTTTTCCCCGATTATATTTGCCATCAATTTTATAAAAACCGATAATCATTACCCCATCAGTATCTACTTCAATACCTAAAGTGTCTCCACCTGGAATAATATAATCAGAATAAGCCCATACATTTAAGGGCAAAAATAAAATAGTTAATAATAACAATAATCTTTTCATATCTAATCACTTTATTATTATTAACTATTTAGAACTTTTAAAACAACCAATATTTGTTAATTTTCTTCGACTTTAAAATCTTTTAATTCACCATTATCCATTAAAATTTTATTAACTTTATCAGTGGCATCTTTTAATTTATCTGAACAGAATTTAGCCAGTTCCATGGCTTCGCTATATTTTTTAATAGCATTATCTAAATCAACATTACCACTTTCTAATTCTTTAACAATTTTTTCTAATTCACTAAGTGAACTTTCAAATGTTTTATTTTCCATTTTTTACCTCCATTACCTTAGCTTTTATATTACCTTTATGTAATCTTATATCTATTACATCATCTTTTTTAATTTTTTTGCTATCTTTAATCGCAACATCATCTTTACTTACTACTGAATATCCTTTTTCTAATACACTAAGAGGATTTAAAAGTTTCAAGCTATTAATCAATAAATCTAATTTCTGATTACTTTTATCAAGTAGCATCTCAGGATTTTTAATTACATAACTTGATATAACCGTTTCATACAAATTTTTCTTAACATTCATAAGATTAGTTATACTTCCCTTAATATTATCAAGCAAATTATCCAGTTTTTGTTCCTTTATTTCATACATGCTCATAGGATTTTTTAAAATATAACTTCTTTTAAATCTTTCAAGCATAATAAATTTTTGATTAACCATATTCTTAATATTTTTATTAAGTCTAATTTCAAAGTTATCAATTAAAGTTTGCACGTCCATTATCGTTGGCACAGCCATTTCCGCAGCTCCCGTTGGAGTTGGTGCCCGAAGATCCGCTACAAAATCAGCAATTGTAAAATCAATTTCATGCCCGACAGCACTTATTATAGGGGTCTTACATTCATAGATAGCCCGTGCAACAATTTCTTCGTTAAAGGCCCATAAATCTTCTATAGAACCACCACCACGGCCAACAATAATTGTATCAACACCAAAGTTATCGGCAACTTTTATTTGTTTTACGATATTTTCTTTAGCATCATCACCCTGAACTAGACTGGGAAATAAAATAACCTCACAAATCGGATAGCGTCTTTTGATAGTGGATATGATATCTTTAACCGCAGCGCCCGTCGAAGCTGTAATAACCCCAATTTTATTAGGATACTTAGGTATTGCTTTTTTCTTATGTAAATCAAATAAACCTTCATCCGCCAGTTTCTTCTTTAACTTCTCATATTCGACAAACAGTTTACCAATGCCATCCATTTCCATTTTCTCAACATAGATTTGGTAGCTTCCGGATGCTGGATAACAAGATACTCTTCCTTCAACCAAAACATTCATTCCATCTTGCGGTTCAAAGCCAAGACCTTGAGCACTTGATGCAAACATTACTGCATTAATACGTGATGAATCATCTTTAAGCGTAAAATACAAATGGCCGCGAGTATGATTTTTAAAGTTAGATATTTCTCCACATAGATAAACTTTTCCTAAAAACGGATCTTTATCAATAACAGACTTGATGTAGTTATTTAAATCTGATATTTTTAAATACTCTCGTTCCATTTTATTCCTTTATAACTTTATCTAAAACGGCATTAATAATTTTTCTTACCGCATCGTCACTATATTTTTTAGCAAGTTCAATAGCTTCATTTATTACTACAACTTCTGGAGTATCAGTATATTTCAGCTCATATAACCCCATTCTTAAAATAGCACTACCAGTTTTATCTAATCTCTTAATCGTCCAATCAACCATATGGCTATCTGCTAAAGCATCTAAAGAATCTCTATAAGTAGTAACTCCATATACTAAATCTTTGACAAATTCATTATCAACTTCAAGATTAGCTTTAATTAAATAATCAATATCATATTCCATTTTTCTTTCTTGACAAATATCAATTTGATATAAAATTATCATTGCTTTTTCTCTTAATTCACTTCTATTTAATGTCATACTATTCTCCCATCAACTTATATAAGTTTATCATACTTTTATCTTTTCATAAAGATAAAAAAACAATCGCTATTGGCGATTGCTACTAATCATATATTCCTCCGTATTTTCTTAATAAAATTTTATAATCATACTCAGTTATTTTACGTTCTCTCCAGCAAGATTTAGCAAAAATATCGAACTCTGGAAATTTCATATCATAACTAAACCAATCACCATCTTTATCAAATGCTTCGAGTTCCTTAATCATATCCTGTAATAATTTTGGTAAATGTGATATATCATAGTCAATACTATAATCGTATAATGGTTTATCAGTTTTAAATGGATCATTACTCTTCATATCTATCCCTCATTAGTATTTTATCACGTTTCTTTATTTAACAAAATATTTTCACTAAAAAAGGAAGTTAAAATTACTTCCATAAGTTTGTTTATTAATAAAATTTATAACTTATTTTCTTAACATTTACACAAAACACCAATTTTGATGTTGGAATCTCAAAATTGCCCCCGCGTCGGGCGGACCCACGAGCCGCCAGCGCCGCTGCCCTATCTGGCCGTTCTATCCTAGTTCATATGGTAAATCATATGTTCCTTGCCCCGCTTTTTTTTCTACGCTAGCTTCCAGATACAAGACAGGACGCGCCGAAAACTTGCTGGCGACGGCGTCGTTGCCCGCGACATATCCACCACCGGTGCCATACACAGCGAACGCACGGTCGGAATAGTTAGCAAGCGGAGATATTAACCATTCCCAGTGGTCCGAGTATAATAACCAATCCACCGCTGCACATGAGCCTTCATAATTAAATAAGGTTTCTGTATTTTCATTATTACACGAACTTCCATATGCTGCATATCCATAATCACTTGGATACATTAGTCCTATTGCGGCTTCTTTTGCGGCATCTGCGTCTCCTGCAGTACCATTTCGGTATCCTGGTGTTCCTGTATTTCTTTCAATATCATACCATCCTGCAGCAAATAAATTTGCACTACTTGTTCCTCTTAAATGCCATAGGGAATATTTATTATTATATGTTGCTATCATTCCTTGCGCTGTCGTTGATAGCGAGCTTAAGTACTCTCCGTTTAAGTACGCATTTAGTGTTGAATTTACCCAGTCATTTTCGCCTCCAGTATCCCATGCCATACGTGTTTCTAGTGGTGTACTTCTTGCTATCTTGGTATATTTTTTACTTGGATCGAGTCCTACATCTGCTCCATCAAAGACTCCGATTATTCTCCATCTTTCACATGTTGATGTATCATTATCATCTGTGCAATTATACCATACATAATTATCTGGATCTTTTCCTTCATATCTTACACCATTTTGGTCTACTACTCGATAAATAGAGCCATCTTGACTTGATGTGTAATCGTCTTCATTTTCAAGTGCAAGTGCGTAATCTGATAATGGATTTGAAGAACCTGTATCTTCAGAAGTGCCATAATGTAACTTATATGGACTTGTTTCAGAACCATTACCGCTTACTACTTCAACTTCACTCGATAAATACAAGGTAGGACGCACTGCCAAACTAGCAGAATTTACACTATAGTAATTAAGTATTCCACTAGCTTCTACTCGTAGATAATATGCTTCTGTTGCATTTGCCGAATACGGAGTTATCATCCATTCGTTTCTATATACTCCTGTACTATCTAGATACATTAGCCAGTCTACTGCTGCACAAGCTCCGGAATAAGAATTTAATGTTTCTGTACTTTCATTGTTACATGCAGTTCCATAAGCAGCGTATCCATAATCACTTGGATACATTAGACCAATCGCTGCCGCCTTTTCTGTATTAGCTTTATTATACATACCATCCCTATAACCAGCAATACCGGTAGTTCTCTCTATATCATACCAACCTGATGCATATAAAGTTTGATATGTACTATGATTAGTTCCTCTTAGATGCCATAATGAATACTCGCCATTATATTTTGCTACCATCGATTGTGCTTTTTCTGAAAGAGATGCAAAATATTCACCATTTAAATAAGTGTTTAAGCTTGCATTTACCCAATCATTTTCACCACCACTATCCCAGTAATGTTTTCCTATTGGGGTTGCTTTAATTATCTTTGTATATTCTTTATTTGGGTCTAGGTTCATATCTGAACCATTAAATGTTCCGATGATTCGCCACAATTCGCCATTATATTCGACGTAATTATTAGGATTTTTTCCTTCGTATCTTACCCCATTTTGGTCTGCTACACGGTAAATTGTTCCATCCTGACTAGATATTCTATCAGAACCATCTGCTAAAGCAAGTACAGTATCCGATAATGTAGGTGTTTTATAAAGCTTATATGGATTTTCTTTTGAACCATCACCAGCGATTGTTAACACATCAGCTTCCAGATACAAGACAGGACGGACCGCAACCTCATTGCTGACGCTGGCGTTGTAGACATATCCACCGTAGCTACCACGCACAGAGAACACATAGTTGGAATCGCCAGCACGCGGAGAAATTAACCATTCGTAATAATAACCTTCATCCGGATTATAATACATTAGCCAATCCACTGCTGCACATCCTTGTTCGTAATATAATAATGTATTACTTGTTTCATTATCACAATTAGTTCCATATGCAGCATACCCATAATCACTTGGATACATTAGTCCGATTGCTGCTTCTTTTGCGGCATCTGCGTCACCTGCTACTCCATTTCGGTATCCCGGAGTACCTGTATTTCTTTCAATATCATACCATCCTGCTGCGTACAAACTTCGATGAGTAGTGGAATCTGTTCCTCTTAAATGCCATAGGGAATATTTATTATTATATGTTGCTATCATCTCTTGGGCCGTTGTTGATAGCGAGCTTAAGTACTCTCCGTTTAAGTACGCATTTAGTGTTGAATTTACCCAGTCATTTTCGCCTCCAGTATCCCATGCCATATTACCTATTGGTGTACTTCTTGCTATCTTGGTATACTCTTTATTGGGATCAAGATTCATATCTGAGCCATTAAATGTACCAATTATTCGCCATAATTCACCATTATACTCAACATAATTATCAGGATTCTTTCCTTCGTATCTTACACCATTTTGATTTGCTACTCGGTATATTGTACCATCCTCTTTTGACGTATAATCATCATTACTTTCCAAAGCAAGTACGGTATCTGATAATGTATTTAGTTTTGAATAACATTGGACATTTTCCACTACTATTTTTCCGGAATAATTTGCCCCTTTATGACTTTCTTGAATTGCTTTAGTTTTATAAAAATGGGCTGTGATATCCCACGTTTCTTGAGTAAAATTTTGCGTAACAATAACCCCAGAATAAAGTTTGGTTTTTAAATTATTTGCATCATAATTATTAAGCTGAATTTCCGCAAAAGATTGGCCCCTATTACTTCCTGATATCGTATATTCTTTTTCAGCTCCACTTGTTTTAATATATTGATTTTTGGTATCAGCAGTTTCATCCCACTGCCAGTATAAATCATAAGTACATGACGCTGTATATGCAGCAGTTAAAGATACATTAACATTTCCTGTAGCATTAGTAAGTTCATATTCTACATCGCTTTCTACATTAACATATGGAATTTCTAACGATATTTGGTTACTAGCATCAGCCACAAAAATTGGTCTATCATCAATTGACGCAGTAATATTAGCGCTACCATAATTAATAATTGCTCCGACTAGTGCATAAGCAATTCCCGCTACAAGAACTATAAGAGAAAGAATCGTTATAGTTAACTTTTTATTGTTTTCATTGATACCTTTTTTATTCATATTATCCTACCCTATATAATATTTTATAACAAATTAGAAAGATATTCAATTGCAAATAAAAAGATAAACTAATTTGACAGTTTATCTTATTGGTTATCCAGTAACCAATTAAATACATTTATTTGTTTTATGCCATTGATAATAAATATTCGCTATATAAATCAAATAAAGTTGATTTTCCACACCTTCTAATCCCAGTTACTATTTTTGTTAAATCTTTATCCTTAAAACTTACCAATTTCGCTAGATAATTTGGGCTTTCTATCATAAATATCCCTCCAAAAGCATTGGATCATCCTTTTTATATCTTGCCAATTTTGTAAATTACAATTTACAAAATTCTTATTTCATCTACTTTTGTAAAATATGTTTTATCTTTTGGTATATTTAGTTTTAAAATTATCTTCGAGATTTTGGGCTTCTTCCATTAATTTACGCAGCGTAATATTTAGATTGGTAAGACGATTATTAAGATCTCTTAACTCTTGAGTAAGTTCATGTTTTTCAGCCCAGTTATGAGAACGTTCAATTAATCTTTCTGTCAATTCAATCTCGCTCATTACTTCTTCAACTTGCTCACTAATATTAAATATTTCTGCCCGTAATCCTGATATATGATCCTTATCTTCATCAAATGTATCAACTTCATCGCCGTGCGCTTTTGAATATTCCTCAACTGTATACATCATAACTGTATCAGGGTCTACTCCGATTTCTTCAGCTTTATTAGCGGCGTTTAACATATCTTTTTTATTCATCTTTTACCTTCCTTGTCTTTCTAGTATTTCGCTAGTTCTTCTTTCAATAATTTTATCTTTTAAAACTTTTTCTAAAAAATATAAATCTTTTAAAAAACGTTCGTATTTTTCTTTTTTTAAACATTCTTGATACTTATAAACTAATATTTCCTGAAGTTTACTTACTGCATCCAGTCCCAGCATAAAATCCGCTTCGGTGTTTTCATCATTTTCGAAAATCTTTTGTAAAAATTCTGCTAAGCGCGCATATTGTCTGCTATATTTATTTTCAATTATTTTTTCTAACCCTTTTTGATCATAAATCGTCAAAGATTTCACTTTTATTTTTTGCCTATTTCTAGGATTAAACGTATAACCATTAGTCACTTTGTATTCAATAATCGTTTTACTTTGATCTGAAAAATTTAATAAAAACCTACTCATTAGACTTCTCCAGTAAATCAGGACGATTTTCTTTAGTTAGTCTTAAAGCTTCATTATATCGAAATTCCGCTATTTTTTTATGATCACCCGATAAAAGTACTTCTGGCACTTCTAATCCCCGATACTCTCTTGGCTTAGTATATACTGGGTAATCAAGTAAATTATTATTAAATGATTCACTTTCTAATGAATCTCCCGCAATTACCCCCGGAAGAAGTCTTATAACACTATCGGCAATAACCATTGCGGGAACTTCACCACCCGTTAATATATAATCACCAATTCCAATTACTTCATCAACAAAATGTTTTATCCGTTCATCAATGCCTTCGTAATGGCCGCATATTAAAATTAAATGTTTATATTCCTTTAAAACTTGGGCTTTTTTTTGATTATATAATTTTCCTTTAGGATCAAGCAAGATTACATGACTATCTTTAGTTTTAATATCCTCTAAAGCGCTTACAATTGGGTCACACATAATAACCATTCCGGCTCCGCCGCCAAAGGCTGTATCATCAACTTGATTATTATTTAGTTTCGTATATTTACGAAAATCGATTAAATTAATTTGAACTTTTCCGGCTTCGATAGCCCTTTTAATAATTGACTCTGATAAAAAGCCATTAAAAAGATTAGGAAAAAGTGTTAAAATATCGATTTTCATAAAATCAACTCCCCGCTACCTTTAACATATATTATTTTTGCTGAAGTGTCAACCTTTTCTAGGTATTTATCAATCAAAGGAATAATCAAATTACCACATTTAATAAAAATGCCATTTTTACTACACAATAAATCTTCAACTATTCCAAGTTCCTTACCAGAATCAATTATCTTACACCCTAAAAGTTCTACATATAAATATTCTCCCGGTTGCAAATGCAAATCTTTTTTAGATATATAAACTTCTTTTTTTAAGAAGTCGTTTATTTTATTAATATCATCATATCCAGCAAAAGTAACTAGATGAGTTTTATGAAAATGATACTTTTTAAGAACATACTCCTGATTATCAATATAAAACTTATTTCCTTCTCTAAATATTTTATCCAAATGATTACTATCTGATGATAATTTTAATTCTCCTTTTAAACCAAAAGGCCCAGTAATAAAACCAATATACACTAAATCATTCATAATTACCTCGCAAAATTTCTAAAATATCATTAATAAAAAAGATAAGCCCCAGAATATAAAAAACAATAAATCTAGATGCTACCTTAGTATAGCTCAAAGTAATTGAGGGGATGAAAATTGGTGACAACAAATAAGCTGGCATAATTGCTCCAATAAATAAGGAACAAATTAATTCAATGACAAAAGGAACCCCAAATAACCATAAAAACCAATTAATTTTTAAATCTTTAATTATAATTTTATACATTGTATAGGCAAATTTACCAAAGATAATTGCAAACCAAGATATAAAATACATAAATATGAATGAACTTATCATAACTGCTAAAGTTACCGCTAGGTTTTTTTGCATAGTTTCCAAGCCCATAACAACATATGACGATGTTAAAGTTAAATAAATTGTCATCTTAAGCAGCAAGATTTTAATCTCATTTTTGCTTTTTTCATTTCTTTGCGCAAAAGCTGGATATCCCTTTTTTTGACTATTATTCATACTTTCCTCATACCATTAATTTGCTATTTCATACATAATAATCGAAGAAGCTACTGCCGCATTTAAACTTTCACAACTACTGTTCATTTTAATATATACAAAGGCATCACAAACTTCTTTAATGTCTAAACTCATTCCTGCCCCTTCATTCCCAATAACAAAAGCACACTTATGATTTTTAAATTCTTTGATATTATGTCCTTTTTTGACATCTGTACCAATAATATAATATCCCTTGTCTTTCAAAAGGGGGATCATTTTTCTTAAATCATCTTTGATGATATTAATATTAAAAATCATGCCTTCACTACTACGAATAACTTTATCGTTATAGACATCAACTGTATCATTACTGACAATTATGGTTTTAAAATCGAAAGCAACAGCGCTACGAATAATCGTTCCAAGATTTCCTGGATCCTGAAGATGATCAATTAATAACACATTACCTTCGATATCATCAGGCATAATATGTGAACAAACCGCCATAATTTTTGGTGGGGTTACTAATGAAGTGATTCTTTTCATTATCTCACTAGTCACTTGATAAACTGGAATACTATCATCTAAAACCTCTTCGGTAGTAATAATTTCCTTGACAATTCCTTTTTTCAAGGCTTCTTCCACTAAATGCTCACTTTCCACAATAAATAAATGCTCAATATCGCGAAACTTTTTCATTTTTAATTTAGCCCAATGACTTACTTTATCATTATTTAAACTTGTTATTTTCATTTCTTTAACCTCGCTCTTTTTTCCTTATAATTTGGACAAGCCTTTTCGACAATATCCCAAAATGCTTTTGAATGGTTTCCTTCATAAAAATGAGCCATTTCATGAATAATTACGTAATCAAGCAAATCAATATCTTTTTTAATAAGCTCGGTATTAAGTGTAATTATTTTATCTTTACGATTACATACTCCCCACCTAGTTTTCATTTTTCGGCATTTTAAAGTAAACTCTGGCAACTGGTGAAAACACTGACGACAAAGTGTTATTTCTTCATTAAATACTCTTTGAATTTCATTAGCTACATATTTATCTAGCATTTTTTGGTCTTTTGCATAGATAAAATCTCCATTAATTTGAATTTCTTCCAAATCTGGATTAAAGACAACATTATATTTTTTTCCGAGTAACCAAAATTCATTATCATACTCTTTTTTACTGAGAGCTTTTTCGTACATTTTAATTAATGCATTAGCATTTTTATGAATTAAAGCAACTATTTCACCATCAATCGTTCTTTTAGGGCAAGTTACAATTAAAACAGCGTTTTCATCAAAACGGAAATAAATATTACGATTATTTTTGTAGATAATCTTAACTAAAATGTTGTAACTTCCTAAACTTATATTCATACCTTAATTGTAACAAAATAGCTACTTTTTGTCCACCTTTGGTCTTAATTCATACCAATAAAACTTGCTAATAAAAATCAATAGTTTTTAGTAATTTTTTAAAATTTTTTATTAATTTTGTATATCAAAGCATATTAAACTAGACCTATTTCTAGATCTTTTTTGACATATTAAAAATAATA